>JAKJEQ010000003.1:0-13159 GCA_022705345.1 Planctomycetota bacterium | reverse complement strand
TTCGCAGAAAAGGACATTGATAATTCAGAGCCGCGACAGTTATGGAGCGGATAAAAGGATCAAATGAATAAAATCAGAACAGCAGTTATCGGCGCCGGAAAAATGGGCCGAATTCACGCAAAGGTACTCAGCAAGCTGCCGGAAAGCAGCCTGACGGCTATTGTCGATCTTCAGCAGGAAAAGGGGAAAAAGCTCGCAAAGGAATTTAAATGCGAATTTTTTACTGACCCTGCGCAGCTTATCGGCAAAGTTGACGCGGTTACAATTTCCGCTCCCACCACGAGTCATCTGGAACTTGCGGAACTTTTTATAAAAAATAAAATTGCCGTGCTGATTGAAAAACCTCTTGCAGCAAGCGCCGAGCAGGGCGAAAAGATCGTCGCGCTCGCCAAAGAATACGATACTGTTGTCGCTGTCGGCCATTCCGAAAGATGCAACCCCGTTGTTCAGGCGATGAAGAGATTGAAAATAGAGCCGAAATTTATTCAGGCAGAAAGAATCAGCCCTTATCCTTTCCGTTCGACGGATATCGGCGTTGTTCTCGATGTTATGATTCACGATATTGACATTATTTTGGCGCTCGCGCAAAGCCCTGTTAAAAAAGTCGATGCCTTCGGTGTAAACGTTATTGCCGATGCGGAGGATATCTGCAACGCTCGAATCTTTTTTGAAAACGGCTGTGTCGCCAATGTAACCGCTTCAAGGCTTGCGCTCAAAACAGTGCGAAAAATTCGCGTCTTCAGCAGGCAGGCATATTTGAGTCTCGACTTCCTCAAGAAGGAAGGCATTGTGATAAAGACCGACCCCAATGTCGATGTTGTCAAATGGGTCAAGGAAAAACAGGCTCTGGGCACTTTCGATTTCACCGGCGTTAACTGGCCCGACCTGCTTCACATTGAGCAGCTCGATATTGATGACAGGGAGCCTCTGCGAGTCGAGCAGGAATCGTTTTTGGCCGCTGTTGCCGATAAGACAAAACGTCCTGAAGTAACGGGCGAAGAAGGCCTTGCCGCACTGAGATGCGCAGAAGCAATCCTCGGCTGCGTCAAAGAACACAAATGGGAATAAGTAGCTTTAGCGAAGACAGAAGCCCACGCGGCGTTCTAAATCTTAAATTCCCGTGCCGTCTCCATAAATACCTGCATATTTTTCAGCGGCGTCCCAGGCGGCAGATCGCATCCCGTACTTAAAATAAAGTTCGGGTATTTTGCTGTCTTTTCGAGCAAATCTTTTGTTTCTTTCGCGACTTCTTCAGGTGTTCCGTCTTTCATTATTCTTGTCGGATTTACATTTCCAATTACCACGACTTTTTGAGGAACCTGCTCGAGCGCTTTTACAATGTCAAAACCTGTATCGGGCGAATCGATGCTGATTGCCCCGACGCCGCTTTTGGCCATTCCGTCTATAAGGTGCATTGTATTTCCGCAGATATGATAAATTGTATCCACGCCTGCGTATTTGTAGCTTTGAAGAATATGATTTACGTATTGTCCGCTGAACCTATCGAACTGCTCAGGCCCGAGGATTACGCCTGTCGGCTCAAGAATGCAGAGCATATCAGCGCCCGCGTTTACAAGCGCACGAGCGTATTCGATAATTACCGATGTTGTGAATCTGCAGAACTCGTCGAGTTTATCCGGCTCAAGAACCGAATCCATAGCGACTTGCTGGGCGCCTTCGAGCAGACCTGCAAGCGTCACCGGCCCTATTACATACGCGCCGACAAGGACTTCGTCGGGAAGGCCAAGTTTCATCATCTCGATTGTTTTGATATAAGATTGAATTCTCGCATCCTGCAGAATATTTATCTGCCTGAGATAATCGAGATCATCGACGGTATTAATAGGATGGTGTTCGACTGTGCTGGATTCGTGCGTTGGAAATCTAACCGGCAATCCGAGCGCATTGGCCTCAACCGAGAGGTCCATCATCATAAACGCCGCGTCAGGTCTGAGCCTATTGACCAGGGCCTCGATGCAGTTGTAGTGCATTCCGTAATTTTGCTGAGCGACCTTTATGGACATATTCAGCAAATCGCAGCCCGGAAAACCTGCCAGCGGCGCGGCCAGTCTTTTATTTTGTGCGTATGCTTCTGCGGCAAGTGCCGCCAGCGTTTTCTTTTTCGTAAGCGAATTTATCATAGTCGCATTCTTCTTTCAGTTAACAAATAACAAAGTATCAATTCCATTCAGATATGTTCAATTCCACCCTTTTACACTGATGATTATAGCCGCTTGAAAACCCAATTGCTTAATCTATTGATTTAATTTTTAGCACTATCCTGCTGAACCCCTCATTTTTTAACGAATAAACAAGAAAAACAAAAAAACGGTGCCAGGAGTCGTTTTTTTTATGACGAAGTTAATATCAGGAGTCATTTCATCTGAAAATAATGGTGTCAGGAGTCGTTTTCTTAGCGGGTTTTGAGGTTGGTTACAATTTGGTGCGCAAGCCTGCTGGGTTGGGGCAAACGGTATTTTATACAGCATTGTAATACCACTCTTATCGCGTCTTGTAGCCTGCATTTATGGCCGACTGAAACAAAAACCGGCTTTACATTGTCTCGTGTTCGCACCACCGAGCCGATTATTTCACCTTTATATGTGAGAGGACTTGTCGAACTTTTTCGTCCGGCCGGAGTACTAAATTCACCGATTAACCGGCTTTTAGCGCAGCCAATCGTTGGCATATCTAAAAAAAGACCGAGATGGCAGGCAATGCCGAATCTTCGCGGATGTGCAGTTCCCTGGCCGTCAACGATTACGCAATCGGGAGTAGTTTTCAACTTTGCCATCGCGGCAAGGCAGGCGGGCGCTTCGCGAAAGGACAAAAGCCCCGGAATGTATGGAAACGTAACCGGCATTGTTTCGTAAGCGGTCTCGAGAATATCGAATTTTTCCGCTGAGAGCACGACAGAGCAGGCGATAACATTTTTTTTATCTTTTGAAAAAGCGCAATCAAGGCCCGCGACGGTATTGATCTTTTTAGTGAATTTGCAGCAACAGACTTCGCCGGCGAGTTGTTTTTGAAGAGCAATCGCTTCTTTGGGGGTCAAATTCCAATTGTGCAAATTCTTTATCTTCATTGATTTATTGTGTTCGGGATATAAATTATTTTACTTCTTGTCCTGTTTTGGTACAATAGCCAAATTGGTTTATTGCCTGAATTCTCAAGTATGATAGGTTTAACTACAATCTCGTTAATTTTGATTTGCTATGAATAAATCCATAAAAATTATCGGCGCCTGCCAGCACAACCTCAAGAATATAAACGTCGAGATTCCTCGCGATAAATTTGTCGTTATCACAGGCATCAGCGGTTCGGGCAAAAGTTCGCTCGCGTTTGATACTATTTACGCCGAAGGCCAGCGGAAATACGTAGAATCCTTAAGCGCTTACGCGCGACAGTTCCTCGAACAGATGCAAAAGCCAGAAGTCGAACACATTGAGGGCCTACCTCCGACAATAGCCATCGAACAAAGAAGCGCATCAAGTAATCCCCGTTCAACTGTCGCGACGACAACAGAGATTTACGATTACTGCCGTGTCCTTTTCGCAAGGGCGGGAACTCCGCATTGCTGGGTCTGCGGCAAGGAAATCTCCAGCCAGCACGCTTCGCAGATTGTCGATAATGTTATGTCTCTGCCGACAGATACAAAAGTACAGATTTGCTCACCGTTGATTCGCGGGCAGAAGGGCGAGCATCGTGAAATCTTCGGCAAAATACAAAGCGAAGGTTTTGTTCGTGTCCGCCTTGACGGCACTATTTACGACGTAAAAAATATTCCTAAGCTTGATAAAAATAAAAAGCACGACATCGCCGCTGTCGTTGACCGGCTGATAATCAAAGATACCATCCGCGTTCGTCTTGCCGATTCTATCGAGGCCGCTCTCAAACTTGGCGAAGGGCTTGTTTTTGTTATGACACAGGAGCCGTCGCAAGGCAAGCAGAACGGCGGCAATGGCGGATGGAAAGATTTAGTATTCAGCGAAAAATTTGCCTGCGAGGAGCATCCGCAAGCTTCACTCGAAGAACTGTCGCCGCGGCTCTTCAGCTTCAACAGTCCATACGGCGCTTGTCCGAGCTGTGACGGGCTGGGCCAGATTCTCGAATTCGACGAAGACCTGATTGTGCCTGATAAAAATTTGTCTTTGGAAAACGGCGCGATTGACGCCTGGCGAAAAGGCGGAAAGCGTATGAATATTTATTACAGCGCAATGATTATGAAATTCTGCGAGGATTTCGAGATCAGCCGCCAGACCCCATTCGCGAAAATTCCGGCAGAGATAAAACGTATTCTTATGGGCGGCACAACTGAGCAGGACGAAAAGAAATTCGGAACATATTTCGAAGGCGTCATTCCGAACCTCAACAGGCGATGGGAAAATACAACAAGCGAATTCGTCAAGGCTCGCCTGCACGGTTATCTTTCCGAACAGCCTTGCCGAACATGTCACGGAACAAGACTGCGTAAAGAAGCGACCGCCGTTACGGTAGGCGGTAAAAACATCAGCGAAGTATCGAGCATGAGCGTTGAAGAGGCGCAGAAATTTTTCGAAACGCTCGTCCTCAAAGGCGAGCAGGCAATCATCGCCGTCGCGCCGTTAAAGGAAATAAAAGCAAGGTTAAAATTTCTCTTCGACGTCGGCCTCGGCTATATCACTCTCGACCGAACCAGCGCAACCTTAAGCGGCGGAGAAGCCCAGCGAATTCGATTGGCCACACAGGTCGGCAGCGGGCTTGTCGGCTGCTGTTACGTTCTCGACGAACCAACCATTGGTTTGCACAGAAGAGACAACGACAGGCTGCTTGGAATTTTGAGACGCCTTACCGAAATCGGAAACAGCGTTATAGTTGTAGAGCACGATGAAGACGTTATCAAAAACGCCGATTATATTATTGACATAGGCCCCGGCGCAGGCGACCACGGCGGAGAAGTCATCGCCGCTGGTTTATTGAAGGACATTTACGATGCTCCGCGCTCGCTGACGGGCGAATATCTTTCGGGCAGAACGAAAATCGAAGTACCGACCCGGCGCCGCAAAGTCAGAATGAATCAATGCATTGAAGTCAAAGGCGCCTGCGAAAATAATTTGAAAAATATCGATGTCAAATTCCCGCTCGGAGTTTTTACCTGCGTTACCGGCGTTTCAGGTTCCGGCAAAAGCACGCTCGTTACGGATATTCTGCTAAAAGGCCTCTGGCGAAAAATCTATTACTCAGGCGCAAAACCCGGCAAACATAAAAACATTCTTGGCACGAGTCTCGTCGACAAAGTTATCGAAATCGACCAGTCCCCAATCGGCAAAACTCCGCGAAGCAATCCCGTTACTTACACAGGAGTTTTTGATTTAATCAGGCAATTGTTCGCGAAAACTCGCGAAGCAAGAATCCGCGGCTACAACGCAGGCAGGTTCAGCTTCAACATCAAAGGCGGCCGTTGCGAACATTGCCAGGGCCAGGGCACAAAAAAAATTGAAATGCACTTTTTGCCCGATGTTTATGTTGTCTGCCAGGAATGCAAAGGCAAAAAATATAATCCGCAAACGCTTGAAATAACTTATAAAGGCAAAAACATCGCCGATGTCCTCGACATGCGCGTCGAAGAAGCGCTGAAATTTTTCGCGAACTTCCCAAAAGTCGTTCGCCTGCTTAAAACATTAAACGATGTCGGTCTCGGCTATATGCAGCTTGGACAATCTTCAACGACCCTCTCCGGCGGCGAAGCTCAGCGAGTAAAACTTGCCTCCGAACTCGGCAAAACATCCACAGGCCATACGCTTTATCTCCTCGATGAACCGACCACAGGCCTGCATTTCGCCGACATCCATAATTTGTTAAACGTCCTGCAAAGACTCTGCGACCTCGGCAACACCGTAATTGTTATCGAGCACAATCTTGATGTAATCAAGCTCGCGGATTATATAATAGATTTGGGCCCCGAAGGCGGTCAGGCCGGCGGACAAATTATCGCCGCAGGTGCGCCCGAGGAAATTTTAAACGTTGAGCAAAGCTACACCGCTAAATATTTAAGAGAATATTTAAATGGAACAGAGCCGCGACAGTAATGGAGCGGGTATTGATAAGGATAAAATAATTTGAAAACTTTCAAAACTCTTGAGTGGATTGGCGATGTTGACGGCTGCCTCGAACTGACAGACCAGCGCAAGCTCCCTTCTGAGTTTACAGCCATCCGGTGCAGAACCGTTGAGCAGTTATACAACGCAATTAAAACTCTGGCCGTTAGAGGCGCTCCTGCGATCGGCGTCGCGGCGGCGTTTGGAGTTTGTCTTGCAGCTCAGGAAACAAAAAATTTAGAGTTATCCGATGCTAAAAAACAAATTGAAAATCAGATTGATTATCTAGCTTCTTCAAGGCCTACCGCCGTAAATCTGTTTTGGGCACTGGAACGAATGAAGAATAAATTAAGTGAAATAGAGGAAATCGCTGACCTGCAAAAATCGCTGTTGCACGAAGCGCTGAAAATTCATGATGAGGATATCCGGATGTGCAGCAATATCGGAATCAACGGCGAAAAGTTTATCAGCGAGCATTCGGCGATTCTCACGCACTGCAACGCAGGCGCTCTTGCGACAGCCGGAACGGGCACGGCTTTGGCGCCGATGTTCGAAGCACAAAAAAACGGTAAAAATTTTAAAGTCTATGTCGATGAAACAAGGCCTTTGATGCAGGGCGCCCGACTCACCGCGTGGGAACTCAAACAGTCAGGCATCGATGTAACGCTTATCTGCGATAATATGGCGGGCTCTCTTATGAAGGATAAGAAAATCGATGCCGTCATTGTCGGCGCAGACAGAATCGCGTCCAACGGCGACACCGCGAACAAGATCGGCACATATTCCCTCAGCGTTCTGGCAAAAGCCCACGACGTTCCGTTTTATGTCGCCGCCCCATCGACCACTTTCGACTTGAAAATCCAGACCGGCAGTGCTATACCTATAGAGCAGCGATCGCCTGACGAGGTTTCGAATTTTATGGATGCGGCCACTGCTCCTGAAGGCATAAAAATTTATAATCCGGCTTTTGACGTAACTCCCGCGGAAAACATAACTGCAATTATTACTGAAAAAGGTGTTATCGAATGTCCGACAAAAGAAAAAATCGAAAAACTGATCAAACTGTAACAGGTCACAGTAGCCGCGCCGCCACAGTTATGGAAAGACTGAAACGCAATAATAAAGTTGAGCCTTCCGCTTCAGCGGGGCTTGTTTCTTCGCTAAGAGATTTGTCCGATCAAAAAAAATTTGACATTTTCATTTTCATTATTCTCTTTGTTTTCGGCATCTATCAATCAGTAATATACTGGGGCCATCAGCCGGTTCCGCATTTTGATTTTCACTGTTTCGTCGCCATCGGCAGAGAGATTCTGTCTTTCCAGATTCCAAGCGATTACAAACGCGTTCCGCTTACAGGCATTCTGCAGATTTTCTTTGGCAAAATTGCCGGCGGTGATTGCCCCGAACTGCGAGGCGGCTGGCTCCTTAATTCCATTTCGCACACTTTGACCCTCGTCTTTCTCTGGGCCGCAGCGAGAAAACTAATTGGCGTTCACGCGATATGGTTCGCTGTCATCGCGATAATCAATCCTTTCGGCATTCAGCTCCTTACAGAATCGATTGCCGAGACCCCGATGCTTTTTTTCATTTGGATTACGTTTTATCTGATTTTCATCCGTTCAAAATGGGCATATCTCATGGCGTCGTTTGCGACAATGGTTCGTTATGAATGCGCTGCGCTCATCGCCGGAATGTTCGTATTCGATATGATCGATGCGAAAAGCAAAAAAGAACGCTTGATGTCCTTCGCTTACGCAGCGCTTGCTTCGATTCCTCTTGCGCTTTGGATGCTTGGTACTATCCTGAGTCAGAACACAGGCGGAACGCACTACCTGAATATCTTCAGAAAAAATTATACTTCCCAGTTCGTCGAAGGCGTCGAGAACAGAACAGGCTTTTTAAAACACGCCGAAATACTCTGGCAAACCGGCTTCTATCCTCTTTTGCAGCCGTCACCGGGCGCCGAGAAATCTTTTATGAATGCTGTTTTTATTTTTACTAAAATTTTTGTCGCTCTTACATTCTTCTTTGGCGCAATTTGGGGCCTGATAAAAAAGCAGTGGAAAATCCTTGTCCTGCTCATTTTTCTTGTTCCGTATTTTATTATTCATGCCAAGTACCCGTACCCGATCCACAGGTATCACGCGACTATTTTCGCCATCGTGATGCTCATTTGCGTTTACGGCCTATGCGGCTTCTGGTCGCTCGTAAAAAATAAAATACCCAAAGTCCTTGTGATTACATTGCAGGTGATTTTGTTTATTACCGCCCTTACCTGGCTGATGAATATCGCCGATTACCTGCCGCGCCTAAAGCCCATGAGCGTCGCAAGCGTCTCTTTGCCGTTGGCTGCGATTCTGGTCAGCGTTTTGGCTTTGGCCGCTTGGATTTATTTCGATAGAAAATCCGTTTTTACAAAAATTGTCGTTGTCTCTGTCCTTGCGCTTATGATAATCTCTAACCAGTTTGTCCTGGCCGGCGTTGTCGGCAACGGCCAGCGCGATATAGAGTTCAAGTATCTCACAGATTGGTATGTCAAAAACGCAAAGCCTGGCGAAAAACTCGTTACCACCGTACCCGTAATCCTTGCAAATCTTGCCCCAAAGTACAAGGTCAATTTTATTCACACAAATACTTTCGACGCCAACACACCCGAAGATTTTGTGAGGGAATGTTACCAAAAGAATATCACTTATGTTGCATGGGATTCGCGCGAAGGCCTTGTCCCGCACGACCATTACTATAAATATTGGAAAATGTCGAACATTGCGCCTTTAGCCGCAGGTAAAGACATCGGCCCCTATCAGTTCATTACCCAGTTCCGCGTCAACCAGCGAAGGTATCTCAATCTCTATCGCCTAAGACCCTTAGAACAGGTAATGAAAAAATAACTCAAACTGACCGATTTTTTAAAACAATTTTTACATAATTGTGTTTATATGTCATTGCGAGGCTGTCCGCAGACAGCCGTGGCAATCTCAATCGCTTATCGGTCAGTTTAAGAAATAAATTATCCGAACTAATTTAAAAATTGTCCCCATTCGCTCTGCACCCAATTGGCTTCGTCCTCGAACGAATAAGTCAGGCTAACGGTATTTTCATTATTGTCGAATGTCACGGTAATAATGCCGACAATTCCGCCGCGATAATTTCCGCACGACCATTTATATGACCAGCCGCATTTTATCGTCGGCTCTCCCAGCAGCGAAATAATTTGTCCGCGATTAAGGATAGTTTTCGGCATTTGGCCCGGCTTTGATCCCAGATCAGAATTGTAAATTTGTTTTGCGTATTCGGTCCTGTTGTTAGGATTATTTTTAAATTTGCCGCAAACCTCGGTCAGCCACTCAGGCAGCTCCGGAGTTGCAGTTTCCTGCGGCTTGACTTCACGGAATTTTTTGATTTCGGTTTTTGAATAAATCTGCTGTGCCTTCTTTTGCAGGTTATTCGTATTTACGCCGCTTAGCCGCAGATAATCATTTTGCATTTGCCAACTGAAAAAATTGGGAGCGTCTTTGGAAATAAATATCGCTACCGCCGTTCCCGGCCGGATATCCTTATCGTAACTCGTTCCCCCGAAAAGTTCGATTTGCTCTTTGAAGTCCGCCTCGTTCATATCACCCATGATAAGAGGCTTGAGCAAAACTTTATAATAGTAATAGTTGAGTTTCTGCCTGTTCTTTTCCTGACTGACGGTATCAACAGACAAGATTTTCGCCATTACCAGCGAATGACCTTTTTCAAACGCGTTTGCGAGAACCGAATCTTCGAATTTTTTATCCTCTGCCCGCGCATACCCGGTAATCATAAGGATTATGCTTATCAAAATCACGGCAAATGCCGAATTGCGTTTGTTATTCATCGTATCTCCATAAATTTTCGCAGTATTATACCACCGCTTTAATTTGAATCAATACTGATATTCAGGCCTGAAGTCGAAACGGAATTGAAGCCCATCGGCGTGCATGTTTAGTTTGATCTGCTGATTTCCAGCGTATTTTTAATTTGCGTTTTATACTCAGGCCAATGCTCCTCCGCATTAGATGATGTTATATAAACGGGTCCAAATTCCGATTGTCCGAATAACTCCATTTCTCGGTTTATTTTTTGCAGGGAATCTTCTGATGGATTCACCAGCATAAAAATACTAACACTCCCTTTCCGCTCACCTTTTTTCATTATCCCTATAGAAATGTTATTATCAAAATTATGTCTGTTCAAAATCCAGTCTTCCGGAACAATCGGTTTAAGTTTTTCTGTAATTATTTCGATAGCTGAGAGTTCTCCGCCGGCAACTTCAATTTCTACTGTGTTGGAATTTACTCTGTAATCGCCTCTGAATTGAAAACGGTATTTGCCCGGCTTTACAATATGATAATCTGCACTGACATCAAAATTATCCGCCATAATGACAGTTTCATTCGGTTCAGTGAATTCAGTTGTTACCGCGATGGAACACGGCCCGGCAAAATATTCGATTTCCTCGCCTTCAGGCCCTGTTATTATCATCGGATTATGAACCGTTACATTTTTCTTTGTGTATGGCAGTGATTCATTGCTGATATTTTTCATTTCAATTCGAAACGGCATCGCTTTGCCGACAGCGAATTTCTCTACAAGGGGAGTTAATATATATTCGTATCCGGCCCTGCATTTTTCTATATCAACTTTTAGCTCGCTGTTTATTACTTTACTGACAAGAACCGCGTGCTTGAGCCAGATATTCAGCGGTTTTGTCGGAAATTCAATCTCCCAGCTCTCATTTTTCCTGCAAACTTCCAAAACCCAATCTGCCGGCCATTTGTAATTAGGATCTTTTATATCTATCTCGCATCGATAGCGGATATTCTCATCACTGCCGCTGCTGCCGGACAGTTTGAACGAGTCCATTTCTGCAATCTTTTCAACCGGTACAACATCGTCAAAAAATTTTTCTATGGAATTATAATTAGCTGCTTTGCTTTTAACTTTTTCGCTGCAATATTCCATTGCAGCCGCCCATTTGCAGTCCCTTATCGCATTCTGAAATTCGATAAACATTTTGTCAGCATCTGATGGCAGTTCTATCCTTGTTCTTTTCTTAGGATTATTGCTGTCATTTATTCCAAAGCAGATTACAGCCGAAAAGAATAAAACGGCCGCAAGAATTTTAAACTTATAACTTTTAAACAATTCTTTTTTCCTTTCCATCGTTATCTCTCCATAATATTTCAAAAACCTTTAAATTGCATAAACGTGCTTATGTCATTTCGACCGAAGTCCCGACTTGTCGGGACGAAGCGGAGAAATCATTTAAAAAGCAAATTCTAATTTGTTCGAATCTTATTTATTTCATTGCAGTATTTTTTTGGGACACCCTTCAATTTTCCATTCTTCATTTTCAATTGAGATACGCTTCACGCTTCACGAGATACAATCTTAATTCTTCATTCTTAAATTTCTCTGACTTTCCCACCACTTTTGCCACGCTTCTTTATCCGTGTGAGAACCTCTTAACGGCATTTCAACGCCTGTAATTAATTTCAATGATTTATTAACGACAGCATCACTTCCATCGCTTTCCTTTTCGATACAATCGATCAAAAATGGAACGTCTTCTATCGTCCCGCATTGCCCAAGCGATATAACCAGTTCTGGCCCGTAATGACAACTGAACATTTTTTCTTCTTTTATCAGGCTCACAATTTGCTCTCTTGCTCCAAGCGGCCCAAGAAATGAAGCCAATAGACAACAATCGTGTAATCCGTGATGTATTTTCTTAAATTCATCCAGTTCATTCATTATTTGCTCTGCAAATTTATTTCGAAGCCTTTGACCCTGTTCATCATGAGTTTTTGATATGAACAATACAAAAGGATACTTCATTTCATCGATTCGCATTTTTCTCCATCTGTCGAGCAGGTATATAATCAATTCTTCCGGCGTTGAATTTACAAAATTCAACTGTTCCTCATATCTGTCTTCGGGTGCGTATTTAAGCCACCACGGTTTGGAACCTGCGAAAAGCGGACCATTGTATTCGGTGTCGACAAACGGTCCGGTATATTCGGCGTAATAATCCCAAAAAAGTTTAGCTATGTTTTCATCGGCTAAGTTGAATTTGCCAAGTTTTTGCTGTTCTGTCAAAAATTCCTTATGTCCGTCAAAAGGAATATAGGCTAATTTCCCGCGTGTAACTCGTCCGCCGTATGTTTCATATAATTCTTTATTTAGTTTCCAGAATCTTATTTCATTTTCAGCCGATTTATGAGAGTTCAAAGATTCAATTTGCCGCTCTAAACTTTTTACGGCATGTTCAACATTCTTTTTCCAGTATTCATCTATGTCGGGATATTCCAGTTCTTTTCGGATATCGCTCAAAATCTGTATTTGATTGTTAGCAAGTGTATCGATTCGGATCAACGCTTTTTGGCATTCATCCAGTTCATTTTGATTTGGGTCGAAATCATTCGAATCTGCATATTGTTGAAGCAGTGGTTCTATTATAAATCGGGTCAGCAGTGCCCCTTTGTATTGTTTGAGCCAGTGAGTGAATTGCTTTTCGGCAAGTTGGTTTTGTTTTTCTGTGATTATTGTTGCGTTTGGTTCTATATCGCATGCAAAAATTTCCTTGTCCATCACAACCGCTATTACTTTTTTATTTTCTTCTGCTTTGCAGTTGATTGGAAACAATTGCGAGGTAATTATGAAAATCAAAATTGGCAATATTTTTAAATGTTGTTTCTTAGCTTTCTTATTACTTACTTGAGAATTTAATATTGCAGGTTCATTGAATTTTTTCTCTGTGAGCTCTGTGTGCTCTGTGGCTAAGTTCATATTTTTTTCTCTCCATGAATTACTTCCAATTATATACGTATAATTTTGAATATAAAATTGAGATTTTTAATATTTTTCCTTGGTCTTTTTTTAATCCTTGATGATAAATTTATAATAAAATGATTTTAGAAATAACATTTTTAAAAATGTTAATAGTTCCCCAATTTTATATATGATTTTTAATATATTACTCAAACTGACAGATTCAGCGGTTGAGATTGCCGCCCCTGCCTTCGCAGGGGTAAACTCCTGCGCCTCGCAATGAC
>JAKJEQ010000039.1 GCA_022705345.1 Planctomycetota bacterium | reverse complement strand
TTCGAGCCTGTGCCGGCGATAACGGGAATTTTGCCGTTTACGATTTTAACGACACGCTCGATAACCTGGCGATGTTCAGGGTGGGTCAGCGTGGGCGACTCGCCTGTTGTGCCGCAGGGAACGATGCCGTCAGTACCGCTTTTAAGATGAAACTGTACAAGCTCTTCGAGGGTATTGAAATCAACTTCGCCGTTATTGAAAGGCGTAATTAACGCTACCATTGAACCGTTAAACATTTTAAGATCCTTATTATGAATTTTCGTTTAATATTTTTATATAAGCTTTAACTGTATTTGCGAGCCCCAGATCGATGGCGTCAGAAATCAGAGCATGACCGATTGAAACTTCCATAACGGGCTTTACGTTTTTACAAAACCAGCCAAGATTGTCGAGATTCAAATCGTGCCCGGCATTAACGCCAAGACCGATTTGATTCGCTCTTGACGCCGCTTCGGCAAATTTTGCTGTAATCATTTCAAAATTTTTGTTCTCTAAAAAAGCCCTTGCGTAAGGCTCTGTGTAAAGCTCTATCCTGTCGGCGCCGATTTGTTTTGCTTTGTCGATAGTCGCATTAACAGGGTCAACAAAAAGCGACACCCTGATACCGAGTGATTTTAATTGATTGATTACCGGGATAAGACGTTTGCAGTTTTCTTCAGTAAGGTCCCAGCCATGGTCGGATGTAACAGCTCCGGGCATATCAGGAACAAGCGTTGCCTGAGTGGGCCTGATATCGGGCATCAAATCCATAAATTTTCCGGTAAATGGGTTGCCTTCAATGTTGTATTCGACACCTGCTACCACCGGTTTCAGGTCGTAAACATCGGAATACCTGATATGTCTTTCGTCCGGTCGCGGATGGACGGTGATTCCGTACGCACCTGCAACAATGCAGGTTTTGGCGGCTTTAATTACGTTGGGTATATCCAGCGTCCGCGCGTTGCGCAAAAGCGCAATTTTATTCAGATTTACACTTAAATGAGTCATAATCGAACTTCCGCCAGAATTATACATTATAGTCTTTTGCGGGCAAGTAAAAACCCCTTTTAATTATCGCAAATTGCTGTTAATATGTCCTGCTATGGATATTAAAGGCAAGACGATAATAATAACAGGAGCAACGGGCAAACTTACTCGTGAAATAGTCATTTCTCTGGCGAAAACGGGAGCTAACTGTGTTTGTTTGTATCATGAAAACGCTTTGCAGGCGAAAACGCTGAAAGCCTTTTTGGATAAATCCAATATTCAAAATAAATTTATAAAAGCGGATTTGACCAATCAGAAGGAAATCGACAAAGTTTTTTTGCAAATTCGGAAATTCTCAATTCCGCAGGTATTGATTAACAGCGCTTCTGTTTTCGACAAAAGACCGCTTAAGAACATTACTCCCGATTATATACAGAAGACGCTGAATATAAATTTTACCGCCGCGGTGATGATGACACAGAAGTTTGTTCAAATTGCGGGTAAAAAAATTAAACAGCAAACAAAACCTTACGCCAAGATTATAAATATAACAGATGCGGCGATCGAAAAACCTCCCTCAGGATACAGCATTTATTCAGCTTCAAAAGCGGCTCTGAAAAGTGCGACTATTACGCTTGCCAAAGAGCTTGCGCCTCAGATTACGGTTAATGCGGTCGCGCCGGGAATTATAAACTGGCAAAAAGGATTTGCCGATCGCCAAAAGCGTCGATTTATATCCAGGATTCCTCTGCATCGCGCTGGTCTTGCCGGTGAAGTCGCAAATGCAGTGAAGTTTCTGATTGAGAACGATTATATAACAGGACGAACAATTACTATCGACGGAGGGTGGACATTGTGACTCTGAGTTATGCGAATAAAATTACCATATTAAGGATTCTGACAATAGCGCCGTTTGTAATCTGTATGCTGAAGGTAAATGATCCTTCAATTGGTATGGCGATGCGGTATGTTTCATTATTATTGCTTGTGCTGATGGGTTTCAGCGATGCATATGACGGATATGTCGCCAGAAAGAAAAAAGAGGTGACTCGGCTGGGGTCGTTTCTCGACCCGATGGCGGACAAACTGCTTGTCGCAAGCGCGTGTCTTCTTTTGACACTTAAAAGCACGGCAGTGACCGGCTTCAGGCTGCCGCCTACGGTTGCGGTTTTAATAATAGGCAAAGATTTCTTTCTTTTGCTCGGATTTATGATATTATACTTTATGACCTTTCAGGTAAAAATCATACCTGCTTACATCGGTAAAATTGCGACAGTTCTGCAGATTACAATGATTGGCGGCATTTTAATCGCACCCGATGTGTCAAAAATATTTGAAGGGTGGATATGGTTTTTGCGTTTTGTATGGTGGTCAGCGGCGGCAACGGCAGTCGTCGCAACGCTGATTTATATTCACGCCGGTACAAGATATATAGAACAATTTGATAACAAATAAAGAATGAAAAAAATGACACAGTTTAGTGACATCGCTGAAGTGCTTGAAGATCTTAAAAAAGGAAAAATGATTGTCCTTGTTGATGATGAAGACAGGGAAAATGAGGGCGACATTGTTTGCGCAGCCGAATTAGTTACTCCGCAAATAATCAATTTTATGGTAAAGCATGCTCGCGGTCTGATATGCCTTCCAATGACAGGCGATAAATGCGACGTACTCGGCCTTTATCCGCAGGCGGTTGAAAATACCGCTAAACTTGGTACCGCGTTTACCGTCAGCATCGATGCAGTGCAGGGCATTACTACAGGTATCAGCGCCGCAGACAGGGCGCGAACAATTCTTGCCTCAATCGCCGATGACGCGAAAGCGTCGGACCTGGCCCGGCCGGGACATATTTTTCCCCTTCGCGCAAAAGACGGGGGCGTACTTGTGCGGGCAGGACAAACTGAAGGATCGGTCGATTTGATGAGATTGGCGGGATTGAAACCGGCCGGCGTCATCTGCGAGATTATGAGCGAAGACGGAACGATGGCCAGGGTTCCCGAACTTCTTGAATTCTGCTTAAAGCACGATTTGAAAATTACGTCTATTGCGAAGCTCGTTGAATATCGGCTGCAGCGGGAAAGACAAATCAAACGAGTGCAGTCTGTTCATCTGCCAACTGATTATGGCGAATTTCAGCTAATCGCATATCAAAGTATTACGGATGTCGAGCCGCACCTTGCGCTTTGTAAAGGCGATGTCGGCACCGTCGATGAAAACGGAAATCCGATCCCAATTAATGACCCTGTTCTTATTCGCGTTCATTCTGAATGTCTTACAGGCGACTTGTTTCATTCTCAAAGATGCGAATGCGGTTATCAGCTTATCGCGGCGATGCAGATGATCGAAAAGGAAGGACTCGGTGCGGTCATTTATCTTCGGCAGGAAGGCAGGGGGATCGGGCTTGCCAACAAACTTCACGCGTATAAACTTCAGGAGCAGGGGCTTGACACCGTTGATGCGAATCTTAAGCTTGGTTTTCGTGCTGACAGGCGAGACTATGGGATAGGAGCGCAGATAATCAGAGATTTGGGTTTGAAGCAGGTTCGGATACTTACGAACAATCCAAAGAAGGTTTCCAGACTTGAAGTTTATGGGATTAAGGTTGTCGAACAGGTTCCGCTTCTTGCAACTCCGAGCCCGCATAACGTGAATTATCTTCGAACAAAGAAACTTCGTTTCGGCCATATTTTAAGTGAGGACTTATGATTAGAAATTCAGCGATCCTGGCGGTATCTGTTTCAATAATGTTTTTGAGCGGTTGTGAATCTTTGCGGCACACAGTCACCCCTCCCGCTGAGACTTTTCACAAATCTTCCATTTTTACTCCACAGAAAATAAGTTTCAACCAGCTAACTGAATTTACGACAGCTTGGCAAATAACTGCCTATATCGATGTGTATGACCAGTATAAATCGCGAATAAAGGCTCCGGGGATTTGGCGATTTGAATTGTATTCTAAAGTTCCGCGTTCCGCCGATCCGACGGGAGGACGAATAAAACTCTGGCCTGACCTCGATTTGACGCAACCTGCCGCAAACAACGGTTTATGGCAGGATTACCTGCGATGCTACAGGTTCGAGCTGAATCTTGACACCGAAATCACTTCGGGCGAAGGTTATATTCTTGAGACGATTTGCTATACAGCCGAAGGCAAAGCCATTTCTGATACAATAGAATTTAAAAGATAAATGAACATTGAAAATGTATTTGACCGTATTGCTTTCAGGTATGATCTTTTTAACCGTATATCATCTTTAGGCATCGATAAAATCTGGCGTAGAAAATTAACGTCATTCATTGAAAAAGAAAAAAAACTGAAAATTCTCGATGTCGCCATTGGAACGGGTGATATTTTATTATCTCTATTCGGGAACGGCTGCGACATCGCCTATGCAGCGGGTATTGACATATCTTCGGAAATGCTGTCCATCGCGAAGAAGAATTTATCTATGCACCAGGTTGAATGCAAACAGGCTAAAGCGGAACAAATCCCTTATCCCGAAAACCATTTTGATGCGGTAACCTGCGCTTTTGGGGTGCGAAATTTTTCAGATTTGCAGAGCGGTCTCAAAGAGATGTACAGAATTTTGAAGCCGGGGGGAAAACTGCTGATTCTTGAATTTTCTCTTCCTCCTAATCCTTTTATAAGGTTTTTTTATTTGCTGTATCTGAAGTTGTATATTCCTTTGCTTGGAGCGATTCTTACAGGGAATTATGTCGCTTACAGGTATTTATCCCGAACGATACAATCTTTTCCATATGGAAAAAACTTTTGCGATATGCTCCACTCCGCAGGCTTTAAAAATGCAAAAGCAGAGTCTATGACAGCGGGTATTGTGACGTTTTACTCAGCTTCAAAGACTGGTTAAATCGTCCGTTCTCATGTTATAATGTTTTCTGTTTCGGAAAATAATTTTCTGTAGTTTCGGGATCCTGGTAATAATTTTTATATCGCCATCGATTATATTCGTAGATTCTATGAAGCGAAGCTCTGATAAAGCTTTCAGCTCAGAAACAGGTTTCAGGCTTTCGATCCTGCCGCAGTTGGAAATACTGAGTGTCTCAAGAGAGCTTATGGCAGACAGAACATTGATTTTTCTAATTTTAGTGCAAGTGTCAAGTTCCAGGTGCTTGAGGTTTTTGAGGTTCTCAAGTCCTTCAATGTTATTCAATTTAGTGGCTGCGTAAATGCCGAGAAAACAGAGGTTCTCAAGGCCGCTGACATTTCCAATCGATTCTATCAAGGGCGTTTTAAGTGAAAGGTTTTGTAACGTTCGCAAAAATGAGAACTCTCGTAAATCCCCGCTATCCGGAGCGTATCGATAGGTGAAAATTTTCTTTATCTTTTTCAAATTGCTCAAACCTGTAACGCCTTTTCGCCAGAAGAGCGATAATGTTTCAAGGTTTTCAAAAGAATCTAAATTGAGAGGTGTTTTACAGTATGTACTGATGCTCAATTCTTTAAGGTTTTTCAAATAATGGATTTCATTGATGCTGCTGATCGTATAATCGCATATTTCGAATGAAAGCAGTTGCGTTAAATTCTTTACGAAAGAAATATTTTCAGCCTTAAAACCCTTAGCCCAGTTAAGTTCGAGTTCCCTGATGTCGTTCGATGCGCAGCGGCGTGCAATTGCATCCGTCATTTGCGAACAGACGATTAATTTTTTGCCGTATTTGCCGTTTTCAATCGTAAATTCTATCATTATTTTTTCATTAAATGGCTTCTTGAAGGGCCAATAACATTCCTGGAATTTTCAAGATTTTTAATTCCGCCCAGTCTGTCGATTCTTGCCTGTTCGGCGATTTCCCTTGCGATTCTTCCGCCTGTTACTTCAGTAGTTTTAACTGTTTGCGCATCCTTTGCAAGCAGTTTTCCTGATTTAATATGCTCAACGACTCTCCTTGGAATATTTGACGATTGCCCGACGTAAGTTTTGCCTGAAGATGCCTGAAATTCGTAAATTCCTTCTCTTGCCGGAGCCGCCGCAGATTGGCCTGCCGAACCGCTGGCAGTAATCAATGTAAGTAATCCCTGTGAGCCGAGAAATTTACTGATGTCATGAGCGGTTTGAGATTCCTTGACGATCAAATCTTTTGACCAGTCAGGAGAGCCGATACCGTTTAATTGTTTATCGCCGATTAAGGCGCCGGAATAACTCCAAATTCCTAACTGCGAATTAAGCGAGGCAACAGCGATGTCCTGCAAGCCGTTAACGGTATTTAGAAGTCCCTGCGCCGTACCGGCAAGCGCAGCCATTGCAGCGGCTTTTGCGCATTCGCTGTTAAGTTTTTTTTCATATTCGAGTGAGTCGCGATGGATATCAAAACATTTATCAGCTTTTCTGCAACTCGGGTTCAGAGCGCCGGCGATGCACCTTCTTGAATGACAATCTGCGGCTAATTTTTCACAGTTTTTTTTGATTTCCTCTGTAAGTTTTCTTGATGCTGCGCGGATGTCGCCTTTGCCAAGCAAAAATTGTATCTCTTCTATGACGCTGCTTTTAAGGCCGAGCCGGTCTGTAAACATTACAGGATTATTCGTCGCGTATTCGTAGGAGTTGAACCCATCCGCGAAAAGCAGCGGGTCAGGACTCAAAAAAGAACCCGTCCTTGCATCATAATACCTGTTAACGCAGTAATACTTTGCAATTTCGGGGTCATATTGCATTGCCGCAAACATAAACTTGTTTCCTTGGCTGCTAATTTGCTGAGGTTGGCCAAAAACATCATAGCTGAAGAATTCTCTGTCGCTGAGTTTGTTGTATTTGCCTCCGATAGCTGCGACAACTGAACCAATCGCATCTTTTAAGTAGTACCATCTCTTTTCAGATTGATCCGTTGAATCAAAGCATATGACATTTTCGCCGGCGAAATGCGCAAAGTCTTTCAAATCAACTAAGCCGCTGCTGTCGTAATCAAAATCAGAGTTAAATTCCTGTTGACCGGCGGAATATAAATAAGTCTGACAAAATCTGCCAAAATGAATCAAGCCGTTTGCGTCAAAAGCATATTCAGGCAGGAATCGTGCGAGCACATCAGAAAAACCGTTGGCGTAAATATATTCAGCTTTTAATTCTGGTACACCTGTTTGTGTAATCTCATATTCGGCTGTAATTCTGTTTAGAACATCATAATAATAAATAAAGTCGGAATCGCCGGTAATCTTTCGAATTCTCCTGCCGAGCGCATCATAAACAAATTCAGCTATCGGCTGATCGCCTGTTTTTACACAGATTAAATTTCCGGATTTGTCATATTCATAAGA
Organism: Planctomycetota bacterium; assembly: GCA_022705345.1. GTDB lineage: Bacteria > Planctomycetota > Phycisphaerae > Sedimentisphaerales > UBA12454 > UBA12454. The sequence goes on along the minus strand of JAKJEQ010000039.1, from coordinate 7,781 downwards.
TAAACTGTCAAACTCGTCATAGTTTAATCTCCCGTTATCGTCCCAGTAAAGATTTGAGTCACATACGAAACCGTAAAAATTAAAATCTGTATGGATTTTTGTATATTGATTGAGAACGTTATGATAATAAGTATCGAGGTAACCGGGTTTGGACAGGACTTCAGTCCGGCTGCCGACGGCGTCATAAGCGAATTCTTCCGTTAATCCGTCAGCGTATTGTGCTTTGCTGATTTGCCCGCAGTTGTAGTCATAAATTTCTGATGGCGCACCGGCGATATGGTTGTAAACGCAATGCGATCTCCCGGAAGCGGGGTCGTATGCATAAACATAATCAAAAATTGTACCGGCTTCTTCAATGGCTCTGCACCTTCTGATTCTTCCAATACTGTCGAAACCTGCGGTATATTCAACAGTCGGTTCTGGATAATTGATTTTACTTATTGAAGAACCCAGATATTCTATTTCAGCAATTAATTCTCCGCTGCAATGAATGGTTTTGATTCTGCCAAGCCCGTCGTGTGAGAAGTTCAGCTCTGAGTAACCGGAATTTTGAGACACTATATTACCAGCCTGATCGTAAGCGTATTCAATGATAACTGGCTGAAGTCCGAATATGCTTGTACTTTCTTTTAAGATTTTTCCAAAGCCGTTGTATTCAAATTCGCTTTGGCTGACAACTTCGCCTTTAAGTATTTTGCCCGCGTAAGTGATTAGGTTGGCCGGGTTATATTCGAATTCAATTAGGAACCCGGCGTTATCAACATCGCCATCGGGTCCGTTTGGATCATCGCTTTGCCATATAAGATTGCCACGCGCATCATAACCAAAATAAATATAATCATTATTGCGAAGTTTCTTTCGGGTAATGCAGTTAACGGCATTATATTTGAAATTTTCTTCACTTGCGTCAGGGTAAATAACTTTTTCTATTCTTGAATTTTTATCATATTCGAAAGCAGTTATCTGATTATTTACATCATGAACCGTTATTGAAATAAGCCTTTTGGTTCTATCGTATTTATAATCGACTGTACTGCCGCATCGTGTAACCCTCGTAACATTATCAAAATTATCATATTCATAGGATATTTCTATTCCCCCGGGTTTTATTTGTTTAATAATCCTGTCTTTGCCGTCATAAAAATATTGCGTAACAATATTGCTGTCGATTTTGGTATTGCTAATCCTGCCTGAAAAGTCGTATTCGATATCTGTCAAAATTGTTCTAAACTGGCTGCTGTCTGTAATTGTGAGAATCTGCCGACTTATTCTGCCGGGCAAATTGGGATCGTACAGAATGTCCGTACGATTACCCGCAGAATCGCTGATAGACGTCAATCTTCCTGTACTATCGTACCCGTACGACTCAATTGATTGATTATCGCCGTTATAATAATTTACTGCCGATTCACAAAGCCCTGTTTGGCTGTTGTAGTTATAAATGTTATATAATCGGTCAATGTATCGGCGGGTGCCTGACTTGATGGATCAAGCATAACTATTTTTTTGTTCAAATTTCCCTTGTTGTCAAACTCATATCGGACTTGTTCGACAGCGGTACTGTTGAAATCAAAAAGTGTTTCTTTTACGCATCTTTTGAGACTGTCATATACAAATGATTTGCTGCTGCCGTCAGGCATTTGAGTTTTTATTAATCTCCCAAATGCATCATATATATAATTTACAGGTAAATTAAGCGTGTTTGTGAAGGCTGTGATGTTATCATCTTTGTCATAAGAAAACCGCTGAATGTTTGACAAGCCGTCGATAATTTCCGTTATCCTTTTTTTGCCGTCAAAGTGATAATCAATTGAGATGGCATTGTTTTCATTGTCGGCTTTTATTGTCTTTCTGACTAAATTATCTAAAAAATCATATTCATAAAGAATCACAAAATCGTTTGTGTCGCTGTTGATACCGCAGGTCTCTCTTTGTCTCATTGCACGGCATCTTCCGAAGTTGTCGTATTCGAATACTGTTTGCTGCAAGGGATTGTTATTAATATCGTATTGCGTTTGACATATCACCTGACCGGAAGGATTATACTGGTAGTTCACATAAGATTTATTCGGCAGGATATGATTTTGTATTCTATCGAAACAATCATACTGCAAATCTGAAATTGTGCCGTCCGAATCAATTTGCCGGGTGAGATTGCGATTTTCATCGTATTGGTATTCGGTTAAGTTAATTCCGCTGCTGCCGAAACCTTCTATTTGTTCGATTAAAAGCCCTCGGCCGTCATAATAGAATTCAATCCATTTTCCGCCTTGATGAAGGATCCGTACGATTGCATTTTGACGATCATAATCATAAAACGTGGTTAAAGCGGATTTATTAACGTCTTCGATTATAACGGCAAGTCTTCCGTATTCGTCATACTGATAGTTTGTATATATTCTTTCGTCAGGGCAGTTGTATGTAAAGACGCCTGTATCTATGGCTTTAGAATGTGAAACAAGTAAACCATTTGAATCGTAAGCGAAATTTTCCTGGCATAATAAATCCGGCTGATCGATTGCTACGTCATTTGCGTCAGCTAATGTATATTCACTGATAATCCTTCCGAAATCATCATAAGTCTTGCCGGCAACGACGCCGTCGGCGCTTATGGTTCGTATGACTTCGCCGAATTTGTTATAGATATGTTCTGTTGTATCGTTTACGTCTTTTCCGTCGTATTCTGTCTGGCTTATCAAGTTACCGAAGTCGTCATAATCATAAGTGAGACGTTTTTGAAGGGTGCTGTTACCATCTAAAAATTCGTGCGTTAAAACTTTTTTTTCGGAATCGTATTCGAATTGCTGCACCAAACCGTCTTCAAAGATTATTTGCGTGGGATAACAACTCGCATCATCATATTCATAACTCGCTGATGCGCCATATACGTCCAGGCTTTGAATTAATCTTGCCAGGAATATCTGGTTGGGGTGGTCGGTCACAAGACCGTTGCTGTCAATATATTCATAATAATTTTCGATTTGAATTTTCGGATTAAGATTCGAATCATAAATGACTTGCCGCAGAAGCTCGCCGCAGTTTGGATCGAAAATCATTTCTGTAATCGCAGATTTTGCCCTGGGATTTTTCATAGTAAACTTTTGCAGCTTACCGGTTAATTCGTTGATATCGTAAATGTTTTCCTGCGTAAATGTTCTGCCGGCGGGGGTCAATGTTTTCATTCAGAACTTCGCACGTTGTACGCCTTATAAGCATCCCGGCATTGTTGTAATATTCTCTTATTGAGCAAAAATTTGTATCATCCGCGTATTCTTTCAAATCCGCAGTATAACCGTTAGGGTCGTCGTAGTAGGTGACAATTTGGACGGGATGATTCAATTGCCTGTCACCGGCCCATTTTCCTGTGAGCCTTTGCTGAGAATCAAATTCATATTCGAAAAGTATTTCATCACTTATTGACTTTTCATATTTGAGCGTGCCGCCGGTATTATAGAAATATCTTCTGCCGCCATTTGGACTGCAATTACTGCATTGGCCGCTGACAAAGCTGATTTTCTCATTATCGTACTCGAGCGGGTACGGCCGACAATACCCGCCTGAATGTTCGCGAATTTCCGTCAGCACATCGCCCGTATAATGATAAGAGATATAAAGGTTTGCGTCGATTAAATCGTTTTGACGCAGCGGCAAACCATTGCCGTCGTAGATAAATTCGACAATATTTCTGCCCAGAGAATTCTGCACTGTATGAATTCTATAATTTGTATTCGGCTCATAAATATATTTTATACTCTCTGGATTTGTAATTACAACCGCGTTTGACTCGCTGATACGGCTCTTCCAGCCTCGCATATATTCCGGCGCTTTGCCATTATTGAAAATGACAGGCGTAAATCGCCCTGGAATAATCACCTCTACATCTTCAAAATCACCGGATCTATAAATCGCAGCTTCAGGCCATTCATCAAGAGGATTTGTGCCGGCCCGAATCGGAGTCGAGACATTTCCGGGCGAACCTTCGAGCAGAACAGGTTTATACTGATCAGTGCAGCATTCGTCGCCGGGGTCAGGCTGCACAAGAATTGTTACGGTCTTAATCGTTTCTTTAACGATGCACTGGTCTGAAAATGCTTTTTGATAAAACTTTGCGTTGAGCGTTACAATCCCTTTTCCTCGCAAAGCATAGATCGCAAAACCAGCGCTGTTGCCGGGCGAACAGGAAATATTTTGCGGGACAACTATAATATCAGCCGGCGATGAGCTCGAGGCCGTAGCTGAAACCAACTGAGCATCGGGGCAAACTATTTTTGCAGTTTGAATTGCGTTGCCGCTTTTCGCGTGCGTTTGGCATTTTGACGGACTGTAAATCATAAAGGGGCCGTAATACTGCGCCGATGAACCGCTGATTTTTGAGTATTCGTCGAGCGTGGCACAACTCAATTGGCCGCAATTTTCGGGGATTTCATTTACGTCGCCGCAACCGGCGCAGTTGCCGTCCGAAAGAACTAACGGAGCCCAGCTTACAATGCCGGATTCAATTCCCGGAAAAGGGCCGGCGCAATATGAAGAGTATGATGCACTGCCTGTAATTTTGCACGACGATGATGCTGAAGTTGTCAGCCATGACAGGTCGTACCATCCTCCGCAGTCTTCCTGCAGAATTACTGAAAATGTAGTTTCGTTGTCAGGCGCAGAAAGGTTTATGTAGAATCCAAGCCGAAACTGGAACGGGCAATCTTCTACTGTGAAAGCAGGTCCATACCAGCAATAACCGCATTGATTAATGGTATCCTGTTTCAGAACAACATCCATCGTCTTGCCGTCAAAGCAGGGATATACCTGCGAAGCCCCCTGGTGAAAATCGGCAGGGCAGCCCTTAAGATTCGTAAGGACCGCGAGTAAATATTTTGGCGTATTGCTTCCGCATGAACCGCAGAAATCGCCGCAGTTGCAATCTACCGCATAGATTGTGCCTGCGTACAGAAATACAAAAATAATTACAGACCGGCTGATTGAACGTAAACAGAAATTCATTCTTCTCTCCTGAAAAATAGGTTTAGAAAATGACTGATGCACATCCAATGTGCAGGATTAAAGTTGAATAATAAATCGCCTCAATGCCTGATATGTAATCAGAAAACTCCTTGTTTGTCAAGTAATTTTGTCTTTAATTGCAAGAAAAAAGCCCGCATCAGGAATGTTTTTCTCTGGATGCGGGCAAATCTATATTTATCAGTATCGTCTTCTTCCTCCGATACTGTGTATAACTAAGTTAGTAGCGTTTTCTCAACAGCAATCCGCCTAAAGCGAGCAGGCACATTGTCGCCGGCTCAGGCACAGCCATACTCGAATCAGCCCAGACAACAATGGTTACATTGTCTGAAGCCCAGTCGGATTGATAGTTAATCAGATTTCCGCCACCCTGGGTTGCGCCTGTGATTGTTGTGGTTATCGCACTTTTGCCGTCAGAGGAACCCCAAATTGCTCCGCCGAAGAAAAGCGGGTCAACATAAGCAATCTCTCCGAGTGTAACTTTTCCAATTCCATTTACCGTGTTCGAGTAGTCAGATGATTCATCTTCGCGGTACCAGTCAACAGTACCGGAAATATCAAATACCAAATGGTCATCTGCGGGAGAAAAAAGTTGAATCTGCCACGAACCTGTAGAAAAAGTAGCAGATGCTAAACCTCCGCTTGACCTTTCTGTTACATTGGTGAAATCTGCCCAGATATTACTGTGACTGAACGCTATCGCTTCAACAGCTTCATTAAAGAATACCATCGCGCCATTCGTGCTGCGCAGAGCTTGCGTACGGGGCGCAGATGCGGTGTAATCGCTGAATAATCCGAAGCCGAGGACTGCATCAACAGCAATTCGTATTTGCTGCATCTCGGCTGCTAATACAAACTGTGATACCATCAGCACAATTAACAATAATACAATCTTCTTAAACATTTTAATTCTTCCTCCATATTAAAATCAATGTTATTTATTTCCTTTTACTCCCATATATCAGTAAGCCTGATATAGTAAATAAAATCATCGTGACAGGTTCAGGCACCGGCTCAGTTCCGATAGCATTTATTTGCACTATACTTGGCTGAGCGTATCCTATGTCACTCGTGAAATCTTTTATTTTATCAGTCATTCCTTCTCTTCCGAACTGAGTACAATATCGCAAAGTAATAACAGTCGTAAATTCCGGGCTTAACGCAAAACCTGTTTGTGCACCGGTAAATAACTCGCCGCCTGTAATCTCCAAATTCAGTTGAAACGTAAGGAATCCTGCGCTGTATAGCTGCTCTAATCCTATGAAATCTGCCGTTACATTTCCTTCAAGTATTGTTACGTAATCTGATAAAATTTCCGTACCTCCTGCTGTGGTAATGTATCCTGACATCGATAATGTTACTCCAGTGCTTTCGAAGAGACCTTTCGCGATATACGGATTGAATGAAAAACCGGATGTATAACTCTGGTCTGCAATAATCGCAGCGGGCGTTAATTGAATTGTCCCACCTCTGATTTCATAATTGTATTGACTGTCTCCGGCAAGCAGAAACTGTCCGACGATAACATCCGGATCGCCTGAGTACACGGCTTCATCGAGGAAAAATTCGCGAGGATAAACATCGCCCGGAACATAAAAACATCCATTACCGAACAATGTGTATTGCAATGCTTTTACAAGAGTAAGGGCGTTTGCAGAACTGTTAATAGACAGAATAACTGTGAGCAGAATAATGACCGAACAAACGATTGTTTTCTTCCTACTTCTCATACACTCCTCCCAAGAGCTTACGAGATTGTTTTTTTTCTTCCTTTTAATCCGTCAAAGATGCCCTCTACCTCAGTGGTTATGTATTTTATCTGTAAAATTAAAGAATGCAAGAAAAAAACCGATATATTTTTAACGTTTTTATAACATCTTAAGTCTTTTATTATCAATAGCTTTCAAAAAAAGCAGCAAAATCGCTAAAATTAATGTTGCCGTCGGAATTAAGGTCGCATAAGTCATGATACTCTTCGAAAGATGACTGTTGTTCGGAATTGAGGGCACCCAGATAATAATTCATCCACGCATATACATCCGCGATGTCCACCTGTCCGCTGCCGTCAACATCGCCGGGTTCTAAATGTTCTGCCTCACCTCCTGTACCATAAGCGATTCGCATTAAGGGGTCACCTATGACAACTTCGGTCCAGCTTATATAAGGAATCGCAGTGAAAGCTGCTTCGATGAAGGTCATATCGGCGTATCCATCGCTGTCATAGTCTGCCATGAGATTATAAAATAAGAATTCCGTATCGATTGTCGCATCCGCGATAGGTTCGAACGAATGGCCGATCGCGGCGGTTCCTCCGATAGAAATGAAATCAACTATTTTCGCCTGGTAAGAGGAAGTATTTGAAAACATCGTTACCGCGTTAAAACTTTCTATGGAACAAAAAACCGCACCGTTAGTCAAATTAAATAATGGGCCAGCTCCGGGCCCGCCTGTTAAAAGATAATATTTATTGCTGCCTTCATCGCCGTTTGTTCCGAAACCGCAAAGCCCTGTAACTAATTTTCCCGCAGGCAGAGATAACTGGTTAACGCGGCAGCTAATTTGTTTGTCGCATATCACCGACAGATCATATGCCGCCGGCATTGGAGCTGTATTGAAAATTTCTTCCATCGCGTATTGGCCGGTCATTTGAAAATATCCACTGTAGAAATCATCCCGAATCTCGGCATAGATCGTATCCGGCGGCTGCTGAATTATCGGCTGCCAGATTATATATTGAACATTTTTATTAAGATTGTAGATGCGATTAA
>JAKJEQ010000038.1:14810-15124 GCA_022705345.1 Planctomycetota bacterium | reverse complement strand
TGCGGATATGCGAAAGTATGTTTTCCCATGGCACAAAAAAATTGTCGAAGCAATTCACAAAACAGGAAAACCTGCGATTCTGCATTCCTGCGGCAATCTTGACAAAGTAATAGACGATTTAATTGACGACATTAAATATGACGGCAAACATTCTTATGAAGATACCATTTTACCAGTAGAAGAGGCTTATGAAAAATGGGGTTCGCGCATCGCGATATTAGGCGGAATCGATTTGGATTTTGTATGCCTGTCAACGCCGCAGCAACTAGCCAAAAGATGCAAAGCGATGCTGGAAAGAACTAAATCACGCGGCG
>JAKJEQ010000038.1:9790-14800 GCA_022705345.1 Planctomycetota bacterium | reverse complement strand
TGATTAATTGCGTTCGCGGAGAGTAAAACAAATGACTAAACAAGCAACTCGCTATCTTGAAGTTGATCCTTGGGTGATTGAAGAAAAAGGTTTTCATCCGAAATACTCTATGGTCTCCGAATCTATATTTTCGCTTGCCAACGAATTTATGGGTGTGCGGGGATATTTCGACGAAGGTTATACCGGTCAAACAATGGTCGGCAGTTATTTCAACGGCATCTTCGAAAGATTTTATATCGAGCATCCATTTGCGCATCGCGGAATGGCATCACAGGAACAAAAGATGCTAAATTCCGTTGACTGGCTCTACACACGATTGACATTAGATGATGAAACGATGGATATAGCTAAATGCAAATTTACTTATTTCACTCGCAAACTCGATTTGCGAACCGGCGTATTGACAAGAGAATTTATCTGGCACAACAAAAAAGGCAAAAAACTGCTTCTTAAATTCGAACGATTCTTAAGTATGGATTATCATCAGCTTGGTTTTCAGCGGATAACTTTTGAGCCGTTGAATTTTTCAGGGACAATCAAAGTCGAATCCGGTCTTGATTTCAATCTTATTCATCACAACACAAGCGGCTTCAAATCCAAGCCTTTTGACAGCTTATGGCTTTGCAGGAAAAAAGGCAGGCAAAATAATATCACCGCTATATTAAGTCAAATACCAGTAAGTCAGCATACGGTTTTTTGCGCGTTCAAACTGGATTTGCCGGATAAAGCCGTGTGCAAACAGAATCAAAAGGAAAAATTCATAAGTCAGTCATTTGAAATTAAACTTCAGCAGGGACAAAAAACTCATTTTGATAAAACCGCAGTTGGTGTTACAGAGAAAAACCCGAATGTCCCATATCGAACTTTATGGAATATAGGCATAGAAAAAGCCTCTGAACTGACGAAAATCAGTTTTGACAATGCGATTGAAAAGCAGAAAAAATACTGGTCCGATGTCTGGGAAAAACTCGACATTAAAATTGAAGGCGACAGTTTCAATCAGCAGGGAATACGATTCTGCATATTTAATCTACATCAGACATATCACGGCGTTGATTCATCATTAAACGTGCCCGCAAAAGGTTTGAGCGGCGATGGTTATGACGGCAAAACATGGTGGGATACGGAAACATATTGCCTGCCGTTCTATATGTTTAATAATCCAAAAGCCGCGAAAAACTTGCTTGATTATCGCTATAAAACATTGCCACAGGCATGTGAACGCAGCAAAGAAGTTGACGGATGCAAAGGCGCACGATACCCGATGTCGACCATTGACGGCATCGAAACGTGTTATGTCTGGCAGCACGGGGATTTGGAAATACACGTTTCGGCTGCGGTTGCTTATGGTATCTGGCATTACGACAAAATCATCTGTGATAAGGAATTTTTATACATCAAAGGCATAGAAATGCTTTTGGAGATTTGCCGGTATCACGCATCACGAGGCAGTTTCAGCCCAAAAACAGGCGAGTTCGGTTTCTGGAACGTAATGGGGCCTGATGAATTTCACATGCAGGTAAATAACAACGCTTATACCAACTGTATGGCGAAAAGAATGTTTCAGTACACGCTTGATGTTGTCAAAGAAATGCGTGTAAAATCTCCGCAGCAGTTTCAGAAGGTTATTAAGAAAATTAATCTGAATGAATCAGAATTAAAAGACTGGGCAAATAAAGCTCGAAAGATGCGAACCAATTTCGATACTAAAACAGAATTGTTCGAGCAGCACGATGGTTTCTTTGATTTGCCGCACATAGATTGCAGAAGTATTTCGCCTGAAGAATACCCGATTTACAGCCATTGGCCATATCTAAAAATATTCAGATACGATATGTGCAAACAGCCCGATGCCCTGCTGCTGCTGTTTTTCTTCGGCAATGATTATTCCCAAAAATGCAAAAAAGCAAATTATGAGTATTACGAATCAAGATGCAGCCACGAATCCTCGCTTTCGCCGGCGATTCATTCGATTTTGGCAGCCGAGTTGGGCAAACATAAAGAAGCGTATAAATTTTTTGCTCACGCAACTCGTCTTGACTTAGATGATTACAATCGCAACACCTGGGCTGGTTTGCATATAACCAGTATGGCTGGTGCTTGGATGAATATTGTGCAGGGATTTGGAGGAATGCGAACAGACGGAAACATTTTGTCATTTGCTCCGTCAATTCCGGCACAATGGAAAGCATTTAGTTTTAAAATTTTATATCACAATACGGTTTTGGAAGTACGAATCGACAGAAAATACGCTTTCTTCAGAACTTCCGATGAAAAAACAATCTTGATACAGGTATTTAACAAAAAGTACAAAGTAACCAAATCCGGCATATCTGTGAAACTTCCGGCCGGCAGAATCGCAAAGGTATAATGTGGAAATAAAAGCTGTTATATTTGATCTCGATGGTGTTATAGTATCAACGGATGAATTTCATTATCAGGCGTGGCAGAGGCTTGCTGATGAAGAAGGAATATATTTTGACCGAAAGATAAACGACAATCTGCGAGGCGTCAGCAGAATGGAAAGTCTGGAAATTATACTCCGTAAAGCACCCAAGGAATATTCAGACTCTCAAAAAGCTGAAATGGCGGCTCGTAAGAACAGTTATTATTGTAAACTGCTGGATAGACTTAGCTCGGCAGACTTACTTCCATCAGTTACTAATATCCTGAACGATTTAAGAACACGCGGAATCAAAATGGCGGTTGGCTCATCAAGCAAAAATTCACCGTATATTCTGGAACGTATAGGTTTGAGCACATACTTTGATGCGACAGCCGATGGCAATGATATAAAAAGAAGCAAGCCAGACCCGGAAGTATTTTTGCTTGCAGCAGAAAGGCTTCATATAGCTTCGCGGCATTGCCTTGTAGTAGAAGACGCAACGGCAGGTGTTGAGGCAGCAATAAACGCCAAGATGTATGTACTCGCGATTGGTCAGGCAAAATCTGATATGCGCGCACATTTACGTGCAAATGACCTAGCATCGGCGGATTTCGTTGAGATTTTTAAAAATCACGGAGAATATCAATGTCAAAATCAGGATTGAAATTAGTAACGCTTTATTTAGCATTATCTTCATTCATTTCAACGATTGCAAAAGCTGAAGACGCATCGCAAATAATTTCAAAATATAATGTGGTATGGAACTCCCCAAGTACATGCTCAAATGGTTCAATGCCGATTGGGAACGGCGATATGGGACTTAATGTATGGTTTGAAGAAAATGGCGATTTACTTGTTTATGTTTCAAAAGGCGACACGTGGAGTGAAAACGCGAGAATATTAAAATTAGGAAAGCTCCGCATAAGTTTTTCACCTACCCCATATAAAAACGGATGCTTTTTTCAGCAGGAACTTGAACTTTCAAAAGGTACTATTTCCATTCAAACAGGCAAAAAAGAAAATGTCCTGAAAATTAAAATATGGGTCGATGCTTATAAGCCAGTAGCTTACATAGAATGCGACAGCAACTCACCAATCGAAATAATGGTACAAACTGAACCCTGGCGGACACAACCAAGAGAAGTAACCGGACAGGAACTGCATTCTTTCCTGGCATTATCAGGAGCACCACGGAAAATAATTGTCGAACCTGATACAATAGTCAAAAAGCAGGATTCTCTGCTTTGGTATCACAGAAATAATCGTTCTGTATGGGAAGAATGTTATAAAGTGCAAGGTCTTGAGAGTATTCTAAGCAAAGAAAAAGACCCTCTGCTGAACCTCACATTCGGATGCAGCGTAAGCGGAGATAATTTAATATCCGTTGACGAAACACAACTCAAAACTTTTTCGCCGACAAAAAAAACTGTCATCGCTATAAAATCTCATACCGCACAGACTGATACTATTGAGAAATGGATTGATGAATTAGAACAAATCAAAATATATAAAAACCAAAACGAACTAAAATCAGCATACAGTAAACACACAGAATGGTGGCAGAATTTCTGGGATCGAAGCCGAATAATCGTAACAAGCAGCAAAGACGCCAATACCGTAACGCAGGGATGTCTGCTTGCCCGCTGGATGGACGCTTGCGCAGGCCGCGGCAACTTCCCGATTAAATTCAACGGTTCTATTTTCACTGTTGACGCGAACACATCCATAATCAATCCAGAGGGACATATTTATGATGCTGATTATCGTTTGTGGGGTTCGGCGTATTGGTGGCAGAACACACGACTGATTTATTGGCCGATGCTAAACTTCGGAGATTTCGATTTGATGCAGCCGTTGTTTAATATGTATATGAAGGTATTGCCTTTGGCGATGGAGCGTACAAAAATTTATTACAATCACAGCGGTGCGTTCTTCCCGGAAACAATGCAATTTTGGGGCACATATACAAACGCAGATTTTGGTTGGAACAGAGAAGGAAAACCATTGGGGGCGGTGGATAACCCATGGATAAAATATTACTGGCAAGGCGGCATTGAACTGGTCGCAATGATGATCGCTTATTACGAATATACAAACGATGATAATTTCGCTCGCACAAAACTGCTTCCAATGAGCGAACAGATAACATTGTTTTATTCGCAACACTGGCCCAAGGATGAATTCGGTAAAATTCTTTTCAAGCCCGCAGCCTCACTGGAAACATGGCACATCGCGACAAATCCTTTGCCGGAAATCGCGGGATTGAAATATGTTTTGAATAAACTCATTGCCTTAAAACCATCTCTTGGAAAAAATTATCGTGAACAATGGCAGCAAATACTTGATTCTCTTCCGCCGATTCCAATGAAAGAGGAAAATGGTAGGAAATTTTTACTCCCTGCTGATTCTTTTGAATCGAAAAATAATATGGAAAACCCTGAATTGTACGCTATCTTTCCTTATGGCCTGTATGGCGTTGGAAAGCCGGATTTGGATATCGCGCGCGAGACATATTCACGCCGTTTAACAAAAGCAAGCGGATGCTGGCATCAGGACGCTATTGATGCCGCGTGCCTGGGACTTTCGGATGAGGCTTGGAAATATGTGGTTTATAATTTCAGCAC
>JAKJEQ010000038.1:0-9780 GCA_022705345.1 Planctomycetota bacterium | reverse complement strand
CTTATCTTGGAGCGTCAGGCGAGAATCTCGCGGCTGCCATCAAAAGTTATGGTACATTGACAGACCCCAATGTACGTTTCCCCGGATTTTGGGGCCCGAATTATGACTGGCTTCCAGATCAGGATCAGCCCGGAGTTACGATGATCGCTCTGCAAAAGATGTTGATACAAACCGATGGCAAAAAGATTTTGTTGTTCCCGGCTTGGCCGAAACATTTAGATGTGGAGTTTAAACTTAACGCTCCGCATAATACTGTTATCGAAGCGGCTCTTAAAAATGGAAAAATAACAAAACTGACTGTAAAACCAGCATCCCGTAGAAAAGATATATCAATTAATTTACAATAACATCACGAAAGGAAAATATGAAAACGAACGCTTTATTAATCCTGATATTAAGTGTTTCTGCTTTTGCAGCTAATTATTATGTATCGCCAGAAGGCAGTGATTCAAATCCCGGCACACTGCAAAAACCATTTCTTACACTCGAAGCGGCAAGAGACGCTGCACGCAACAACGATAGTGGCAAAACTACTATCTGGCTTCGCGGTGGGACATATTACCGAGCAGAATCTTTTAAATTATCCACGGAAGATTCAGGCACAAAGAAAAGCCCAGTTGTTTACCGTTCTTTTAAAAATGAACAGGTTCGCATAACAGGCGGCAAAAACCTTGATTCAAAATCTTTTACAGTTGTCAATGATAATTCCGTATTAGAGAAATTACGCCCTGAAGCGAAGGGAAAACTCCTGCAAATAAGTTTAATCGAAACCGGTATCAATGACTTTGGCAAAATTGTACCCATTGGTTTTTATCAGCCTATTCTGCCGACCGAACCAGAATTATTTATCAATGACAAACCAATGACTTTAGCAAGATGGCCGAATTCTGATTGGGCAAAGACCGGCTCAATAAAAGCCGATGCCCCTGCCCCCGGCCCGGCAGTAGAAGATAAAAACAAGAATATTAGCGGCGCTGAAATATCATTTGTTGAAGATGAACCGCTGCGGTGGGTAAATGCAGACGATGGTTGGCTGTTCGGTTATTGGAATTGGGACTGGTGCGATTCGAGTATGAAAATTGAAAATATCGATGTTGAAAAAAAATGTTTTAAAATTTCACAACAACCTGCATTCGGCGTCGAAGCAGGCAGACGTTATTACGCATTTAATCTGCTTGAGGAAATTGATATTCCGGGCGAGTATTATATTGATAGAAAAACCGGAATTTTATATTTACTGCCGCCGGCAGATTTTCAGACCAGTAAAATTGTAATATCATTACTGTCAAATCCACTGGTCGCTATGAAAGATGTTCAATCTGTAAAATTTGACGGAATAACTTTTGAGTGCACACGCGGAACCGCAATCCAAATAATAAATGGAAATGACAACTTAATTTCAAATTGCATCATCAGAAACTGCGGCAACGCTGCCGTCAATGTGGGTGTGGGAGTCGGCAGCGAAGTCGTCGGCAATTATTTAGCCGCATTGTATGACAATAGTACGTGGAATCGAAACGCGGGCACAAACAACGGCATCACCGGCTGCGAGATTTATAATATGGGTGAAGGTGGCATAATTTTAGGCGGCGGAGACAGGATTACACTGATACCTGGAAACAATTACGCAAAAGATAATCGGATTCACAATTTCAGCCGCAGAACTCAAACCTACCGCCCTGCAATCGCAATTGACGGCGTTGGAAATACAGCATCTAACAACCTGATTTATGACGGCCCGCATAACGGAATTATGTTCTTCGGCAACGAACATTCGGTAATGTATAATGAATTGTATGATTTATGCAAGCAGACCGGCGATGTAGGTGTTATATACACCGGCCGCGATTATACTGGCCGGGGAAATAAAATTAATTATAATTATATTCACGATACTTCCGGGCCGGCAGGCAAAGATAGCGCTATTGCTATTTACCTTGATGATTTGGCAAGCGAAATAGAGGTAATTGGAAATGTTGTTTATAATGTTCAAACCGGACTGTTCATCGGCGGCGGACGGGATATTGTTTTGAAAGATAATATAATAGCAAAAACCGGGAAAACAATATGGTTCGACGAAAGAGGTCTTGAAGAATGGTTCAAGCACCATACAAATATGAACGACGGAATAATGATAAAACGTATTAAAGCAGTTCCATATAATCAGGAACTATGGCTTTCTAAATATCCCAAATTGGCTCCAATGCTCGATGACAATGAGATTTTCGCCCCGAAAGGAAACATTGTAACAAACAATATAGCTATCAATAGTACATTGCCCATTGAAGAAGAAATTGTCGCAAAAGTAAAACAATACGGCAGGGTTCAAAACAATATTGATATCAAAGATTTTAACATCAGCGATTGCGGCAAGTTCAAAGATTATTTGAGAAAAAATAAACAAATAAAAGAAGTTACTGGTTTTGATTATAAGTTATTTGATATACTGGGGCCAAAGAATTAAAGGAAATATATGCCTATCTGTAATACTTATACGCAAAAAGTAACAAAGCTGAAAAACAGAACCGTAATAAATTTGGACGGCATTTGGGATATTGACGAAGGCTTGATGAACGAAATTCCGCGCCGATTCAGCAGTCAGAAATCCCTTGCGGAAGATATGTTCAATATACGAACCGTTCAAGTGCCGGGACTTGTTGATCTATCAGATCCGCCTTTGCCGACTTACGGCTGGAACGCCAAACATCGTGAAGCGTTTTGGTATCACAGAAAATTTAATATCGCTGCGCCTTTTCCTGATTTGGTAATTCTCAAAGTCAATAAAGCCAGATTCAGCACCGAAGTATTTATCAACGGCAAATCCGCCGGCAGTCATTGGCCTAATTTCACTCCCGGCTATTTCAACATACGCCATCTTCTTAATCAATCCGAAGAAACAAACCAGCTATTGATTCGTATTGGCGCATTTCCTGATTCCGTACCCGACAATATCGTTCGTGGCGGCGACAGTGAAATGGTAAATTTTATACCGGGCATATATGACTCTGTCGAATTGATAATGTCCAACTCTCCGCATATTGCGAACATTCAAACATCGCCGGACATCATTAATCAAAAAGTGAAAATCGCAGCAACAATCGATAATCAACAAAATATCGACATAGAAACAGTTGTAAATTACCGCATAAAAGAATGTATTTCTGGAAAAGAAGTCGCTTGCGGAAAAACAAATCTCATAACCATCAATAAAAACTCCACTGTTGTCATAAATTCAGAAATAAAAATCGAAAACTGTCATTTATGGTCGCCTGATGACCCGTTTTTATACGAGTTAGAAGCTGATACAGGAAGCGATACGGCTCTTATCCGTTTTGGTATGCGAACATTCAGGTTTGATAAGAAAACCAAAACCGCCCTGCTCAATGAAAAGCCATATTATATGCGAGGCGCTAATGTATGCGCTCATAGATTTTTTGAAGACCCGCTGCGAAGCAATTTGCCGTGGGATGAACAATGGGTGCGCAAGTTACATAATCAATTTCGCCAAATGAACTGGAATTCACTTCGATACACTATCGGCTTTCCGCCGGAGAAATGGTACCAGGTAGCCGATGAAGTCGGATTTTTAATCCAGGACGAATTTCCATTATGGTATTCTTCCGATGAGGGACTCGGCAAATGGCCGGAAACGCTAAAGGCTGAAAATCTCGCCGTCGAATACAAAGAATGGCTAACGGAAAGATGCAATCATCCGTGTGTTGTCATCTGGAACGCGGCGAATGAAACTCGCAGCGACGAAACAGGCAATGCCATAAAAATGGTAAAGGATATGGATTTGAGCAACAGACCCTGGGGCAATAGTTGGGGCGCGTGGCAGGATCCAAACGGCTGCATTGATGCACATACATATCTTTTTATCGACCACATTGTTAATGAACCGCCAAATGTTTTTAAATTATCCGATATGGCAAGTATTTCGCCAGTACCTCGCCGAGGTGTAGAAGCAGACCTTGTTACTCAAATCCCCTGCGATGAGGACAAACCTATATTTGTGAATGAATATGGTTGGTTATGGCTGAACCGCAATGGAACTCCGACAACGCTAACTGAAAAATTATACAATAATATATTGGGAGCAAACGCATCAAACAACGACAGGCGTTTATGTTGTGCCAGAATTTTCGCGGCACAGACCGAATTTTGGCGATGTCATAGAAAAGCTGCCGCCATAATTGGGCCTTTCGGTTTATGCCATTCACGGCCTGACGGCAGAACCTGCGATCATTTTATTGACATTCGCACTCTGGAGTTTGAGCCATATTTCCAGGAGTATGTCGGCGATGCATTTTCACCGCTAGGTATTATGGTCGATGAATGGTCTGAAACTCTAAAGGCCGGCCAATCACGAAAAGTAAAAATTTATTCTATAAACGATACTGATAAAGATTGGAGCGGCAAAATATCGTTGCGTTGTGTTGGAAATGGTAAAACCGTTTTCGAATTAAATCAAACCTGCAAAATCTCTGCTTATGGACAGGAAATTTTTCAATTTGAATATACCGTTCCATCCGAAACAGGTAAATATCAGTTGATTGGCTCGCTTGAATATGTAAATGCAAAACCAGTTCGCAGCATTAGAGATATAACTGTCATCAAATAGGAGTCCTTACAGATGAAAAAAATATTGGTAGTTTATATTTTATGTTTGTTCTCATTATCAGCCGCCACACAACAACCCGTCTGCAAAATTAATATTTCAACAGCTCACAAAGAAATTCCTTATGAAGTCAATGAACCAGTAACATTCGATATTTCCGTCATTGATGACAATAACGCACCTATAAAAGAAGGAATAATTTCCTATAAAGTAACACAAGATTTGGAAAAAGTGCTTTCAAGCGGACAATTAAATCTGAATTCCGCTTCTTTAAAAGTTACTGAAAAACTCAACAAGTCCGGTTTCCTCAACTGCGAAGTAAGTTTTAGTCATAATGGTCAAACCACTGTAATTCGCGGAGGAGCGGCAATTGAACCTCTGAAAATCAAACCCGGCAGTCCTACACCAAATGATTTTAATGATTTCTGGAGTTCTCAACTGAACAGATTAAGAAAATATCCGGCTAAAGCATTTCTTACACCTGTTGAGAGCAAAGAACCCCGCGTTGAATTATTCGAAGTCAGAATAGATTGCCTTGATTGGATGCCGGTTGCAGGTTACTTCGCAAGACCGGCAAATGCGATATCGCAAAATCATCCCGCGATTTTATTATTACACGGTGCCGGTGCTTTCAGTGCTCGAACGGACGGCGTCGAATATTGCGCAAAAAATGGATTTTTAGCTATGGAGATTAACGCGCACGGTATTGCCAACAATCAAACGAATGATTTTTATAGCGATTTAGGGAATGGTTCTTTGAGTATGTCGCGTTATCCTTATGCCGGCTCAAAAAATCGGGAGACCTGTTATTTTCTCGGAATGTTTTTGCGTTTGGTACGCGCAACAGATTTTCTTGCTTCACAGCCGCAATGGGATCAAAAAAGACTTATTACGAAAGGATTTAGTCAGGGTGGATGCCAGGCAATAGTAGCTGCCGGCCTTGACCCGCGAGTTACAATGGTCGCTGCAAGTGCTCCTGCAATGTGCGATCATAATGGCGAAGTGGTCGGTTGGCCTCATCTCATAACTCCGGGCCCTGACGACAAACCGGATGCGGAGATTTCCAAAACCGCTGGTTATTTCGATGTATGTAATTTTGCCGCAAGAACAAACGCACGTGTAATGCTTAGTGTGGGATATGTGGATTCTATATGCAGACCTACAAGCGTATATGCTGCGTATAATTGTTTTAAAAGTGATAAAGAGATAATCAACCTGCCGTCTGCAGAGCATTCATCACCGCAAGAAGTTGAGGATGCTTTCTGGAAAATGATTAATGAATACGCAAAATCTAAATAAATGTCTAAATAGGGCTTGCTGAAAAAGTCAATTTTCAATTTTACAGCCATGGGTCAGGCGGCTGTCGGACGACGGCAAAACTTATCCCCCCGCAATTCCTGACAGCAGTACTGTCGCATATTCTGTAAATTCGACACATACTCGACACAAAAAACAAAAAAAGAAACGATGCCGCCCAGTATCTTTTCCAGATTCATCACTATAAACGACACCATCACCACGGCCTCCGATGTTATCGCAAGTTTTGCCATTATTCTAGCCAGTGAAAACCTTCGTTTGGCCTGACCAAATTTACCTTCAACCGATATCCTGTATATCTCATCGGCATATTGAACTTTTCTTTGACACTTTAACTGTTCAACGTCATTCGCACGGCGGCCAAGAGCAGGTCCTGAAATACGAATCCCATTACCTTTACAGAATCGTCGGTTTTCAGCCGTCTGGTATATCCTGTCAACATGAATAGATTCAGGATAGAATCCAAACCTCTGCCGATACGTCTCTATCTGTTCTTTCAAATCGCACGATTCATTATAATTGTCCCAGCCTATCTTCTCTACAAAACTAAAACCATCAATAAGACTGATGGATACTTTAGCACCAAATTCAACTGGGCTTTTCGCCTTGCCTCGAACAATCGGACGAACATGAGGCTGGTAAATGCTTACTATTCTGTCATCAATTCGGCGAACATCATTTGAATACATATATTGCTGCTGACGGAACACCTCGTTAATAATCAGCAAAAGCCGATATTGCCTTTTACTCAAATGCATCAAACGTCCTTTAGATGCCATAACATCAATAATTGAAAGGTTTCGCCTTAAAAAGCCAAGTTGTTTGGATATCGCTCTGCGAATATTCTTTACTGTTGGTTTTTTACTTTTGACTATGGACAAATATGATTTCCTTGCCTTTTGGCGATATGTTCTGGGCTTTTGTTCTATTCCTATAAAAGGCACATGCATGGCATCTATGATTTCTTCAGTTTTTTCTCGTGCTTCGTTGAGTATGTTCAAATCCGTAGGATATGCAATATCGGCAGGTGTGCATGTGGCATCGATTATTAGTTTGCCCTTGTTTTCAGGCGGCTGATTATTATCTTTATCGCTGTCTTTTTTTGCATTATTCTCTTTGGCGTTTTGGTGTTGATTGGCCAATGCGGCTTTTACTATCCATTCATTTACTTCTGCCAGAATGTCCTGGCTGAATCTTTTGCGGAAATGCGTCATCATTGAGTTATGAAAAGGTTCTGCATCGTCATATTGCAGATAGCCGAGAAAATATTGGAGATATGGATTTTCAATTATTTGCTCAACCGTTTCACGGTCGCTGATGTTTAACCGTTCCTTGATAATCAATGCACCTAATGCCATCCTTGCGGATATGGCCGGACTGCCATCATCGTCGCAGAAAAGCTCACCATATTGCTCTTCGATTTGTTGCCATGGAATTTGTTTGGACAGAATAACCCATCGGTTGTCGCTTCTGATTTTGCCGCCGAAAGGAAGGTAGAAGTTCTCGAATTTTAACTGATTAGCATCTTCTTTGCGATACATCCGTGTGCTCCATCTGCAAGGTTTTTTGCGTGTTTTAATGTAAATCCGTTCACTTAACACAGAATAAACCAAACCTATGCGTTTGTCAAAAAAGATGTTACGTTTTATTCAGCAAGCCCTACTTAGAGTTTTCGTTAACCAATAAAACTTAAACTCGTTTGAGCTTCCCCCTATTCCAGGACGCAACTCCCGGACGGCTTCAATATTATCAGGGAAAGGGGTTCCGTTTTCCCGAGGGTACTGGTCGATTCCTTTTGGTAGACATACAGAAACTCTGCCTGGCAGGACTCCTACGACTATGAAGCTTCGTCTGTGTCCCACGTTTTCCCTTTCGTCATACGACTTGGGGCGTTTTCCGGGGAGCTCTTTCGGCGCTTGGATTCGCATTCCAAGAACCTTACCCCGTAGGCACGGTGGTCGGCCAAACAACCACGGTCTTTCGACATTGTTAATAGAGTGCATTCGATTCTACCGTGGTAAGGCAGCGTCGAATTCTTCTGGCGCACTCGGCTGGCGAAATCCGAACTCTTTTAAACTTGCCGTAACCGACTCCACTGCCTTGTCATTTACGCGTGGATTGTTTTCATAGGGGTGAATCTCATTGATATTACGCATTTGTATATTCATTTTAAAATTCCTAAAAAATATTTTTTACACGGAAACCAACTCTGTCTTACTTTGTGATTGTTCCCGCCGCGGTTTATCTTGTTTAAGCGGCGGAGGAACCAAAATTTTCTTGCAACATGTCTCAACATTTGTAGTACATTCTGACAAAAACGCGTTGCAGCATTCAATTTTAATTCTTTGTTAAAAAAATTGTCGTTGCCAACCGAATGTCTTTTATCTATCTACTACTTCCGCGGCGGTCGAAAAGGGAGTGTCAAGGATTATTCGCACATAGCTTTGACGAAGTTCTATATTTCGCTGCATGGCAAGTTTGACCAGAAAACTTAAAACGTATTTAGGCCGTTTGATACGTGACATTGAACGAAAGATTGACAATCCTGACCAAACGCTTGTCACAATGCTTGAGCGAACAAAAAGAATACATTGCCAGCAGCGAAATGACAGCAACAAGCTTTACAGCCTTGATGCTCCGGAGGTCGAGTGCATCAGCAAGGGCAAGGCACATAAACGTTATGAATTCGGCTGTAAGGTGAGCCTTTCAGTAACTCATAAGAACAACTGGATAACATCGTCAGCGGCTTTGTCTGGCAATCCTTTTGATGGCAAGACATTATCGGCAACGATATTGCGTTCTCATTGCAATACAAATGTCGAAGTAAAGGAAGCTTATGTTGACCTCGGTTATCGCGGCCATGACTACGTGGGAGAGGCAACGATCTACAAACAGGATGGTAAGCTCAAGCAACTGACACGAGCGATTAGGAATAAAATCAAACGTCGCAGCGCGATAGAGCCGACCATTGGACACGTAAAAAGCGACAACAGAATGGACAGAAATTACTTGAAAGGAGCCGATGGCGATCAGATGATGCGATATTGGCGGCTTGTGGGTATAATATGCGGAAACTAATAGCCGCATTTTTGTATGCGCTTATGGTAATTGCCAACTTTTTGGATACTTGGCTGTACGAAACGCCAAAAAACTTTTGGCGCCGCCGCGTCGCCTCGGCAAATTTAACGGCAAAATGACTTTTTCAGGGACGACTAATTAGTTGTGTTGGTAGATTTTAGGTTAGTCCGAGTCTTTAATTTGCAACAGCCATGTACGTTTAACCATGATATTGAAAAAACTATAAAAAAATGTGGTCGCGGTAGGGACTGATACGCATTTGATTTAATTTTCGTGCCTAATCCACGCAACATTGCAGATTGTTTTGAACTGTTCCGACGATATATTGTTCCATGCCATTGCAGTTATTTCAAACAATTGCTCATAGTCTTCATATATACGATTGCCAAGATAATGGCTTTTGAGATATGCCCATAATCTTTCAACAGGGTTAAGTTCTGGGCTGTAAGAAGGCAGGTGCAATAAAGTGATATTCGGCGGAACTTTTAAATTTTTAGCAACATGCCAGCCTGCCTGATCAAGTACAAGAACTACATGCACACCTGCTCCGGCTTCTTCACTTATGAATCTAAGATGATGATTCATGTAGTCAGTATTTACTGTCGGCGCTATCATGGCAGAAGATTTGCCGTTTACAGGATTTACCGCCCCGAACACATACACCCATTGATATTCTGTTTGTATGAAAGCTAGCGGACGCGAACCTTTTTGTGCCCATACAGATGTTAATGTTCCCTGCTGGCCTATTCGAGCTTTGTCCTGAAACC
>JAKJEQ010000037.1:7384-15142 GCA_022705345.1 Planctomycetota bacterium | reverse complement strand
TGTAAGCACCGAAGAAGTACAGGTCAAAATATTACACGCCGCGGTTGGAGCTATAACCGAGGGCGATGTGGTTCTGGCCGAAGCTTCAAACGCTATAGTAATAGGATTTAACGTCATACCCGAAGATAAAGCGGCTAAAATCGCCGAATCAAAGGGAGTCGACATCAGGCTCTATAATATAATTTACAAGATAACTGACGATTTGAAAAAAGCCATGTCAGGACTTCTTGAGCCTGAAGAAAAAATCAACAGCCTTGGCAAAGCGTCTGTTCGCGATACTTTCAAGATTCCGAATGTAGGAACAATCGCGGGCTGCTACGTAGAACAAGGCGAAATTAATCGTAACGCCAGAATCCGTCTCATCAGAGACAGTGTCGTCCTCAGAGACAATTGTCAAATTGATTCACTAAAGCATTTTAAGGATGATGTCAAGAAAGTCGGTACCGGACTTGAATGCGGCATAAAGATTGCCGGTTTTGATGATGTCAAGAAAGGCGATGTCTTCGAGGTATATGAAATAGTAAAAGTTCAGAGAACAATATAGGGGCAAAGAGATGCCAAGTCGAAGACAAGAAAGAATGTCGCGGGTCATAAAAGAAGCAGTAAGTGACATAATCAACAATCATTTGCAGGACCCGCGAATAGAAGGTTTTATAAGCGTAACAGAGGTCAGGCCTGAACCGGACCTGAAAAGTGCGGAAGTATATATCAGCATAATGGCCGAGAATGAATCTAAACAGCGGATGATTTTTACAGCTATCCAGCACGCGGCAGGCAGAATTCAGGCGCTGCTGGGAGATTATATAGAATCGAGATATTGCCCTCATCTTTATTTTCATTTGGATGAGCGGCTGAAAAAAACAATGGAAACAATGAGGCTCATAGATGAAGTCTCAAAGGAATTCAAACCGGAAGAAGAAAAGAAATGAAAAAACCGCTGCAGTATTCTCAGAGAGTAAAGAAATTGTTCAGCGCACTTAAGAAAGGCACTGAGAAACCCAAAAAAGTCTCGTACGATGACATTATAGAAGCTATGATTTTCGCCGCGTTGTGCGAAGAATGCACCGAATCGGCGGCCAAATCCGCAATGAGAAAGATTCAGTCTCATTTCGTCGATTTCAATGACCTCAGAGTCGCGCGAACCGAAGAAATTGCCGGTATCATCGGCGGCGATATAAGCATCGCGGAAAATAAATCAGCAAAGATAACATCGCTGCTCAATGCCGTTTTTCAGAAATACGACAGCCTTATCACCGAAAACCTTATCGGCACAGGCAAAAAGGGAACCAGAGAAATACTCGAAAAGCTAAGCGGAATGACGCCGTTTGTGCGAAATTTTGTTTATCTGACCGCATTGAACGGTCATGCGGTTCCACTAACGAGCAAGATGATACAGTACCTGAAAACTTATAATCTGGTTGACGAACAATGGGATGACGACCAGATAGAATCATTTATTGAAAAGCAGGTATCGGCGTCTGAAGCATATACTTTTTATACAATTATCCGGCATGACAGCGAACTTGCAAATCCAAAAGCGGGCCAGATTTTGCCGAACGACAAAAAAGCAACTAAAACAAAACCATAATACGGAGGTTAAATGGCAGGACAGATTCTCAAACTTGGAATTCCAAAAGGCAGCCTTGAAAAAGCGACATTCGAACTTTTCGACAAAGCGGGATTTAGAATAACCGGTTACGAAAGAAGTTATTTTCCACGAATCAACGATGAACAGATAAGCCTGATAATGCTTCGCGCCCAGGAGATGAGCAGATATGTAGAAACCGGGGTGCTCGACGCGGGCTTTACAGGTCACGACTGGATCGTTGAAAATAAATCATCGGTTCACGAAGTCTGTGAATTGTTTTACAGCAAAGCCACAAGCAATCCCACCAAA
Source organism: Planctomycetota bacterium (assembly GCA_022705345.1). Classification (GTDB taxonomy): domain Bacteria; phylum Planctomycetota; class Phycisphaerae; order Sedimentisphaerales; family UBA12454; genus UBA12454. The sequence goes on along the minus strand of JAKJEQ010000037.1, from coordinate 13,245 downwards.
TGGGTTCTTGCGGTGCCGGAAGAATCAAAGGTCAAAAAGCCCGAAGACCTTGACGGCGGCATAATCGCAACGGAGCTTGTCGGAGTTACAAAAGAATACTTCAGAAAAAAAGGCATCAAAGTAAAAGTCGAATTCAGTTGGGGCGCGACCGAAGTAAAAGCAAGGCTCGTAAACGCGATAGTTGAACTTACAGAGACAGGCTCAAGTCTTAGAGCCAATAACCTGAGAATAATCGATACTTTGCTGACTTCAACGACAAGATTCATTGCCAATAAAGACGCGTGGAAAGATAAATTCAAACGTGAAAAAATAGAGAACATCTCAATCCTGCTGAACGCGGCGATCGACGCGAAAACAACAGTGGGACTGAAAATGAACGTTCCGAAAGATAAACTGGAATCGATATTGAAGATTCTGCCGGCAGAGAAAAGCCCGACAGTGTCATCGCTTGCCGACAGCGAATTTGCGGCGGTTGAGGTTGTGGTTGACACCATTACGGAACGGAATATAGTTCCAAAACTTAAACGCGGCGGAGCATCGGGGATAATTACTTATCCGCTTAATAAAGTTATTCACTGATTTGAGATTGTAAGGTATTAAATATGTCAGGTCATTCACACTGGGCAGGAATAAAACATAAAAAAGCGGCTAATGACGCCAAACGCGGCAAAGTCTGGAGCAAAATCGCAAGAATAATAATTGTCGCAGCGAAAAACGGAGGCCCCGACCCGGGACAAAATCTTGCTCTGCGATATGCGATCGATAAGGCCAAACAGGCGAACATGCCTAAAGACACAATCGAAAAGGCAGTCAAAAAAGGCGCAGGCGGCGGCGAGATGATCGCTTTCGTGCCGGTTGCTTATGAAGGATACGCGCACGGCGGAGTCGCCGTTCTGGCAGAGGCCCTTACAGACAACAGGAACAGAACTGCGCCTGAAGTCAGGAAAATATTTGAACGTCACGGCGGCTCGCTCGGCTCGACCGGATGCGTAAGCTATATGTTCACCAAGAAGGGACTGATCACAGTCTTAACAAAAGACTCCGATGAAGACGATTTGATGGAGCTGGCATTGACGGCAGGAGCCGATGATTTTCAGAATACCGGAGAGGTTTACGAAATCACGTGTGAACCTTCAACATATGAAGATTTGAAAAAAACTATTGAAGATAAAAATATTCCCATCCAAATTGCGGAAATTTCTATGGTTCCTCAAAATTCGATACCGATAACCGAGCCGGATTCCGCGAGAAAAATTCTTGCGCTTATTGACGAGTTGGAAGAACACGATGACATCCAGAATGTTTATACCAATTTCGATATACCTGACGACATTATCGCGAAGGTTCAGCAAGCTTAAAATTTTCGGAAGTAATTTTTGTCACTTCTATTATTTCGCGTTTTTGAGCAAGAGCAGCGTTTTTGCCGTCACCCCCGCCGATATAAACTAGCGCATATTCTTTGCCGTCTCGCTTCATTCCGACAAGTCCAAATGCGGCTGCTGAACTGTGAGCGCAATTGTTGGGACAGCCGGAGACGTTGACGCGGATTTTCGAATTATTAATTGAAAGCGTTTTTTTTATTATTGAGGCGGCATCCTGCGTGTTTATCAGGCCATACGGACAAGTTCTTGCACCCTGGCAGGCGATGACGAGCGGTTCATTTTCAAAATACCGCAACACCTGCGGCAGTTCAATTTTTGAACTACCATATAATTCTATGCCATGCTCAAAATTAATCCTCGATTCTGTTTCATTAGCTTCGCATATATCCGCTAAAAGCAAAATCTGCTGTGCGGTAATATCGCCATCAGGAATATTCAAACGATGCTGAAGTTTGATTTGAGAATTATTCTGCGATAAAGGATTTATTTTCGGCAGCTCTGATTTTAGAGCGAGCCTGAATCGTTGGTCCAACTGCTGAAGAAAGATTTCATCGCCGAGCTTTTGACGGAGATGGCGAAGCCTCGCTTTTCGCCTGTTTTCACGTTCGCCGAGTTCGGAAAACATTTCAATTGCCGCTTTGCATAAGGCAAAAACATTTTCAATCGGCAGTTTTTCATAAGCTTTGATCCCGGTTTCGGGTATCGGCCCGAGCGAGCCTGCAACAATTACATCAAACTGATTTTGAGAAACAGCGATAAAGCCGATATCGTTCAAATAAGGTCTGGCACAGTTCTCTCGGCAGCCTGAAAAACTGATCTTAAATTTTCGAGGAAGATTGGCAGAGGCCGGAAGCGACTGAGAAAATTTCTCAACGGCAGCGGAAATATCAAAAACATCGAAACTCTGCGCACATAATCCGCAACCGGAGCAGACGGTGATATTGCGTAAAGCGTCGCCTCCCGAACCGTAAAATAAAAGTCCGGCGTCAATCAGTGATCGCTGAACTTTTATAATATCATCAGGATGCAAATTGTGCAGCTCTATGTCCTGGCGTGTTGTTAAATGCACCGGTGTACCGGGCGAAAAAGTTTTCTGAGCCTGCGCGATGATTCGCCATTGAGGCAGGCTAATTCTTCCGCCGGGGATTTTGATTCGCAGCATAAATAATCCGGTCTGCTTTTGCGGATAACAACCGTGAAGCTTGTCCGCAGCCGCTGAAAAACGTAAATCGTCTGCCATGCTATTTGTCATTATCCAGACTGCTTTTATTAGTTTCGATTATTCTGCCAATTACCAATAATTCACCTGCCAAAGCAATATGCTCGACAATCGCATTTATAACACTAAATATTTTTTTAGTCAAAAACATACACATCCTTTTAGCTATAATATTACACCGTTGCGGTTAGGGGTCTTGTATGAATGCCGCATTCTCCGCCGCATTTGCTAGTCCCGATCCATCTTCCGGCACGTTCATTGATGTCGAGCGTAATGCGTGTGCACGGCCCGCAGCCAAGGGAACGATATCCTTCGGCATAAAGCGGATTTACATCGACCTTGTTGAGGGCGAGGTACTGCCAGATTTCGCGCTCGTGCCAAATCAGAATCGGGTTGAGTTTTAAAAGGCCAATATCTCTTTCTTCAATTTCCTTAAAGTCTGTTCTTGTTCTGCCTTCTGTGCAGCGAAGACCGGTGACCCAGCAGGTAACGTTCATTTCTTTTATCGCCCTGCGCGTAGGTTCTACTTTGAGGATATCGCAGCATTTGTCAGGCTGAGTTTCGTAAAGCCTGTCAGGTATCGACTGGTCATTTTTAAATATCCTTTGCTCCGGATATTTTTTGACCTGCTCGTTCATAAACTGCACGGTCTCGGCGGGTTTATACCGGGTTGTTACGATAAAGCCGCGAATTTTTGGACTGACGCGTTTGGCCAGGTCCCAGACAGCAACCGAATCTTTGCCGAGACTGTTGGCTACGACAAGGCCGTCGCCGTATTCTTTCCATGCCCATCGAATCAGGTCAAGACTTCGCTCGACTTTCTGGGCGTAATTCAAGCCGTTGACCAATGAAGCTACATCTTCTGTTACAAATTCTTGTGACATTAAAAACACTCCTTAAAAATTAAATTTGATATTCCGGATTTTTTACTTTGCCGATATTTATGCGATTCCACATACGTTCGTGGATATAGAACACGCTAATTTTCAAAACAGTTTCGAGTATGCCAATTTTGGCTGCAATATGGAGATTATCTGTAAACAGCCAGGCTACAATTATTGTTACAGTTGTGCCGCCAAGCCGCCAGGTGATGCCCTTCAATATACTTCGTAAATGACTTTCCATATATCGCCTTCTAAATATTAAATTGCCTCATAATACTTCAGAAAAGTTCTTATGCTTATTCCGATTACAAGCAAACCAATGAAAGCCATAAACGGCTTTGCTGGAATATGTTTGCATGCCCATGCTCCAATTGGAGCAGCCAGAAGACCGCCGACAGCAAGCCCTAAAATGATATGCCAATTACCAAAGCCGAGAGTTAAAATAAAGGTAACAGAGGCAGCGAGTGTAACGAAAAATTCAACGGCGTTGACACTGCCAATTGACTGACGGACGTGATTTCCACGTACAATCAAAGTCGAAGTTACAATAGGCCCCCATCCGCCGCCACCTATCGCATCAATAAACGCACCGAAAAAACCTAATGGAACCAAATGCGTGGAGACATTTTTAGGCACAATATGACTAAAAGCTTTCTTTACAATGATGAATCCCATAATCAAAAGATAGACAGCGATGTATGGCTTAAGGATATCACCGGGAAGATTTACAAGAATATACGCGCCTAAAACCGCTCCGATTATTCCGGGCAGCAACAGACTTCTGAAAATCTTCCAATTGATATTTCCAAAGGCATGATGCGATATCGCAGAAGCGCCGGTAGTAAAACATTCAGCGGCATGAACCGTTGCGCTTGAAACAGCGGGAGGCACACCAAACGCTAATAACAAGGATGACGCAGAAACTCCATAGGCCATTCCTAAAGAACCATCAACCAATTGTGCGATGAATCCAACAGCAACATACAAAAAGAATTCAGTATCCATATTTCGCTATCCTTTATCCTATTTTTCCCATAGTTTTAGTGGGATTTGACAATAAAAAAATTTTAAATTACATAATTCGGGACATAACTTTTGACCGCCATAGCTTCTTCGTTTACGAGATCGGCGAAAGTAACCTGATTATAGACAGAGGCGATAGAATCGTTAAGCCGCTGCCAAAGATGCGAAAAAGCATAGTCGCCGTTTCTACAAGAAATCTGAGGGGTAGGCTCTAAAACATCATTTTTGGCGGTACCCTGCACAAAGGCGATAATTTGCCCTACTGTCAGGTTTTCAGGCCGCTGGGACAAAAAATACCCCCCGTCATTGCCTCTTTTTGAGGCAACAAATCCGCCATGCTTAAGCTCCAAAAGAATATTTTCCAGAAAACGCGGCGATATGTCCTGCGATGAAGCAATATCTGAGATTTTTACCGGCTGGGCTGATTGCCTGTTTGCCAGCTCAAAAATTGCCCGCAAGGCGTATCTGCATTTCTGCGTTATTATTTTAGGCGTTATAAATATTTCCATTATCACTATTCCTATAATATTAGTATTATATCTCATTGATAATTTTTGTCAATATGTTATTTTATTTTTTTATAAGCCCCTTTATATTAAGTACTTATACACGTCTAAAAATATATTTAAAACCAATTGACATTGCCAAGTGAAAAACATATAATCCTATTGTTCCCATAGGAATAATATGAATACTAATCTATTTAAAAGGAGTTTTGCAAATGAGTAAAGTTGACAAAAAACTAACGATTGAATCAATCCTGCTGCATGGCGGTCAGGACAGCGATCCAACAACAGGGTCACGAGCTGTGCCGATTTATCAGACGACTTCATATCAGTTTAAGAGCAGCGAGCACGCAGCCAATCTTTTCGGGCTTCGTGAATTCGGTAATATCTATACTCGACTGATGAATCCGACGACAGATGTTTTAGAAAAACGTGTCGCCCTGCTTGATGGAGGAGTGGGCGCTCTTGCTACCGCAAGCGGACAGGCGGCCATCACGCTGGCGTTATTAAATATTGCACAATCAGGTGATGAAATAGTATCTGCGGACAACCTTTACGGCGGGACATATAACTTGTTCCATTATACTTTCGCACGGCTCGGCATCACGGTGAAATTTGTAAAATCGAATGATCTGGCTGCTTTTCAAAAAGCAATTACTCCAAAAACCAAAGCGATATACGCAGAATCAATCGGCAATCCGAAATTAGATGTAGCCGATTTGGAAGGCATCGCTAATATCGCTCACAGCAACGGAATTCCTTTTGTTCTGGACAATACTGTATCGCCCTATTTATTAAGGCCGATTGATTTCGGAGCAGATATTGTTGTGTATTCTGCGACCAAATT
>JAKJEQ010000037.1:0-7374 GCA_022705345.1 Planctomycetota bacterium | reverse complement strand
ATGGAACATCTATAGGCGGATTAATCGTTGATTCCGGAAAATTCGACTGGACAAACGGCAAGTTCCCACTGATATCTGAACCTGACCCGAGCTATCATGGCATCAATTTTGTCGAAGCGCTCAAGCCTATGGGAAATATCGCATACATCATTAAAGCGAGAGTAACACTGCTGCGCGATATGGGGCCTGCGATTTCGCCATTTAACGCTTTCCTGCTTCTGCAGGGGCTTGAAACGCTGCATTTAAGAATAACCAGACATTCTGAAAATGCGCTGGCGACGGCTCAATATTTGAAAAAACATCCGAAAGTTTTGTGGGTAAATTATCCGGGTCTTTCGTCAAGCCCTGAGAAAAACAGAGCCGCGAAATATCTTGCCAAAGGAGCGGGCGCTATTGTCGGTTTCGGAATTAAAGGCGGACTGGAAGCAGGTACAAAATTCATCGACTCGCTTGAGCTCATTTCTCATCTTGCGAATATCGGAGATGCGAAGACTCTTGCGATTCATCCTGCGACAACGACTCATCAGCAGCTTTCGTCCCAGGAACAACTGGCGACAGGTGTAACGCCTGATTTTATACGTCTATCTATCGGCATTGAACACATAAATGACATTATCGCCGATATACAACAGGCTCTAGATAAAAGCTAAGTTTCAGTGAGGTGAAATATGGCAAAAATTTATGACAACATAACAAAAACAGTCGGCAATACGCCGCTGGTAAAATTGAATAAAATTGCTGAAGGCGTAGGAGCAACGATACTGGCTAAAGTAGAATCTTTCAATCCTCTTGGCAGCGTCAAGGACAGAATTGGAATTGCGATGATCGAAGACGCAGAGCGAAAAGGCCTGCTGAACAAAGATTCGATAATAATTGAACCGACAAGCGGAAATACCGGGGTGGCTTTGGCGTTTGCGGCAGCGGCAAAGGGCTATAAACTGATTTTAACTATGCCGGAGACGATGAGCATGGAACGGCGGCAACTGCTTAAAATATTCGGCGCAGAGCTTGTGCTTACTGACGGATCAAAAGGAATGGCGGGAGCTGTTGCAGAAGCTGAAGAACTTACAAAACAGATTGAGAATAGTTTTATGCCTCAGCAATTCAATAACCCGGCCAATCCTGAAATTCACCGCAGAACGACCGCTGAAGAAATTTGGAACGATACGGACGGCAAAGCGGACATCGTCGTCGCGGGAGTGGGCACAGGAGGCACGATTACGGGTATCGCAAAAATTCTCAAGCAAAGAAAGAAAACGTTTAAGGCGATTGCGGTCGAGCCGGATGCTTCGCCGGTGCTGTCGGGAGGTGAACCAAGCCCGCATAAAATTCAGGGAATAGGAGCCGGGTTTGTTCCTGAAGTTTTGAACAAAGATCTGATCGAAGAGATTGTGCGCGTAAAGGACGCAGAAGCGGGAAACACCGCAAGACTTCTTGCGAAAACGGACGGCATTTTAGCGGGCATTTCCGGAGGCGCGGCAGTTTGGGCGGCAATAGAAATAGCAAAACGTCAGGAAAATAAAGATAAAATGATTATAGTTGTGCTGCCTGATACGGGTGAAAGGTATCTTTCGACGTGGTTATTTCAGGAGTGATTATTTTTCAGTTTTTCTTTTCTCGATGAATGATTTTAATATTTCGGCGGCGGCGATGGCGTCGATTCTGAACTTTTTCTTTTTGTGTGTCAGGCCGGTTTGTGAGAGTTTATTGCCTGCGGAAAAAGTCGAAAGTCTTTCATCCTGAAAAAAAACAGGCAGATTGGTTTTGGTTTTTATTTGCTCAGCGAATTTCCTCGTATGTATCGCCCTTTCGCCTTCGGTTCCGTCCATATTGAGAGCCAGGCCGAAGACAAGCCCCTGGGCCTGATAATCATTTGCATATTTTATAATTTCATCGTGAAGATTTTTTTGCCCCTCAATTACCGCCAGCGGACTTGCCATAATTTCATCGCCATCGCAAATCGCAAGGCCGGTACGTTTATCTCCGAGGTCAATACATAGAAATCTCATAGTTCGGCAAGCTCACTACAGATACTTCTCGCCGCCATGTTCTTTTATGCTTTGCAGGAGATCCTTCAACTTGCCGGTTTCCTCGATAGGACATACCAGCGTCGCATCTGGACTATGTACAACAACCATATTCTTCAGGCCTATAGCGGCGATTAAATGCCCTTTGTCTTCTGTTACAAGAATGCTGTTTTTACAATCAGCGACTTCACTAGCGGAAGCGACAACGATATTGCCGTTTTTGTCGGATTGAATTATGTCTGCAAGCGCTGAAAATGAGCCCATATCGAGCCACTGACAATTCAACTTAATAGCGTGCACTTTCGACGCCTTTTCCATAACTGCGAAATCAATGCTAATCTTCGGGAGCTTTACAAAACATTCCGCAAGAATATCTTCCTGGTTAGGGCCGCCCCAATGCGCCTGAATTTTTACCAAAGGGGGCTTGGATTGCGGAAGTTTTTCATAAAGCAAATCTAAAATTCTCTTCGCTTTCCACACGAAAAGACCCGAGTTCCAGCAGTACTGACCTGTCGAAAGATATTCTTTGGCCGTATGAAGGTCGGGCTTTTCCTTAAAAGAATCAACTTCATATATATCATTTTCGCAGCCGGAAATTTTTTGACAATTTCCTAATTTGATATAACCAAGCTGGGTATTTGGAAACGAAGGCTGAATGCCAAACGTAATCAGAGAATCAGGATTTTTCTCGACAAAAGCCATTCCGTCTTCAAGCGCTTTATTAAAAACATCAACGGGTTTAATGACCTGGTCTGCGGTAACCACGGCCATAGTTGCGTCAGGGTCGAATCTTGAAAGCACCGCGGCGGCAAGGCCGATAGCTCCGGCGGTGTCGCGGACTTCAGGTTCTGAAATGACATTGTCGTAGGGAATTTCGGGAAGGTTATCACGAACGATATCCGCATAACCTTTGTTCGTCAAAACGATGATATTGCGGTGGTCAAAAAGAGTATTTATTCTTTGAAAGCACCTTCTCAACAAAGTGTCGCCATCAATGAGCTTAAGCACCTGTTTGGGCCTGTTTTCTCTGCTAAGCGGCCAAAGACGCTTTCCGGTTCCCCCTGCCATAATAACTGCAAACCGCATATCGTTTCCTTTTCGTATTATATTAAAAAGTTATTGTCCTTCTCTTTGAAAGGCTTAATTTTATCGGCAAGCTGGGCATAATCGCTGCTGCCCATAAGCGCCAGCGTCGCATCTTTTCCAAGCTCAACGGCAGGCTGGTCATAAGTATTTATATTGAACAGCATACCGGCAAAGGATGTTGTCGCTTCGAAAAGATATATAAACTGGCCGATAGTATAAGGCGTTACCTTTTCGAAAGCAACAGTAAGACAAGGTCTTTTGCTGGCAATCAAGGCGTATTCGGTCCCGATTTTCTCGCAGTTGATAAGTTTGCTCATCTTATGTCCTGAAAGGACGGCCAGTTCCGGCGCGATATCAGGCGATTTACCGATTATTACATCATCGGAAAAATCCTCAACTTCGAGGAACGTAAACAGCTTATCGTTCGGACCTTCGCGGTAAAGCTGTACCTGGCTGTGCTGATCTGTCGCTCCAAGCGCTTTTACCGGCGTCGGGCCAACGAAAATGTCATTGCCTGACAGGTCTTTCGTTTTGCCTAAACTTTCGGCCCACAACTGCCTGTACCAATCGGATAAATCCTTCAGGCCGTAACTGTACGGCATCATAACCGATATTTTTTTCCCCCTTGTATAATAATGCCAGTTAATAGCGGCGTTTATCGCGGCGGGATTTTTATAAAATTCCGCAACGCTGACTCTTTTGTCCATATCGGCAGCGCCTGCCAGGAGTAAATCGATATCAATGCCGCAAACAGCGGCGCTCAAAAGACCAACAGCGCTTAATACGCTGAATCTTCCGCCGACTCCGTCGGGAACTTCGAGGCTTCTGAAACCGAACTCGTCTGTAATCTTGCGAAGTGTGCCGGCTTTGAGATCCGTTGTCGCGACGACATTATCTTTTAATTTTGATTTTCCAAGTTTTTTCTCGATCATTTCGCAGACGGTCATAAACTGCGAAGCTGTCTCGGCTGTTCTGCCGGATTTGCTTATGCAATTGAAAATGGTTTTATCGAGTTTGTCGCCAATCCAATCAAGAAAAGACTTCATCTGCACGGGGTCAACATTATCGAGCACGAAAAGACGCGGGCCTTTCCTTTGCTTATCATCGAGATTATACATATAAGGATTCAAGGCGGTTTGCAGCGCGATATTACCTAAAGCCGAGCCGCCAATGCCGAGAACAACGAAATTTTCACAGTCTTTTATCTCGCCGGCGATTTTTTTTACCTGGCTGACTGTATCGGCCTGATACGGCAAATCCCTGTATTTGACTTTTCCGGCTTTTCGCTGATTATTCAGTTCCTCGATGAAGGGAGTCGTTTTTTTCTCAAGCTCATCGAATTGCGATTTTGTTATGCCATGCTCTTTGCCCAAAACTTCTTCCGTGACATTCTTGTAGTAAAACTTTACCAGAGGCTTTTCCATAAATGCTCCAAAATATTATTCAACAATAGTTAAATTGGCATATTTCAGCATCAACTGCTTAACCATTCCATTTTTAAAATAAACTTCAACAACACTGTCGGCTCCAAGATTATGGATTTTTCTAATTCTTCCAATACCGAATTTTACGTGTGAAACAAGCTGTCCTTCTTCAAAACCGACATTCGGCAGTTGACTGTCGGTATAATCATAATCGGGGCCGTCTTTTTCTTCAACAATTTCTTTTGACTCTATTTCCGTTGCTTCAAGGCCCGCTTCAAAAAGGAATTGTGACCTGATGGTTCTCATTAGCTGGCCGTGTATTGTTCTGTACCTGCACAATGTTACGCAAAGATTTTTTTTCGCTCTTGTAATGCCGACAAAGAACAATCTTCTTTCCTCTTCAAGTTCCCGAGGGCTTTCTACGCTGCGTTCGTGCGGCAAAAGTCCCTGCTCAAGTCCGGCGATAATTACATTATCGAACTCAAGTCCTTTAGCGCAATGGAGCGTCATAAGCGAGACTTTTCCGCTTCGGCTGTCGTACGCGTCCGTATCGCTGAAAAGCGCGATATGCTGAATGAAATCGACCAGCCCGCCGCCTTGCTGCTCGTCGAATCTTTTGGCCGAGTTTATCAGTTCGTAAACGTTGTCAATCGGTGCGGCCTTGCTGTAGTCTTCCTCTGCGGCTTCGCTTTTGAGCGATTCGTACATTCCCGTTTCCTTGAAGACTCTTTCCATAACGACAGCGGAGGGGCCGTTTTTATCTGTCTCGAAGCCTTCTATCATTTTGACAAAGACTTTTAATTTTAATTGAGTCGATTTCGACAGAGTATCCATTTTGTCGCAATCTTTGGCGGCCTGGTAAACGCTGATGTTATTGAAAGCGGCGAAAGATTCGAGTTTGGATACGGTCGTATTTCCTATGCCTCTTGCGGGGATATTTACTACTCTTGTAAATGCCTGGTTATCGAAAGGATTGATGAGCAATCTGAGGTATGCGAGAATATCCTTTATTTCCTTTCGATTATAAAATTCTATACCGCGGACAATCTGGTATGGAATATTGTTTATTACAAACGATTCTTCAATAGCCCTGCTCATCGAGTTGACGCGATAAAAAATCGCAATCTCGTTCGGAGCCGCCCCGCTTTTCAGCAGCGAGTTAACATGCGCGCAAATGAAAGACGCTTCGGCCTGTTCGTCTTCGACGCATTCGACAGTAATCTGCGCATCGCCTTTATGCACCGGCACAAGGCTCTTCGCTTTACGGTCCTTATTTGCGACGATAAGCCTGTCGGCAGTTTGCAGAATCGCAGGCAAAGACCTGAAATTCTCTTCGAGTTTGATTATAGTCGCTTCTGGCCAGTCTCTTTCAAAAGCGAGGATGTTGCCGATATCCGCACCGCGCCAGCCGTAAATGGATTGATCCGGATCGCCGGTTACACAGATATTGCCGTGCTCCGACGACAGCCCGCGGGCAATCTGATATTGCGCGTGGTTGGTATCCTGATACTCGTCAACCATAAGGTACTTATATTGCTCATTCAACTGTTTTCGTATATTGGGATTATTTTTTAAGAGAAAAGCCGTCTTGAGAAGCAAATCGTCGAAGTCAAGCGCTTTATTTTTATCGAGAATTTTTTGATAGTTTTTATAAATCCTCGAAACACATTTGAGAAAATAATCGCCGCCGGTTCTGGCCTCAAAAGATTTTACATCTTCAAGATTGTTCTTCAGACGCGAGATGGTTTCGAGCATTGAGGAAGGCGGAAACGATTTTATTTCGAGTTCCGATTGCTTTATCGCTTCTTTGATGCATTTTTTCTGTTCAGAAGTATCGAAAATGCTGAACGAAGATGATATCCCTGCCGCCGAGCTGTACGTGCGGAGAACTCTTACGCATAGCGAATGAAAGGTACTGACGTGTACCCCGCGCGGAACGTTCATCGCAAAAACTCTTTGACGCATTTCGTCAGCGGCTTTGTTGGTGAACGTCACGGCGCAAATGTTATAAGGTGAAACACCCTGTTGTACCAGCGCCGCGATTCGATGTGTGATAACTCTTGTTTTTCCGCTTCCCGGACCGGCCAAAATAAGTAAAGGACCGTCTTTGTGTAAAACGGCCCTTTTTTGCGATTCAGTAAGATTATCCATAATCCCGGGCTGTATGTTCGTCATTGCTGCTGGCCTTGCTGTTCCTGTGCTTGCTGCTGCTGGAGATGCTCGAGTTCCTGCATAACAGCTTCTTCCTGTTCTTTCAATTTTTCATAAAGTTCCGGCCGTTCAATCTCCAAACGGTCTATCAGGTTCCGGCGTAAATCTTCCGGGTATCTTTCGTCATTAATAAAACTGCTCAAACCAACGTACCGCAGGATACTGAATTCGGGCAGGTGTATTCTGTCGGCCTCTTCATCGCCAAATTCTCGCACATAATGGTCGTACACTTCACGTGCCATCCTCTCTCTGCCGTAGGCTTCGTCGTCATCGTGAACCGCGTAGCGGGCATAACCTTCATGCAGCATCAGCGTTATAATTTCTGTAGCATCGGCAAGCCCCATATCTTTCAATTCCTGCATCAACCGCGTTCTGCAATACTCATTAAGAGAAACCTGGATCTCCTGATCTTTCGGATAATCTTTTCTTAAAGCGTTATAAACCTTCAAAGCCTTGTTAGTATGGCCTGCCTGGTAAAACAGCAGAACCGCGCGTTTCAGCATATTACGGTGCGGTACTTCGAGAATCTCGTCATCCTGTCCGAGCTGGCGATATTTTTCCTGCAGATTACGAAGCAAAGCATCGTACCTGTCGAACATTCTGAGGTCGGGATAAAGAAATACGCT
>JAKJEQ010000036.1 GCA_022705345.1 Planctomycetota bacterium | reverse complement strand
TTTCAAACTTTTTGCTTTTGCGCCAAGCTCGTTCAACGAATTGAGCAGGGGCTGAATGGGTCTTGTCTGGATTTGCGAATCGCCGGTGAAAGTTACTTTTTGTCCCATGGGCAATAGAGAGGCGGAACCTGCCGCAAGACGCAGAGTAGTGCCGGAATTGCCGATGTCGATAGTTTCAGAAGTGGTCGTTAATTTCCCGCCATTGCCAATGATTTTCCAGCAGGATTTATCGGTGCAATCTGTTTTTGCGCCGAGCATACTATAACATTTGACGGCGCTTACCGCATCTTCTGAAATAAGCGGATTTTTGATAAAGCTTTGGCCATTGGCGAGAGAAGCGATTGCGACAGCGCGGATTGTGTGCGACTTGGACGCAGGAATTGCGACACTGCCTCGAAGCATAGATTTTTTTGCAGTTAATTTCATTTATCAGCCACAGAGTTTATTTTTTTTAGCCATAGAGTACAGATATTATTGATGTCTGTAGATTTCCCAGCCGAGATAATTACCGAGAGCTTCATTAATAGCGTCAGCTTTTGAACTGATATTTGCGGCAACGTGATGTTCGAATCCCATGTCGCAAATGTGCTTCAACAAAGTTTGAAGGTTTTTAACTTTCAAAATGCCATATCCGCCGAAAGTATCAAGTTTGTCGGCAGTAAATTCGCCCTGACCGACGTAGCCGCTGATAATTCCCGCAGTATCATCTGTTGTTACACGGCAGAAAGTCGTTTTATTAGGAGCGATTTTGCCGACGATTGTGCCGTAAGTGTTCTGTTTGCCAACAGAGCCGGCAATGATTGCCTGGTAATCCATTTTTGCGGTTTTGAAAAATGATTTCGGCAGATTGCTGCAATGGAAAAGAACGCATTTATCGGGGTCGTTTCCGTAATTGTTGTTCCAGTCGAGCAGAGCACTTGGTGTGCCGCTTGCGAGCTGGAGGATGTACATTGCCAAAAGTCCGGTGATGTCAACTTCGCAAGCGCTTGGGCAAAGGCTCTGGCTCATCATGCTCATGATGGTGCAAGGCACTACGCCGAAGAATTCTTCCATGCTTGTCCAGCACTGGATGGCGGTGCCGGTAAGATTGAGGTCTGCTTTCCACTGGTCAACAACACAAGAGAATTTTGCCATTTTTAATAGTGCGTCATTGGGTATGCCGGTGGTTTTTACGTAATCATTTATCTCTATTAATTTATTCTTTACGCATGAGTCGCCGGAATCCAATTTTTCAGTTCTGCCGAAAATTTCAGATAAGTCGATGGTTTCGATTGAAATTCCTGCAAGTTCGAGGATTTTTTCGCTGTAACGGACGGTATTGAAAGCGCCTGTTCTTGCACCGATGGCTCCGAAGCGAACGTTTTTAAGCCCCTTTACAATCCTGCAAACTGAAGCGAATTCATCGAGTTCTTTTTTAAATTCAGGCGATTTTACTTTGAGGGTATGCGACTTTGTAAGCGTGAAAGGAATGCCGGACTGGCGAAGGTTATTGCATACGCTTATTTTTCCGCAGAATGAATCCCGCCTGTTTTCAATTTTCATTTTAGCCATATCGTCGGATTCGGCCTGAATCAGGATAGGGACGTTCAAGCCGCAGCTTTTGATGACTTGGGCAACACCTTTTTCATCGCCGAAGTTAGGGAGGGTAACGATAATCCCGTCAATTTTATCGGCATTTTTTGAAAATAACTCTGCACATTTTTGAGCATCGGCAAAAGTTTCAACGCTGCCGAATTTTGTATCTTTTTCTGTAAGGCAAACGGCCTGGCAGCCTGATTTCTTAAGAACGTTGAGAATGTCTTCTCTTCCCTGCTGTGCGAGAACGGCGGGGAAAAAGCCTCTGTTGCCTACGATAACTCCGAATGTCATTTTTGTCATTTTTTTAAACTCCTGTAAATTCCATAATATGATATGCAGAATAAAAAATTAATCAAGTTTTTTGGCCGTAATATGCGTTTTTGCCATGTTTTCGGAAGAAATGTTTATCAAGAAGATTCTTTGAAATCGGGAGGATGTCCAGATTAAGCAAAACTGTTCCGAAAGCAAGTTTTGCGGTGTTTTCGAGTATGACCGCATTTTCAACAGCTTTTTCAGGGGTCGCTGCCCATGTGAAAGGGCCGTGACAGGCGACAAGACAGGCAGGCATTATTAATGGGTCGATTTTTTTGAATCTTTGAACGATAACTTTGCCGGTGTTAAGCTCGTAATCTTTTTTTATCTGGGATTTTGTTAAAGCTTTTGTAACAGGTACAGCGCCATAGAAATAATCTGCTCCGGTTGTTCCGAGCGGTGGGATTTGGCGGCAGGCTTGTGCCCACATTGTCGCATAAGTCGAGTGAGTATGGCAAACGCCTCCGATTTGGGGAAAATTTTTATATATTTCAAGATGAGTCGGAGTGTCCGAAGAAGGCTTTAACTTTCCTTCGATGATATTGCCTTTCAAATCGAGAAGAACAATCTTGTCGGGAGTTAAATCCCGGTAATCAATACCGCTGGGCTTTATGGCGACTACATCCGTTTTGCGGTCAATGCCGCTGACATTGCCCCAACTGTAAATGACGAGCTTCTGTTTTTGCAGTTCAAGATTGGCTTTGCATACTGATTTTTTTAGTTTTTCGAACATTACTTATTCGCCTGTTCTTTTAGCTGAAGTAATTTTTTCATAACATCTGAAAGGACGATTTTGCTGTCCTGAATGCCGAAAGCATCGTGCAGTTTTTTATATAATTTATAAAGCTCTGAATAAACCTTGTTATTATTGGCAATAGGCTTGTAAGCTGTTTTCTTCACACCGCACATAGCTTTTTGCGCAGATGCGAAATCATCGTATCCGCCTGCTTTTTTGCCTGCGACTACCGCGGCTGCGATAGCTGAACCCAGTGCGCAGCTCTGTGATGAACGGGAGACTTTCATTTCTCTGCCGGTGATGTCTGCGTATATCTGCATAACCATCAGATTTTTTTCTGCGATACCGCCGCAATTTATTACTTCGTTGATTTTGACGCCGTATTCTTCGAAACGGTTAAAGATCGTCAAGGCTCCGAAAGCGGTTGCTTCGATCAACGCGCGGTAAATTTCTTCCGGTTTGGTATGAAGGGTCTGGCCGAGAAGAAGTCCTGTTAATCTCTGGTCAACGAGAATGGTCCTGTTGCCGTTGTTCCAATCAAGAGCGAGCAGGCCTGATTGAGCAGGTTTGAGCTTTGCGGCCTTTTTGGTAAGTTCTTCGTGGGAGCCCTCAATTTTTCCTTTGGGTTGAATATAATCAACATACCAGTTGAAAATATCACCGACAGCGGATTGGCCTGCCTCAAATCCCCAAAAGCCGGGCAGGACTGAGCCGTCAACGATTCCGCAAATGCCGGGAATGTCTTTGAGTTTTCCTTTTTTGGGGCCGACAAGAATATCGCAGGTACTTGTGCCGATGATCTTGACGAGAGTGCCATATTTTACGCCGCTGCCCACTGCACCCAGATGCGCATCGAAAGCGCCGACCGCGACGGGAATATTTTCAATGAGGCCGAGTTTTTTTGCCCATTCTTTTGAAAGACCGCCTGCAATAGTATCGATTGAATATGTTTTTTTGTATAATCTGTCGCGAAGGGCGCCGAGTTTGGGATTAAGTTTGTTCAGGAAAGTTTTTGCAGGAAGACCGCCCCAGTCTGCATTGAACATTGCCTTGTGGCCTGCTGCGCACCTGCTGCATTTTAGATTTTCGGGTTTTGTATCGCCGACGAGAACGCCCGGGATATAGTCTGCGCATTCGACCCAGCTATAGGCGGCATCGAATACTTTTTTATCGACGTTAAGGCAATGAAGAATTTTGCTGAAGAACCATTCGGATGAATATGTTCCGCCGCATTTGGCGAGATATTTGGGATGCATTTTTTTTGCGAGGTCAGTAATCTGAGCCGCTTCTTTATAAGAAGTATGATCTTTCCAGAGCCAGGCCATAGCGTTAGGATTGTTTTTGAATGCCGGCATCATCGAGAGGGGAGTGCCATCTCTATCGACTGGAATAGGAGTAGAGCCTGTCGTGTCGACTCCGAAGCCGATGATTTTGTCAGGCGAGAATTTTTTGTCAAATTTCTTAGCGACTGCTATGGCGTTTTTCACGCTGACTTCGATGCCAAGGATGTAATCGGCGGGATTTTGCCTTGCGAGGTTAGCGTCCGAATGGTCGAGAATGATACCGTTTCTTCCAGAAGGATAAGGAAAGACGGATGTTCCGATCTCATCGCCATTTTTTGTATTTACGATTACACATCTAACTGAATTTGTTCCGTAGTCTAAACCTATAGTGTAGGCCATGTTTACTCCATTTATTTTATAAAACCAAATTCTCTAAGCCAATATTCCGTTTCGGCATTGGTGAGGCCGATGAATTTTTCCTGGGGTTCCGCCTGCTGTTTCTGTTTTTTTTCAATTTGTTTCAGCACTTTCATCCAGAAGTCAACGCAATCAACCGGTGTTGCTTTTCTTTTTTCTGCGGCCTGTTTGATTCTTCTGTCGCTGCTGATGACAGATAAGTTTCTCGGAGCGGTGTTTTGCTGAATCAGTTTCTCAATAACATCGTCTGCCTCGCGGTTTGGGCCGGAGAAAACAACTTCAAGATTGAACAAATTATTAAAAACAGATTTGTCTTTTGGGCCTGTTCCGTCAAAAATAATACTGCCTTTGCCCTTTGTCCTGTACAGGTATTCGCCGATTACTCGGCAAAGCTGGTCATCAGTGATTTCCGCTGATTGATCCAGTAAACTCCGAACTGAATGCAATAAATTGTAACCGTCGATTAATAACATAGAATACCGCTCCCTAACCCATTCGACTTCGCTCAGGGCTGGCTGCCGCGGCTCTGAACCCCCGCCACAGGTGCGGGGGCTAATCCGGAAAATCTTATTTCGCCGCCGACAATGGTATATTCTACTTTGCCTTTAAGTTTCCAGTCGTTGTACGGACAATTTTTACTCTTGGAATGAAATTTTTCGACGTCAACTATATATTCTAAATTCGGGTCGATGATTGTAACATCGGCTTGTTTGCCTATGCCGAGCGTACCTTTATCAACGCCGATTATTTTGGCGGGCTTTTCAGACATAATCGAAACAAGCTGGGGCCAGTCGATAATCTTCGGTTCTATAAGCGCTTTTATATATAGCCCCAAAGCACATTCTATACTCGCGATTCCAAAAGGAGCGGCGAGAAACTCAAGTTCCTTTTCGCTTTTCAGATGGGGCGCATGGTCGGAAGCGAGAGCGTCGATTACGCCTTCACGAATTGCCTGTTTGAGTGCTTCTATATCTTTTGCAGTTCTAAGAGGCGGATTAACTTTGTAATTTGTATCATAGTCGCGGCAATCGTCATCTGTGAGAAGGAGATGATGAGGCGCCACTTCGCATGTTATCGGCAGACAATCTTTCTTCGCCTGACGGATAAGTTCGACTGATTTGGCTGTGGAAACGTGCTGGACATGATAAAGCATATTAGTCTTTCGCACGAGCTGAATATCACGCCAAATCATCATTTCTTCCGCAAGCGGATCAATGCCGGGCAGGCCGAGCGCGGTCGAATTAAAACCTGCGTTCATTACGCCTGAACCTGCCAAAGAATTGTCCTGGCAATGCTGACTCAGGACTATATTTTTGAACATAGAGGCATATTTCATAGCTCGAAGCATTAATGAAGCGTTCTGTACGCCAGTGCCGTCATCGGTAAACCCTACAGCTCCCGCCTGTGCCATGAAACCTATATCACTCAACTGTTCGCCCGCTCTGTCTTTTGTGATAGTGCCCATGACATAGACGTGGGTTTTTCTTGTTTGCCTGCCCATTCTGTGAATGTATTCGACACTTGTCGCGTCATCGATAGGGGGGTCTGTGTTCGGCATACATACGACTGAAGTGAAACCTCCGGCAACAGCGGCCATCGAGCCGGATGCGATTGTTTCTTCTTCTTCATCTCCGGGTTCGCGAAAATGTACATGGATATCTATCAGGCCGGGCAAAACGAGTTTTCCCCGTGCATCAATGACCATATCGTCTTTACTACCGCTCCCTGACGATCGCGGCTCTGAACCTCCGGAATGAATCTGGGGGCTGATATCTGCAATTTTGCCATCGACTATCAGAACATCGGATTTTTTATCGATGTTGTTAGCAGGGTCAATCACGCGACCATTTTTTATAATTAAATTTTTAGCCATATTATTCTTTTATCATTGCTGCCTGGTTTACCAGAAATAGCACAGCCATTCTTACCGCCAGGCCGTTTGTTACCTGCTCAAGTATAACGCTATTTTTGCCGTCGGCCACTTCGCTTTCGATTTCAACTCCTCTATTAATCGGGCCGGGGTGCATTACAAGGATGTCTTTTTTTGCTTTTTTCATTCTTTCGACAGTAAGGCCGAAATAATGTGAATATTCTTTAATAGAAGGAAACGGATTTTGCCCCATTCTTTCGAATTGAATTCTCAGCATGTTAATCACATCGACCTCGCCGATTACAGCATCAAGCGAGTAACTGACCTGCACCGGCAATTGATTAACCTGTGCGGGCATAAGCGTGGGAGGGCCGACAAGAATAACTTTTGCGCCGAGTTTAGTCATAGCGTATATGTCGCTGCGGGCGACTCGTGAATGCGCGATATCGCCTACGATTGCGATTTTCAGACCTTCAAGCGAGCCTTTGATTTTTCTAATTGTATAAGTATCGAGCAGGGCCTGCGTGGGATGCTCGCAATAGCCGTCGCCTGCGTTAACTACACAAGCATTGATATTTCTGCTTAGAAATTTTGGGGCGCCGCCGGCGCTGTGCCTTATTACAACGATGTCAATTCCCATTGCCTCGAGATTCTTGGCGGTGTCCAGCAAGGTTTCACCCTTACTGGTTGAACTTACTTTTTCAGTAAATTCTATAACGTCGGCACTTAACCTGTTTGCGGCAAGGGTGAAACTGTTTCTTGTTCTTGTGCTGTCTTCAAAGAAAAGATTGACAACGACTTTGCCTCTTAAAGTCGGGGCCTTCTTGATGCTTCGCGTACTGATGTTTTCAAATCCTTTTGCGGTATCAAGAATATGCTCAATTTCCTCTCTGCTCAACTCGCGAAGTCCGATGAGGTTTTTGCGGTTCCAAATGAAATCATTTTTAGTCATGTCAAGATTACTCTGTCTTTGCCGTCGGATTCAACGAAGTTAACCTGAATTGTTTTTTCGGCAGGAAGATCAATTTTGTAGCCTGCGAAATCGGATGTAATCGGCAATTCTCTTCCAGTTCTTTCGACCAGCACAGCTAATCTAATAGCCTTCGGCCTGCCAAGGTCCATCAAGGCATCCATCGCGGCACGGGTGCTGCGTCCAGTATAGAGTACATCGTCCACAAGAATAATGATAGTGTCATCAACATTGAAGCCAATTTCAGTGCTTCTGACAAAGTGCTGTGTCTGCCCTTGCGGGTTGTTGATGTCATCTCGGTAAAGGGTGATATCAAGCGTTCCGCAGGGCAATTTTGTGCCAAGTTTCTTCGATAACAGATCCGTCAGGCGTTTTGCCAATACTTCTCCCCGGCTGCGTATTCCAATAATAGCAATTTTATCGGCCCTTGACGTTTGTGATACGATCTCATCCGCAAGGGTGACAATGCAATCAGCTATTTTATCGGAGCTTAAAAGAACTTCCATTTTTATTCTTAATCCTATACTTGAAACGTCCGAAACTCTGGAAAGAGTATATCAGGTGCGATAGGCTTTGGCAAGAGACTAAAATCTTATTAATCTATGGATATCTTAGTGCTTGTTTTAATCTTAGTTCATGCCTAATAAATACTTATAAAATAAAATAGATGGTATGGAAAAGTTAGGTAAGATGTGTTATAATATGAATTGTGTTTTTTGCGGTATTTAGAGGGCCATCTTTGTTAAAACAATTTAATACTATAACTTTTTTAATTTTAATGATTTGCGCATCGTCGGCGTTGTCGCTGGATGTGCAGCCGGGCGCTTATGATGCGGCAGGAGTGTATCAACTGCTGGCTGTTGAACCTAACTTGACAGGCAAGGGGGTCAATATTGCTCTTGTATGCAGGAGCGATACCTATGTCGATTCGGATCCTCAAAATGACTACAGACCTGACATTTCATTGAAATGTTTTCAAAGCAGCGATGCCAATTTTTACGATGACCTGATTGGAGAATCAGGCATATCAAAACACACAACTCAAATTGCATCTATTCTTACCGGAGTCGATGCCAATGCGTTTCATCCGGAAGTGGGCGAATTTTCATACACATCTATCGTACCTAAATCCCGTTTGAATGTTTATGAATTCTGGTATTTTGTTTCGGATTATGTTTTTACGGGCCAATTGCCTAAGGATGACGTGCTTACGATGAGTCTCGGCTGGTCGTCTGAGTCGTGGTGGAGCAGAGGCATTGACAGTATGGTCGAGAATTATGGTTTCCTTGTTGTTGCCGCGATTGGAAATGGAACCGAAGCTTACGATTTGCCTTTGTACCCGGCTGCAGGCGCTAATGTTCTTGCAGTTGGAGTGGCAGATTCTAAGGGGACTCTTTTTGAGTTTGAAGCTCCCGATCCAAATCATTCGACAATAGGGCCTACGCTTGACGGCAGGTGTAAGCCCGACATTATAGCGCCTGGAAACTGCCTTGTGGCCGCTGAGGATAACACGTATAAGGCAAGCGGTGATTTTTCGAGTTTTGCAGCTCCTGTTGTAACCGGCGTAGCATCAATGCTGATTCAAAAAGCCAAATCAGATCCGAACCTGCAAATCGCGGCATCGGGTTTTTCCGGTAACTGTGTTTTGAAATCGATACTTATGACCAGCGCGAAGAAATTTCCCGGCTGGCATAAAGGATTCGATGATGCAAGTGACGATTACGAGTACCCGCTGGATTTCAGGCAGGGGGCTGGGATGGTTGATGCTTTATCAGCGTATAATCTTTTAATTTCCGGTTTGCAGCGTGACGGCGATGTAAACGATTTGGGCTGGGACCTCAATATGATTGAGGCAGACAACACAATCGAGAAGGTTTACAGTTTTCAAACAGGCAGCGAAGAAAAAGTACTGACAGCAACACTGGTATGGAATCGAGTTTATGAAGACAGATATCCATTCAACTTAAATTTAAATTTGTGGAAAGATTTACAGCTTGTACTGCGCAAGATAGATTCTAATAATGAAACGATCGTTATGGATATGAGCGACAGTCCGGTAGATAATGTCGAACATCTTTTTATTGCCGTTGAACCAAACAGCGTCTATGAGCTTGTGGTTTCAAACAGCCAAAACGTTCAAACCAAAGGAACCGCAGCTTACGCCATATCGTGGCAGCTACGATAATATTTTTTTCTTCTTATTTGTTTTCTTCAGATCCTCAATACTCTTTCCTGTAACAACTGATTGGCCAATCTGCTGCAAATCATCGGGCAGAGAACCGACAAATTGATCTTTCAGTTTAATTACAAGCCAATTTTCTTTTTCATCTTTACCGGGCTTGAGCCTTATCAGGGCATACCCGCCTTTAATTTTAGTGCCTTCAAAATAGACTTCGATTTTTCCTTTTTTGATTGCGTCTTCCATAGAGACTGTACGGCCTCTGGAATCGCGCGTTATATTTATGTAGTACCCTTTGTCCCATATAATTACTTCTCCCGCTCCGTATTGGCCCTCGGGAATTATACCTTCGAAATCCTTGTAGTCGAAGGGGTGATCTTCAGTTCGAACCGCCAATCTTCGTTCTTTAGGGTCGGATGAAAGACCTTTGGGTATCGCCCATGATTTCAAAACGCCCTGCGATTGCAGCCGGAGATCATAATGCAGGCGAGTGGCAGCGTGTTTTTGAATCACAAAAATATAATCCAGTTTTGTTTCTTTTCCGCCGACAGGTTCGGCAGTTTTTTTGAAATTTCTTTTTTGTCGATAGATTTTTAAGTTATATTCCTGATCTTTTTCGGAAACATCAAGGGGTTTGGATTGAAGGTTGGGCTTGGGTGCAGTTATTGATTGGCGCAGCATTAAGACGTCCTTAAATATATCGCCAACTTTCGCAACTCTCTCGATTGCCTTCTCTGCGGTATAAATAAGGCTTTCAGAATTATTTTTTTTCAAAGCTGTTTCTACTTGTTTCCATGTGACCGGCATAGAAACGGCAGGTTCAGGCCTGGCGCGTAATGTATAAACACATGCGGTTGTTTTGTGCCTGCTGTTTTGACTCCAATCGACAAAAATTTTCCCCTTTCGCAAATCCTTTTTCATTTTACTAACGACAAGTTCAGGGAAATGTTTTTCCATAACCTGCGCAACCATTTTTGCGAAACTGCTTGTTTGGTCATAATTGACGACCGTATTAAGCGGTACATAAAAATGCAGCCCTTTACCGCCGGAGGTTTTTGGGAACGATTTTAGTCCGAGCCCTTCGAGCATATCTCGCATAACCAACGCTATTCTCAGGCAATCAATCAATGAAGCAGGCTCGCCGGGATCGAGATCAAATACAACCATTTCAGGCTGTAAAAGATTTTTTGTCGTTGCCAGCAAAGTATGGATTTCTATTGAAGCGAGATTTTCGATCCAAATCAATGAAGGCAGATCGTTGACAATGCAAAAATTTTCTTTGAAATAGTCATCGGGCGGGGAAGTTTCGAGCCAATCGGGGTGCAGGGGACAGTTTTTTTGATAGAAAAAAGGCGAATCAACTCCGTGAGGATATCGCTTTAACGTAACAGGGCGGTTGTGAAGATGCGGAAGTATATATGGAGCAATCCTGCGATAATAATCTATGACATTGGCCTTTGTAAAACCTGTTTGCGGATATAAAACTTTGCTGAGATTTGTGAGTGTAAGTTTTTTTCCCTCAACTGTAACTGTTTTACTTTCCTGAGGCATAAGTTATCTGGATTTCGCTTTGGCAAGACTTTCTTCGAGAGCCGCAGCCAAATCTTCAGTCTCCATTTCCGATATTTCTTCTTCCGCCGGTTCTTCTATTTTAACAGTTCCCTGTTCTTTAGCTTTGTTTTCCAGGAAATTCAGGATTGTATTATAATTTTTATCTTCATAACTTTCCGGTTCGTATTTTGTCTTCAGCTTTTTCAGGGCGTCACTTATAATTTTAACTTTTTGCGGTTCGGCTTTGATATTTTCAGGCAAAATCTCCTGCGGATCTCTTATCTCTTGCGGGAAATGCAGAACCATCAGACCCAAGATTCGATTATAAGGCCTGACGATAACAAGGTATTCTCTGCTTCTCAGGACGAATTTTGAAATACCAGCTTTTTGAGTTTCCTTCATGACTTGCGTCAAGAGCTGATAAGCTTTTGAACCGCCTTTGCGAGGGAGTAAATAATAATGTTTATCAAAATAAACAGGATTGATATTCTTCAAATCAATAAAGCTGCTTATTTCTATCGTCTGGCTTTTTTCAGGCTCAAGAGCTTTGTATTCCTGCTCTTTGACAATTACATAAGTGTTATCATCGACTTCATAGCCGTTGACTATGTGTTCGGGGTGAACGAATTTTTTATCGTTCGGGCAAAACATTCGGGTTCGAATTGGCGAATTGTCTTCTTTATGCATTAAATGATAAGATATCTTGCTCGGGTGGATTGCCGAAACTATCTCCACTGGTATCGAAACCATAACGAAACTCAAAGTGCCTGTCCAGATTTTTGAAGGCATAATTACATTTCCTCTAAGTTAATTTCATTTGGTGATTTGTCGAGACGTAAACCTTTATAGGATGCTTGCTGTAAAATCTTTTTTTCAGGCCATCTCCTGTACTCAACCTGAGCAACATACCTGGGTTTTACAAAATTGACGTTTTTATCAAATCTCTCTTCAAAAGGATTCACTTCTGTTTTTTCAGCTTCTAATTTGCCAAGAAGCAGTTTATGCGCAACAACGTCAAATCCTGTCCCAACTGCTCCAACATAAATAAGTTTGTTCCCGGCATTGTAGGCTCCTAATTGGAGCGAACCTATTCTGTCTTTTGAGGTTTTGCCATATTTGAAGCCGCAAATGATGAACTCAGCCGATTTTATTATTTTTACTTTTATCCAATCGTCACTTCGTTTTCCGGGAAGATAAACACTGTTTAATTTTTTGCATACAACGCCCTCAAGTTCATGTTTTCTGGCCACTGACATAATTACATTGCCTTTTCCTTTGAAGTTTGGGGGAACCCTGCAAAATGAATGATTTATTTTCAATGCTTCAAGCGTTCTTCTTCTCGTTTCATATTGCTGATTCATTATATTTTTATTGTTGAAAAACAGTATATCAAAAAGATAATAATAAATTTTAATGCTTAGAAGAGATTTGGTAAGCTTATTTTCACTAATCAGCATTCTCTGCTGAAGTTTTGAAAAATTGGGTTTTCCGGCATTATCAATAGCTATTATTTCACCATCGACAATTACGTTTTCGCCAAACGATTTGCCTAAATCGGTCAGTTCCGGGTAGCGGAAAGTAATATCAAGAAGGTTTCTGCTTTCTATTTTTATATTTTTTCCATTCCAATACATAATTGCGCGTATGCCGTCCCATTTAAATTCGTAAGCCCAATTTTCGTAATCTTTCGGCAAATTGCCGATCTTCGCGAGCATTGGCTGAATTTTAGAAGGCATATTTTCATTAAAATTCATATTTTCTTACTTAAAGCCTTGAAACTCTTTTGCAACGCAGGGAGTAAATCTTTATCTGATGTTTCTTTACGTTTTTTTAATACAGGCATTTTAACTTTTTCACCTCTTGCTTTTTTATCGATTAAAGTTTTAAGTTTTTCCTGGTATTCATCATGATATTCGTCCGGCTTAAATTCACCAACAAGCTCTAAAACAATTTTTTCAGCAATATCTTTTTCTTTTGCTGAAATAGAGACTTGATCCAAATCAAATGAATCTTCAGGAATAACTTCATCGGAATGCCTGTGCACTATTAAATCAATGACGTCGGCGGATGCTGTAACAATGCCGAAATATATTTTTTTTCGCATTGCCCAACTGCAAACACCCGCTAAACCGGTTTTTTTCAGACTTTCAAACAGATTAACGTACATTTGGTCGCTTTTATCAGGGCCAAGATAATAAGTCCTTTCTATATAACGGGGGTCTATTTTCTCAGCATCAATAAATGCATCTATTTCAATAGTTGTGGATTTCTGAGGCTCGAACCTTTCCAGTTCCTCAGGCTCAACAAGGACATATTCATTTTTGCTGATTTCATAACCTTTAACCGTTTCGCTGCGATCTATGACCTGATCCTGTGCAATACAAACGAGTTTCTGTTCGAGTCTCTGTTGATCCTGATCATGCAAAAGATGCGAATGAGAGCGGATGTCGCTAACGGCTGAATACAGTTTTACGGGTATATCAGCATTGTCAAACTTTATTCGTCCCTTCCAGATGGCTCGCATTTCCGGGCCTCATGTTTTCTTGGTTGAAACAGCGGCTGTGAAAACGAATCTCATTGCTTCCTCAATGCTCATTTCTACAGGTTTGACTTTCGATTTATCCACGAATATGGTGTAACCTCCGAGTTGATAACTCATAGGAAGATATACTGCGACCTTATCTTTGCCGTCAAGATTAGGCAGACTCTCAAAATCTTCACGTGTGACAAACCCCATCAGCAGGCAGCCATTTTCAACTAACTCTATGGAAACAACTTTACTGAATTCTTTTTTTTTGGATGAATCGAAGAAACTCATTAAATCGTGAATAGATCCATAAATCGACTTGATAATAGGAAGTGTATCAAACATGGTTTCGATACGTACGAATAATTTTTTGAAAACATAAAGCCTTAATAACAGCCCAATACCCATTATAATGAGCAATCCCGCAACTACTCCCATTCCCGTGATATAAAACCTGTCAGGGATTACAGCTCTAATCATTCCGCCAAAAGCGTTTTCCGTCATTCGCACAAACCAAAAAAGAATGTATAGAGTGATAGCGATTGGGATTATTGCCATCAAGCCCTGCAGGAAGACCGGCTTTAATTTTCTGATTTTCCGAATTTTGTTCATTTCTCTATATGAAAACAGCAGAAGCGGCAAAAGTCATATAAGAATAATCCTATAATTTCAATAAAAATATACTACGGGGGCAAAAGTATGAGGTTAATTAAGCAATCTACTTATTTTCGGAAGGATTTTTTTTTGTATGATGGATAAGAATGAAGTTTTTTTACGTCTAACATAAAGGAAGCCGATGGTTTCTCGCCAGGTACAACTTTCAGACGATCCTTTGTGGTATAAAGACGCAATTATTTATCAACTTCACGTCAGGTCTTTTTATGACAGTAATGATGACGGTATTGGAGACTTTCAGGGACTTACTCAAAAGCTGGATTATCTTGAAGATCTCGGGGTAACCGCGCTTTGGCTTCTTCCATTTTATCCTTCTCCTCTTAAAGACGACGGCTATGACATAGCCAGTTATACCGGTATTCATCCTTATTATGGAACAATGGAGGACTTCACTAAATTTTTGAGAAAAGCTCATTATAGAGGCATAAGAGTAATAACAGAGCTGGTTATAAATCATACATCTGATGCCCATCCATGGTTTCAGCTTGCCCGCAGGTCTCCGGCAGGGAGTAAATTAAGAAACTATTATGTGTGGTCTGACACACCCGAGAAATATAAAGGTGTCAGAATTATTTTCAAAGATTTCGAAAACTCCAATTGGACTTTCGATTCAGTCGCAAATAGTTATTATTGGCACAGGTTTTATTCTCACCAGCCGGATCTGAATTATGAAAGTAAAGATGTTCGCAAAGCGGTATTGAGATTCATGGATATGTGGATGGATAAGGGAGTTGACGGCCTTCGTATTGACGCAATACCGTATCTTTATGAACAGGAAGGTACGAGCTGTGAAAATCTGCCTCAGACTCATGCATTTCTTAAGGAATTGAGGAGCCATGTCGACAAAAATTTTAAAAATCGTGTCCTTCTTGCTGAAGCCAATCAGTGGCCTGAGCAGGTGGTTCCTTATTTTCCAATAATGCCTCGGTTGTTCATGGCTATCCGTATGGAAAACCATTTTCCAATAATTGAAATTCTGAATCAAACGCCTCCTATACCCAGGAAATCGCAATGGGCAATGTTTTTGCGCAATCATGATGAATTAACACTTGAGATGGTCACAGACAGGGACAGGGATTATATGTACCAGGTATATGCCCGAGACCGTGCGATGAGAATCAATTTGGGCATTCGCAGACGGCTTGCACATCTATTAGAAAATGACAGAAGGCAAATCGAACTTATGAACTGTC
>JAKJEQ010000035.1:242-15994 GCA_022705345.1 Planctomycetota bacterium | reverse complement strand
CATAGGCGGGTAAAGGTCCGGGGGCCAAGTGAAATTTAATTACCCATCGCTGACGCTCAGGGCTCTGAGAGTTGAGAATGGGTTGTAAGGATGTTAATGTTTTTGAACGAGGATTTTGCTAACTGGGAGTTGTCGTGGCTGAGGCAGAAGATGCCGACGTAAATATCATTGGGGAGTTTTGGTAAATCTGCGGTCATGAATTTCTGCCAGGGCTCCTGGTCTTTTGAATGGAACGATTCAATCGTATTTCCTTTTCTAACGAGCCTTAGATTTATGTCAGGGAAATCGTGGCCGAGATGGCCATCAGTTTTTACTTTCTCGCCTTTGTTATGACGGCAGATGAATTCCAATTCGCCGGCGGGTCTGACCGCAAAGAGCGAAAAGACGGAATCGTCGGCTAAATCGGCGCGGATCATTATTCCCGCTTTTGCGAACATGTGAGTGAAAGTCAATTCGTCGAGGGTCGCGGAGATTTCGCAATCGCCTGATAATTTTTGCCAGATGAAACGGAACTGGTCGTTCGATAAATAAATATCGGCGCCGCAGGCGTAGAGGTCGATTCTTGAATCGGAATAAACTTTCTGGCCGCCGGGGATTGCGGTTGAGATTTCCGAGGCAGTCCAATTTGTAAGCCGGTCATTGAACGGAGCTTTGGTAATCGGTTTTGGAGGAGGGGGCGGGTCGGCAAGAGGAGCGAGAGCTTGTTTTTGCGTTAAGTAATTTTTCAAATCTTCGTAGATGGTATATTCGCACGCAAATGATTTTAGATAATTTTCTATTTCGGCGAGGCTTGCGGTTCTTAAATCTATTTCGGGCAGGCGATGTTTGTTTGTTACCATTTCCCAAAAGCCTCTTCGCTGTTCATCGGGGATGGTCATTATTTTGTAGGCCCACATAGTGGCGGGCCAATTATATTTTTCGTAGTGATCGAAATGTCTTCTCATCATTTCGGCGCCGCCTGCGCTGGTGTAGAGAACATTGAATTCGCCCATTAGGAAGGGGACGTTAAGGTCTTTTGCCTCATTATTTATTTCGGGCAGATAAGTTTTTAAAAATCTTGCCTGGTTTTCGCGAGTTGGGGGGCCGCCGTCGAAGATGCCGGGATAACGATGGAGCGAATAGGCGATGTTTTGCCAGTTGTGGTCTTCGGGTCTGCCGAGTTCTTTTATCGATTCGTGGCCCTGGATGAAAATTATCTGTTCGGAATTAACCTGGCGAATTGCTTTATACATCGCATCGTAGGCCTGGATTTGTTTTTGCATTGGAGCGCCCCAGGGTTCGTTGAGGAGGTCGAAGCCCGCGACGGCAGCACGGGTTTTATATTTTTTTGCGATTTGCCGCCAGAGCCAGCATGTGCGTTTGAGATAGACGGGGTCTGACCAGAATTTGTTGTAGTCTTCTCTGCCGCAATGGCCCATATTGCTTTGAGCGCCTGCTGCGCCGTGGAGGCAGAGGATTGTGTATATGCCGTTTTTCTCGGCGGTGTCGATGGCGTAATCGAGCCATTTGAAGGCATCGGGTTTGAGCCGCATCGGCGCGGAGTCGTCTTCGAGGAGCTGATAATAGAACGGAAGGCGGACGCAATTCATATCGAAGGATTTTATTATTTCGAAATCGCGGGGGGTAATCCAGTTGGCCCTGAAGATGTCCATGAGGCGGTTTTTTTCGTAAGGGCCGAAACGGTTTTCGAGTGTGAGCTCGAACATGTACTGGTCGCGGATTTTTTCATCGTAGAGGTGCATCATCCATGTTTCCATGATGAACCAGTTGCCGAGATTGCAGCCTTTGAGGATGACGGGATTTTTGCCATCGGTGATGGATGTTCCGCTTGCTTTGAGCGGGGATAGAGATTGTGCGAGGGAAGCGGACGAAAATAAAATCGCGGCGAAGATATAACGAAGATAATTTTTCATTTTGCCTCCTGAAAATTTTACTGGTTTATCAAAAGCGTCTGGATCGAATGCGGCGGACTGGAAAGTTTGGCGGAGCCGGATTTTGCTTTCAGCGTGAAATCGATTTTTTCGTCGGTTCTGTTCATAACGACCGCGGCAATCAAGCCGTTTTGATTTTGAAAAGCAGTTGTCTCAAGTTTAGCGCAGTTTGTCAAGCAGTCAATCCTGATCGCGCCGGGGCGGATGAATTTGCTGAAGTGGCCGAGGTAAAAATATGAGCTATGGAAATCGAGGCGGTTGTTTTTTGTGTCGGCGATGATCGGGGCATCGCAGAAGTTTTTTGCGTGATTTGGGCCGCCGGTTTCGTCGAGAACCATGTTCCAATCGACCCATCCTACTGCCCAGTTGTTCAGGTCTCCGATGATGGCGTGGCCGTAAGTTTCGCCGGTTTGCCAGCTATTTGGTTTAACGCCATTTTCGTGGCAGCCTTCGGTTGCGATGAGATTTTTTTCGGGGAAGAAGCTGTGGACTTTCGCGAGGTTTTCGAAAAATGTTCCGGCGTACCAGTGGAAGCCTATGCCCCAGACGAATTTGGCTGCGGCTGGGTCTGAGAGAATTGTCGCGATTCTGTCGACGAGGATGTCTTTGTTGTGATCCCAGACGATGATCTTGACGTGGGACAGACCCTGCTCGGCGAGAGCGGGGCCGAGGTAGAATTTCAGGAAGTCGCGTTCTTCGGTATTCGAGTATATGCAGGAATCCCATCTTTGAACGGCGTCCGGTTCGTTTTGCACGGTTATCGCCCAAATAGGTATTCCTGCCTGCATATACGCTTTTATATATTTAACGAAATATAAAGCCCACACATCACGGCATTGCGGTTTGAGTTTTCCGCCATTGTTCATTTGCGAGTTCGTTTTCATCCATGCCGGCGGACTCCACGGCGAAGCGAATAATTTAAAACCAGTTTTTGAGATTTGCATCGCGTCTTTTATGAATGGAATCAGGAGCTGTTTGTCATGGTCGATGGAAAAATTTTCGAGATGAAAATCGTCGGGGGTGTCGTCATAGGAATAGTTGTTCAGGCTGAAGTCGCAGCTATTAATATGAGTTCTGCAAAGGGTGTAGCCGATGCCGGCGATATCGTCGAAATAAGATTGCAGAGCCTTTTGCCGGAGGTCGGGTGAAATTTTGGAAAGGGCGTAAGCGCCGGCTTCTGTGAATGCGCCGCCGAAGCCTTCGATTAACTGGAAAGTTTTGGCGGTGTCGAATTCGATTACAGAATCGTAATCGGGTTTTTTGTCTGAAAGCGGGATGGTTTGGCATTCGCTAAGGCGGTGCGGGGTGTCTTTTGCGGTGAGGATAATCTTTATGCAGTTTTGCGGAATATTGTTCATCGTTCTATATTATATAAAAAAGGGCTTAAAAAAGGCCGGGATAAATATTTTTTTATTGATTTATTAAAAACCGGTTGCTATTATAATAAAATGCATTTAAAGGTCAAGTAAAAATTGACTTTAGAAGTAATTTTTTGTAAGATAAGCATAATGGAACCCTCAAAAAATACGAAAACCAGAGATTGCTTCGTCATTCCTGCACGGCCAATGCCGTTTGGAACTCCTCACAATGACAGAATAAGATCCAAGGTATTTCAAATCATTTCGGCGGTTATGCTGTTCAATTTTTTTTTCACGAGCGGGGTAACTGCGAATCTGTTTTTTAATCCGGGTTTTGAGCTGGGGACATATAGCGAAGGCGGGCTGCCTGATAACTGGTGGAAGTGGGCGGACGGCGGATGGGCAGCGTGGTTAAATAACGCATCGGAGGTTGGCGCGAGCGGAAATAATTATGTTAATACCGGGGCGTGGAACTCGGGCGATTTTGTTAGGTGGGGGCAGAACGTCAGCGTAACGGCGGGAAGTTTTTATACTTTGAGCGTCGATGCAACCACTGAAGACTGGGACAATCCGCACGGGGCGCTTTTGATAGAATGGAAAAATTCTTCGAACGGACGAATCGGAAGTATTCGCAGGCTGGAACTTTTTAACGGTGTGATAAATACGAACTGGGAACGGTATAGTTTCAGGCAGCAGGCGCCGGCGGGCGCGGTGACTGCGGCGTTTATGCTGGAGGGGGCATCGCGCGGGACGATCATGTATGACAATGCGGCGGTTGCGGCAGATTGCGATTTTGATAACGACGGGTGGGTCGATGTTTCGGATTTTGCGCTTATCGCGGACAAGTGGCAGCTTTTTGACAGTGTGCTTGATTTGAGCGGGGATAATTTTATCGGGATAAACGATATTACGGTTTTCGCGGATGAGTGGCTGAATTATTATGAGCCTGCCGATGAGGGGCTTTTGCTGACGATAAACGATTCGCAGATTTTTCAGCAGATAGACTGGTTTGGGGCATCGATTACGGATTCATCGGTGTACCTGCTTTATAACTCGCTGACTGCGCAAAAACGGCTGGAGGTTTTGACGCAATTGTTCGATGCGGAAAATGGGATAGGTTTGAGCTATTTGCGGCAGCCGATTGGGACAAGCGATTTTCGCAGGCGCGCGGATTATACTTATGATGATATTCATCCATCGATTCCGAACGATTACAGTTTGCAGCATTTTTCGATAGAGAACGATAACGCGTATATTGTTCCGGTATTGCTGGAGGCGCTGGCGGTAAATCCGGAGATAAAGATCATGGGTTCGCCGTGGAGTCCGCCGAAGTGGATGAAAACGACGCGGCAGTTTCCGACAGGGTCGCTTATCGATAATGACGATGTTTATAACGCGTACGCGAATTATTTTGTGAGGTATGTGCAGGCTTATGCGGCGCTTGGGATTGAGATTGACGCGTTGACGCTGCAGAATGAGCCGCTGCTTGAGCCGGATGGTTATCCGGGGATGCTGATGAGCGCGGCGGAACAGATAAGATTAATAAAACTTGTCGGGCCGAAATTTGCTGATGCAGAGATAAGCACGAAAATTTTGTGTTATGACCATAACTGGGACAATACGACTTATCCGCTGACGGTTTTGGGAGATTCTATCGCGAGGGGTTATATTGCGGGAACGGCGTTTCACGGATACAGCGGGGATGTCGGCGCTCAAAGTACTGTACATTACGCATATACCAATAAGGATATTTATTATACGGAGTGGTCTGACGGCGGATGGAACGATTACGGATTTGCGGGGAACCTGATTGAAAATTCGGAGACTATAATCGATGTTCTTCGCAACTGGTCGAAGACGTTTATTAAATGGAACCTTGCGCTTGACCAGGATAACGGGCCGAAGATTTCGGGTGGGTGCGGTAATTGTTACGGCGTCGTTACTGTGAATACGGCTAACGGGCAAATTACGCCGAGGCCGCAATATTACAGTCTGGGACAAATAAGTAAATTTGTCCGGCCGGGCGCGAGCAGAGTTTCGTCAACGGCGACGGTCGGGGCAGGTATTAAGAATATCGCGTTTGTTAACGCAGACGGAAAACGGGTTTGCATGGCGGTTAATACTTCGGGTTCTGCGCACAATTTGAGAATTTTGTGGAAGGGGCAATATTTTATTTATGCTTTGCCGGCGGAATCGGTGACGACGTTTATTTGGTCGAATCAGGCGAATGCCTTTGTTGAGGTTTGGATGACGACGGGCGATCAGACGAAGATGCTTTCGCAGCAGGGTTCGGTGCAGTTTCACAATTGAGTAATTCAAAATGACCAATTCAGCGAGAGATTGCCACGGCTGTCTGCGGACAGCCTCGCAATGACAGATAAACGCTATTATCCTTTAAGGCCGGTGAGGGAAATGCCTTCGATGAATGCTTTTTGGGCGAAGAAGTAAATGATGATGATGGGCAGTACAATCAGGCTCGAAGCGGCCATTAAATAGTTCCAGTAAGTTCCGCCATGCTGGCTTTGGAAAAATTGCAGGCCGAGCGCGAGTGTATATGTTTCCTGGCGAGTCAGATAAACCAGCGGTCCGAGAAAATCATTCCATGAAGCGATGAACTGAAAGAGCGCGACGACCAGCAGCACCGGTTTCGATAGAGGCAAAACTACACGCACTAAAATTCCAAGTTCGCTGCAACCGTCAATTTTCGCGGCTTCGGTCAATTCGGCGGGAATGGTTCGGAAAAATTGGCGCATGAGAAAAATATTGAAAGCGGCGGCGGCGAAAGACGGAACCCACAAAGGTTTCAAAGTGCCTATCCAGCCGAGCTTGCCGAAGACAACAAACAGCGGCGCCATTATTACCGGAAATGGAATCATCATTGTCGCAAGGACCAGATAGAAAACGGCGTCTCTTCCTTTCCATTGGATCCTGGCAAAACCGTAAGCGACGAGAGTCGAAGAAATGAGCGTACCCAAAACGGAGAGCGAACAGACTATTAAAGTATTTTTGGCATATTGCCAGAACGGAATCGCGGTTGTGGCTTCTTTATAGTTGCTCCACATAAATTTTGATGGAATGAGGGTCGGAGGAATCCTGGTTGTCTCGGGCAGGGGCTTAAGCGCAGTCGAAAGCATCCATACAAGCGGAAATAAAAACGCTATCGCGCCGACAATCAATATTATGTGAACAGCGGCTGAAGAGGCGGCCTTCTGCTTTTTGTGTGAAACAGGGGTCGGATTATTTCTCTGCATAGTAAACTCTTTTTGCGGTCATTTTGGTGACAATGAAAGTGATTGCGAGGATGATAATAAAAAGCAAAACAGCCATTGCGCCGGCGTAGCCCATCTTTAAAAAGCTGAAGGCGTTATCGAAAAGATACATTGTATAATAATAGGTGCTCCGGGCTGGGCCGCCTGCGGTCATGATATAGGGGACGGCGAAAACCTGGAGGCAGCCAATGATGCCGAGAATCAGGTTGAAATAAATTACGGGGGAAATCATCGGGATGGTTATGTGGCGGGCTTTAGAGAACCAGCCTGCTCCGTCGATTTCGGCGGCTTCGTAGAGGCTGCGCGGGACATCCTGCAAAGCGGCCAGATAGATTACGATTGAGCCGCCTACGCCCCAAAGGCCTGTGAGAACGATCGATGGCGTTGCCCACATTGTCGAGCCGAGCCAGTTTGGCCCTTGTATGCCCAGGAGGCTGAGGAAATAATTCAGGATGCCGTGTTCGCCGTTGAACATCCATTTCCACAGGATCGCCAATGCGACCATCGGAACCAGCGAGGGCAGGAAATAAATTGTTCGAAAAATGCCGCGGCCGAAAATTTTCTGGTTGAGGAGAATCGCGAAGAATAATGAAACTATCATTGATAAGGGGATTGCCATGAATGTGTAGATGCCGGTTCTGATGATGGATTTGAGGAAAATTTCGTCACGGAAAAGATTCGTATAGTTTTGCAGACCGATGAAAACCGGAGGGTTGAGTACATCATACTGGCAGAAACTGTAATATACGCTTTTGTAAATAGGATAGAGCTGGAAGACGGCGAAGCCGATTATCCATGGCGAGATAAAAATCAATCCCTTGAACAAATTTTCAGTATTCTTTTTCAAATTACCTGAGTTTAGGGAGTTTTTTCTTTATATCAAGATAGTCTTTCCATTTTATTTCGATTCTCTTTTGAACGTCATCGAGCGCCTGCTGCGGAGTTTTTTTCTCGAGCCAGACGGATTGGAAGGCGTTGTCGATTTCGTGTACGTATTCCTGCCAGATTGGAAGCCGCGGCACGCAATGGGCATTGGGGGACTTGCTTAACCTTGTGAATAGTTTTATTTCCTTGTTAGGATGGCTCGAATAGAAATCTTCATCAATATTTGTCAGGGGAACAAATTTATTTTGATTGAGCGCGATGTGGCGGAGGTTTTCCGGCTGCTGAATGAAACGCATAAATTCCAGGGCCTGACTTTTGTGTTTTGCGCCTCTTGGGATGACCAGAACATTGCATTCGGCGAGTGTAACGTCTTTTAGTTTGCCGCCTGATGATGGGAACGCTTCGGCCGACCAATTCAGCTGAGGGGCCATTTCGCTGATAAACCTGCTCATCCACGTTCCCTGGAGAACCATTGCGAGCTTACCTGTCATGAAACGATCGTCCGACCATGAGAACGCGCCGAAACCGCTTGTGAAATTTTGCAGAGATCTAGCGCCGTAGATTTTCGCGTAGGACTGAACCCATTGGAAAGCCTGGACATTTTCCGGGCGATTGGCTGTAATGTTTTTGCCATCGAACCAGTCGCCGCCGAACCACCAGACCCAACCATAGTTCCACCAGCCGGGCTGCGTCGGTACAAAGCCGAGCGTTTCAAAACCGCCATCGGTTTTGATGGTGAGTTTTTTTGCGTATTCATCTAACTGTTCGAGAGTTAGCGGCGGCGTTTGAAAGCCGGCGCTGCTGAATAGTTCCTGGTTATAATGCAAAGCTATTGTAGTGGAGGCGATAGGCAGGCCGTAAAGTTTGTTTTCATAGCTTGAAAGTTCCCAGAATATGTCAATGTAATCCTGGCGGCTGACGCCGAGCAGCGGCAGAAAGTCATCAATTTGTTCAATCGCGTTTTTGTCGCCGAATTTGGGGATTGCGGAATCCTGAAGATTTGCCAAATCGGGCGGGTCATTGCCGGCGATTGCAATCAGGAGCTTGCGTTCAAGTTCGCTGACACTCAGGAGATTGACGAAAATTTCGTCCTGGGAATTGTTGAATTTATCAACAAGATCTTTTGCGGCCTGGAGTTCGAAGCCGGTCCACATTTCCCAATAATTGATTACAATTCTGTCTTTATGGGGCAAATCTAGAGACTTATCGCATCCGGAAACACCGCAAATAATCAACAAAAATGTGCAGAAAATATGCTTCATAAACCGCTATAGTATAAATATTTTATCTAAAACACAAAGTAAATTGATTAAAGCTAAAATCATTATAGCAACCGGTTGTTAATAGAAAAGATGTTTTTTGGGTTGTTTAAAAATTTTTTGAAAAAAGCTTGACTTGCCGGTTTAAAAAGGCTAAAATGTTTTTTAGCAACCGGTTGTTAAATGGTAATGCGGCTTTGATAGAGATGTAAGAGCCTTTTTTGCTGAACTAAGAGGCTGTTTAATATAAAAAGTATTATTTGGAGGAAGTGAAAATGAAAAGTAGAAAAATTATTGCTGTATTGTTATCTGTTATGATGATTAGTTGTGCCAACGCGAATCTGTTAAGTAACGGAGATTTTGAAGAGGGCGATACGGGCGGAATAAATAGTATTCCGGGCTGGTACAACTGGGGCGGCAGCGGCTGGCATCACGATGACGGTCCGCTGGTCGGCGCCAAAGGTTTGAAATTCTGGTGGGATGACGCAGGCATCTGGCAGGATTTCGGCGCAACGGCGGGTCTGGAGTATATATTTGAAGTTGATGTTTATAACAGGTCAGCAAGTCCGTGCGGATGGAACGGTTTGATTCGCGCTGAATTCTATGATGCGGAAAACAACAAAATATACGATACTCAACTCGATAGATTCTATTCCGGCAGCGATCCTTATGATACGTGGGTAACAATCGGCGGAACGATCACAGCTCCGGAAAATACTTCTTATGGAAGAATAATATTACAGATTGCCGATTGGTATGACGGCATAAGCGGAGATTTGTTCTTCGATGACGCATCAGTCGAAATTCCGGAACCTGTAACAATGGCGATATTCGGCCTTGGGCTTCTTTTGATTAAACGTAGAAAATAACCTTTTGACCTATCTGCCGCCGCGTAAAAAACGGCGGCAGAATTTTTTTAAAATGTAATTATAATTTTTTTTAAGGCGGCATTTTGAAAAAGAAAGGCTTCACTCTTGTCGAACTTCTGGTAGTGATTTCAATAATCGCTATGCTGCTTGCGATATTGATTCCCGCGCTTAATCGAGCAAGAGCAGGCGGCCAGAAAATCGTCTGCGCCAATCATCAAAAGAGCATCGGTATTGCAAATCAGATTTACGCGAATAGCTGGAACGGCAGTTTCGTGCCGCTTATGGATACTTCGGTAAGTAAACCCGCAGGCAGTAAAGGCAATTATACATATTATTGCTGGGTGACTAACAAAAGTTTCCGGGATTATATGAATTTTGACAAACGCAAAACCGAGAAATACGACCGCACAGCGACCATATCAGATGAGACCGGAACAATCCTTCCGGTGGAATTTTATTGTCCGGCGGATGAAGTCGCGAAGAAGAAAAAAGTTTCGAGCAAGGGAGTGCTGGTAAGTTTTGGTTATAACGCAACGGATTGGCAGAGCGGTTTTGAGGCATTTAACTGGAAGATCCCTACTTCCAAGAATAATATGAAGTTTGCCGGTTACAAAGTCACCGATGTAAAAAGTCCGGGCAATAAGCTTGCAATTGTCGATTCGATAGACTGGTATGTATTCTGGAGCGGCGCGGATTACACATCGTATTGGGACAAATACAGACAAATAAATCCGGATGATTATCTGGATGCCGCAGGTGCGAGCGGAATTACAATTTTCAGGCATAACGAAGGGGCAAATATTTTATTTTACGATGCGCATGTAAGCTATTTGAATAAAAATAAAATTTTTGTAAAGAAGGATCCGACTTTCCCGACACGTTTAACAAAAGACGCTACAGGAATGTGGTCTGCGAAATAATTTTCAATAATCATAAATGAGTTCAGCTAAAAGGCATTTAGTTAAAAAATAATCAGACAAGAAGAAATAAACAGGATTTCAGGAGACGGATATGAAAAAGTTTTTAACATTTATCATAGCTTTAGTATGTATTTTTGTTTATTCGGCGGATGTGCAGGCTGAATTGTTAAGCAATCCCGGATTCGAAGACGGAGACAACCCGGCATATCACGGAGGCAGTTGGGATGAAATGTACATGCCCTGGGACTGGTGGAAATACGGCGAAGGCGGCTGGGCATCATGGAAAAGCGTTTGGGGAGGCTCTGCTTACGCGGCGCACACGGGCGATAAACTGTACGGGGTCGGCGCATGGACTAGCGGAGAATATTATAACGCAGGTCAATCTGTTCCAGTGAACCCGGGCGAGGTGATTACATTTTCTGTTTGGGCCAGAACTGAAATATGGACACCGACCAGCAGCACACCTGTCGGCGGATTAATGATAGAATGGAAAGACGAAACTGATTTTACTATCGGTACGGAAATGTTGTATGACATAACAGGCGGCGTGGAATCTTCTGTCTGGACGAAATATTCTTTAGGTCCGGTTACTGTTCCAGCAGGTTGTGTAAGTGCTAATGTACAGGTTTTCGGCGAAGCGCAGGGAACGATGCTGTTCGACGATGCTTCAGTATTTTTTACATACGCGGCAAATGACGAGCAGCCCGCAGACGGAACTTTTGCAAGTCCGATTACGACAACGCAGCTTTCATGGACAAGACCGCAGCCCCGCAACGGCACAAGCACAATTTATTGCGATGTATGGTTCGGTACTGACCCGGAAATGCCGGGTACAAATACAAAAATATTAAGTCATCAGGCAGTTGATTCAGTCGCAGTTACGTTGGCGCTGAATAATAATTATTACTGGCGAGTCGATTGCTACGATCCATCGGGCGGCTCTGAAATAAAGACACAAGGCCGAGTTTGGATTTTTAATACGGGCAATGTCGCTCCGGTTGTGGATGCGGGCGAAAAACAGGCGGTCTGGTTATCGTCAGGTACTGCGACAGTAAAACTTGCTCCAACCGTAACTGATGACGGTTTTCCGAATCCGCCTTCGGCGCTGACATATAACTGGACAAAGGTCAGCGGGCCGGGAACAGTATCTTTCAATCCGGCAAGCACAGTTTTGGATCCGAACGCGACGTTTACTGCTGCAGGCGATTACATTTTAAAATTAACCGCAAGCGACAGCGAAAAAGATTCGAACGATACTGTAAAAATCAGAGTTTACAACGAGTCTTACACAGGCTTGATCGCTCAATGGAGATTGGACGAGACTTCGGGTACAACAGCGGTTGACAATATCGGCGGTCATAATGGAACGCTGGTCGGCGGGCCGGTATGGCAGAGCAGCGAAGGATATGTCGATGGAGGAATCCTACTTGACGGCGTCGATGATTATATTAATTGCGGCGGCGGAGTCGAAGATCATAATTACCCATCATGGGCGGATTTAACAGAAGAGATTACGATTTCGGCGTGGATCAAAGTCGAAGAGTTCGATTACAGCAAACCTTGGCAGTCGATTGTAAGCAAAGGCGATACAGCGTGGAGGCTGGCGCGGGCAGGAAATGAAAACGTGATAAACTTCGCGTGCAACGGTCTTAGCCCGAACTTCGATGTCCAGGGATTTACGGATGTAACTGATGGGCAGTGGCATCACATAGTCGGAACTTATGATGGGACCGAACTTGCCCTTTATGTTGACGGTATTCTGGATATTTGGGCTGGAAGTCCTGTGCCGGCGACAGGCAGTATTGAATATGATAATAACGATGTTTACATCGGAGCCAACTCCCAGGAAGCAAATCGCGAATTTGGCGGTATGATAGACCAGGTGAGAATTTTCGAAATCGGTATTCCGGCTGAAAGGGTAGTTGGACTTTTCCGCGAGGATGGCGGTAAAAACAGTTGCGCCCAAAACCTGGCAGGTGACCTTAACGGCGACTGCTATGTGGATTTCGCGGATTTTGCCGAAATGGCCTTAAACTGGCTTAAATGCAACGATGTCGGGAACTTACGGTGTGAATAATTGAGCACAAAGGTTTGAATTGAGGGAGTGTCTTAAAGTTGAAGGCACTCCTGTTTTTTGAATTTCAAAATGGTTAAGAAAATGGTTGAGATTTGGGGATTAATGGGTTATACAGGGGGCGCAATATGGCATTATTAAAGCCGGAATTAATACCCATGGGCCGCAAAAAAGTAAATTTAAGGGATGTAGCAAAAGTTGCCGGTGCGAGCAAGTCAACAGTCAGCAGAGTGCTGAATAATAAACTTGGAAACGGTTTTTCGGTAACAGACAGCGTACGCAAACGTATTCTCGATGTTTCAAGAGAGTTGGGATATCGACCGAGCCTTATTGCGCAAAGCCTTTCGAACCAGCAGAGAATGATGATTCATATTTTGGGAGGCAGTCACGCTCTGCACGATTTGGGTGATATTTACCAGACGGCGGTAAATGAAATAGTGTCGCTTATCGATGGGACTCTTGAGAACGCAAGCGTTACAGTGGATATGTCTTCTTATCGCGATAACAAGAGCGAACTTCCGCCCTGGCATATTAACGCGGCGGTCATACTCGCTAAATGCAATCCTGCTACCGTTGAAGAACTTGAACAGGCTGGTATTCCTTACGTCGTGATAAACGGGCCGGCGGGCAAAAACGGTTCGATGGTGGTGCCTGACGATGTCAACGGCATGAGGCTTGCGATCAAACATTTTGTAGAGCTTGGTCATAAAAGGATTTCTTACGCCGGGCCGCAGGCGGCATTTCTTAGGGGACACAGCAGCGTTTACGACAGGCACAATACATATTTGACGGAAATGGAAAAATATAATCTGCCTGTTATGTCGGGGCATGATAAATTATTTTCGACAATAAAAACTTACGAAAATCTTTATAAGTCGGCGGTTCAATTTATCGAAACATCGGTTCTTCAGAATAAGGCAACGGCGATAATTGTGTACGGGCACATGGAAGCGGTTAACCTCGTGCAGGCGGCGCAGCATCTGGGAGTTTCGGTACCCCAGCAGTTGAGCATAATTTGTTTCTGCGATCAGCACGCGTGCGATATTATGAGTCCGAACATATCGTTTATCGATTTAATGTCAAAGGAAATGGGTATCGCGGCGGCGGAACTGCTGCTCAGGCAATTGAACAATCCTGAAAAAGCAAAGCCGGAACTGATCAAACTTCCGGAACAGCTTGTTTTAAGAAATACCACAGGACCGGCTCCAAAAGAATAGTTTTTCAGATTCGTTCGCAAAAGTAAGTTTATCAGTGTTATTTGATTACGGCTGGTTGACGAATTTTTTGCGGTACTCCAGCGGCGAAAAGCCGGTCTCTTCTTTGAAATATCTGCCCGTGTGAGTAATATCTTTAAAACCCATCGCAAGGCCGATTTGCGCAATCGATAGATTTGTCTCAAGAAGCATTGAAATAATTTTATTTACCCTGATACGCCGGATTTCGTCATAAACTGATTTATTCAGCAGGGAACGGAATTTTCTTTCAAGCCTTCTTCTCGAAACCATTACCGAACCCG
This sequence comes from Planctomycetota bacterium, assembly GCA_022705345.1. GTDB lineage: Bacteria > Planctomycetota > Phycisphaerae > Sedimentisphaerales > UBA12454 > UBA12454. The sequence goes on along the minus strand of JAKJEQ010000035.1, from coordinate 1,913 downwards.
CAACATCATCCACTGAGATATCCATATTCGAATGTTTTTGAATATAGTTTACCGCTTCGGAAACGAGGGAATCTTCCGCGGCGATTATGTCCGTTGACTGCCTTGTAACAACGTGGGTAGGATGAACCATAATATTCGCATTTATGCGTTTTCTGGCTTTCATCATTTTTGCAAGGAGCTGCGCGGCTTCGAATCCCGCCCTTTCAGTTCCGAGCGAAATGCTTGAAAGAGGCGGGTAAGTCAGGGCGCAAACGAATTTATCGTTATCGACTCCGAGAACGGAAATTTCATCTGGAATTCTTAATCTGCCGAGTTTGCATGCGCTGATCAAATGCTGACCTCTGTCGTCGTTACATGCGAGAATCGCGATTGGCTTCGGCAGGGATTTAAGCCATTTGGCTATGTCCTGCTGTTCGAGGTGCCATGATTTTCTTATAGTGCCTTTCAGATTTCTATATTGATGAACTTTAAAACCTCTGATTCGCAGGTACGATTTAAAACTTCGCCCGCGCTCGCGTGACCAGTGAAATTCATCGAAACCGCAGAACGCAAAATTTCTGAAGCCCTTGTTAAGAAAATATTCTGCTGCGACCCGTCCTATGGATTCTGTGTCGCCGAAAATCTGCGGCATTTCAGGAATAATTTCCCTGTATCCGACAAGTATGATTGGCACGGTATCGGGAAGTTTTTTTCGTGCGGCGGGTGTGTTCGGAATTTTTGCGACAATACCGTCAGCTTCTTCGGGGTTAAGCTGCGGGAGGGTTCCTTCGTGTTTGCCGGGTTCCCTGTAGAATACCCATGGCCCGTTTGCGTTCGAATATTGCGCGATGCCGCGGAGCAGACCCTGAATATATTCACCAATAGGTTCGACCATCAGAATTATTTTGGGCAGTTTTTTCATATCATCATTTTACAGCCCTTATTAACCGGTGTCCAGAAAAACGGTCAAAAACTGAGTGTTTTTTTAAGATTTAAAAAAATATTTATTAATTTAAGTTTTTTAAATGTAAGTATTTATAAAATTTTTAAAGAGATATATCTCTGTCGTAATTTGGCTAAAAAAATCCGTATATTGGCTTTGAGAAAATTCTTTGCTGTTTATACGATGGTATCATAGAAGCTGTGTAAAAAGTGCACTTGAAAACAGCAATATTTTGGAGGTATTAGAAACTTTAGTATTCGAAAATTGATTCGAAAGGAGAAGAAATATGTTGTTGAAGAAATTATGTGTTTTATCCGCTATAATGGTGGTTGCGGTTATGGCAAATGTTACATCCGCGCAATGGCTTTGGTGGACAAACGATGCTGCCAATAATCAATGGGCTGACCCGGGCAACTGGACAGCTTTTCCAACAGGCGGAGATGATGTGGTGATAGGCAAAGATACATTAACAGGCCCCATTATAAATTCCGGCCAGACAGGTTACGCTTACTGGATGCATTTAAGCGATACGACAGCAACCGGCTCATTATTAACCATCAACGGCGGTACTTTGCAGGTCGGCGATCATATGCTTGTTGGCGAAAACTGGGGAGCAGGACACAAAGGCACACTGCTTGTAAATTCAGGAACCGTTAATACGACACTGCTCATGATTGGCGGCGGAACAAGCGGAAGCATCGGAGACGGCGCTGTCATTATCAATGACGGAACTATTAATATATCATGGC
>JAKJEQ010000035.1:0-232 GCA_022705345.1 Planctomycetota bacterium | reverse complement strand
GGCTCCTTGCGGTAGCCGGCGGATACAGCGGCACAAACGGAGACGCCACGGGAAATATTCAGCTTGCCGGCGGAGTTATAAATGTTACAGGCGGCGGCGGACTTGTTATGTCGGATAACGGATCAATTGATATCACTAATGGTGCATTGATTCTTAACGGCGAAATTACTGACATCACCACTTACGGAAATGTGACCGCATTCGGCGGAAGCGGAAGTTTTGTTTACGATTA
>JAKJEQ010000034.1:15769-16135 GCA_022705345.1 Planctomycetota bacterium | reverse complement strand
CTCAGTTTCGCTGTAAAGATATAAAAATTCTGTCCTGTAAAGGCCGATGCCATGTCCGCCTTTATCGAGAATCATTTCAGCTTCGTTAGGAAATTCGATATTTCCGTATAATTCGATCATGACGCCGTCGCGAGTAATGGCATCCATATCCCGCAACGTATCGAGTTCTCTTTCGAGCCTTTCGAATTCGATAGCGAATTCCTGGTACTGCTTGAGAGTGGTTTCGTCGGGCTCGATAATAACAACGCCGCGATTGCCGTCAATGATAACCGTGGCTGAAGGCGCTACATTGCTTGTGACGTCTTCGAGACCGACAACGGCTGGAATACCCATTGAACGCGCTACGATCGCGGTGTGGCTCGTTCT
>JAKJEQ010000034.1:0-15730 GCA_022705345.1 Planctomycetota bacterium | reverse complement strand
AAAACCTTTAATAAATTTTTTATCGAATCCCGCGGTTTGGGTCGGGCTTAATTCGTGGGCAACGATTACCACCTCGTCAGTTATGTGCTGCAAATCTTCCCGCTTTTCACCAAGGAGTTGGCGAAGCAGACGTTTTTCAATATCGTAAATATCCGCGGCGCGCTCACTGATGTACTTATCCTGGACGCTTGCGAAGTGATTTGCAACGTCCCTGAGGGTTGTGGAAATGGCGTACTCGGCGGTAAGCAGGTCATTATAAACGAGATCGGTTATTTTTTTTCTGAGATTCTTGTCTTTCAAAAACCTCAGGTGAACCGCAAAGATGTCCTTGATTCTTTCGCCTTCGAAATCTTTTTCGGAATGAATGTGCTCGAGTTCTGATATCGCCTGTTTGAATGCATCGCGAACTCTTTTCACTTCGTTTACTTTTGCAGATGGAAGTATAGATCGCCTCGGGATGCGGTAATCTTCCGCATCGATAACGAGGGATTTTGCGATAGCAATCCCAGGCGAAACTGCAATTCCTTTTTTTATTTCCATCTAAATCTCACACTTTCTGCTGCCAGCCTGGTTCATCGAACATTCTAACCTCAACAAGGTCGCGCAGCGCTTTCAACGCATCATGGGCATCGGGACCATCGGCGGTAATCTTGAGCTTTGTGCCCACACCGGCAGCCAGCATGGCCATATGCATAATGCTCTTTCCGTCAACAGTGATCTGATTATTGCTGACGCTTATTTTGCTTTGAAAGCGACTTGCAACATCTACAAACTGCATAGCCGGCCGCATATGCATGCCATTTGCGTTTTTAATTTCAACCTCTATTTGACTGATTGAACCAGCCAAAGTATCGGCCTCCTGCCCGAAAATAAGTTACATAAATAATACACTTACATTAAAAACATGTTCATTACCACGAAGGGTTCTGGTCGGCTTCAACCAGAAGATCCTTAATCTGGTCGACAGTCTCAGATTGCCGCAGGAATTTTCTGAAATTATCGTTTTGAAGATGTTCGAAAATAGATTCCATCGCCTGAAGGTGCTGATCTCCTTCAACCGGGCTAAGCAGCAGAATAATCGTATAAACTGGTTGTTTATCGAGAGACGAAAAATCGATACCGCTCGAGCTGATTCCGATAGCAGCGACTATTTTTTTAACAAGTTTGTGCCTGATGTGCGGCACTGAGACACCTTTTCCGATACCTGTACTTGCTTCGTTTTCTCTTTTAATAACAGCTTTTGCGATTTCTGCTGAATTATCGGCCGAGATTTTCCCTGTTTTTTCCAGAATACCTATTAGCTCTTTAATAGCATCATCCCTTTTGACCGATTCTAACCTTGGTATGATTGCTTTAGAACTAATTACATCTGCAATTTTCATTTTCACTCCTGAATCACTATAAAAGCATTATTCCGTGCCATGCTTGTTGTCGCGTTCTTTCTGCTTCTGCTTGACAAGCTGACGTTCCATTTTTTTAACAGCGTCATCGACACAGGCATAAAGATCCTGTCCATCGGATTTCGCTACAAAAGTATGACTTCGTTTAGCACGCACAATCAATTCAGCCCCTGCGCGCGTGCCGTCTTTATCAGTAGAAATTATTACTTCAACTTCGAGAACACTACTGTAAAATTTGGGAAGTGCTGATACTTTATCTTCGATTCTATCCCTGATAGTGTCTGTTATCGTGACGTGCTTTCCAGTTATTCTTATATCCAAAGTAAGACTCCTTAAAAGATTATAGAAAATATACGAAACAGCGGACGTCCCAGTTGAGAGCCGGCATTATGAGATGCACACTCAATCTACGTAAGCCTTGCATTTCCCCAGACTTATAAATTTTTATATTTTTTCTTCGGCGTAACATCGGCCGGTAAAACTTCTAATAATGGATAAAAAAAACTTTTAATTTCTCAAACTAATTTACTTCACCGTTTATCAGACGTCAACAAAAATAAACCAGGAAAGTTAAAGACATAAAGAGTATTTTTTAGAAGGCACACAAGCCTGGCTCCACGATATCGACCTTTTTTATTTCATTTTATCTATAGAAGTTTCTTCTTGTCTGATGCCATAAATGGAGTTAAAATAACTCCAATGCGAACAAAATTACTACTTATTTTGTCATGTGCAATCATCCAATCAGGCGCCGCCATTGCGGAGCTTGACCCTATTTCGGTACTCGATCCAAATATTCCTGCTGATGACGCGAATTCCAAAGCGGCTATTATCACCTGCACCGGTCTTATCGATGACGGGCTGTATCAATCAATCCAGAGACGCGCAAATACGGCAATTGATATGGGTGCCGATTATATTATTTTTGAGATTGAGACTTACGGCGGTCTGGTCAAGAGCGCTGACGATATTTCGAAATATTTTATTCACGACTTGGCAAAAAGGGCCAGGACTGTCGCATATATAAATACCGAAGCGATAAGCGCAGGCGCAATGATAAGCGTTTCGTGCCAGGATATTATAATGCGGCATAACACGACTATCGGCGACAGCGCACCTATTCAGATGGGCGGACAGGCCCTTGAAGACGTCGAGCGCGAAAAAGCCGAAAGTTTTATCCGTTCAGTATTCGAGCGGGCCGCTCAGGCGAACAATTATCCCGAAGCCCTGCTCGAAGCGATGGTCAGCAGGCATATAAAAGTCTGGCGAGTGAAAAACACTGAAACAGATTCTTATGAATTCTTCAAAGATGAAAATCTGCCGAAGGACAGCAACGTTTTCGATTTAAATGGTAAAGAGCTGGTCGATAATGAAAACGAAATTTTGACTTTGACTGCGCGTAAGGCACATGAATACGGTGTTGCACGGGCGGTTGTAGGCAATGTTAACGAGGCAATATCGTTTTTGGCAAAGCGCGATAAAGTGGAATTTTCAGCTACGCCGATTCGACTTGAGCCGAACTGGTCAGAGCAGCTTGTGAGAATGCTGAATCATCCATCAGTGAGCGGTTTATTGTTTATGGTCGCGATACTTGCTGTTTATATCGAATTGAAAACGCCCGGTATTGGTCTGCCGGGGCTTGTAGCGGTGATATGTTTCGCGATCCTGTTCGGCAGCAGATTTCTTACAGGATTGGCTACGTGGTGGGAAATCGCGGTTTTCGCGATTGGAATGATTCTGCTTTCGATAGAAATTTTTGTTTTGCCGGGATTCGGCATTGCGGGAGTTTTGGGAATCGCGTGCATACTTATAAGTATTTTCGCTATTCTTGTTCCGAATCGGCCTGACGAACTGCCCTGGCCGAAGTATGATTTCGATGACGTGCAGTGGCAGATTCTGTCAAATGGAGCGTGGGCATTTTCGCTTGGTTTTTTAGGATTTCTGGTTTTAGCTTATGTCCTTTCAAAATATTTGCCTAAGCGCGGGGTGCTCGCGGGACTTGTACTTGCGCCTGCGACAGGAGGCCCAATATTAGAAGCAGATATTTCCGCGCCGCCCGAAACTCAGGGGCGATTAAAAATCGGAGATGAAGGAATTGCGGTAACGATTCTGCGGCCAGCAGGACGAGCTAGAATTGGCGAGTCTATCGTCGATGTAGTTGCCCAAGGCGATTATATTACAAAAGATTCAAAAGTAAAAATTATTCAGATACAGGGCAATCGGGTAGTTGTCCGAAAAATAATTGAATAAAGATACGCTGAACGGCAGCGGCTGCGATGCTCGTTACGAAAAACGTATAACGTAAAACGAAACGAGTTTCGCTGCCGTAATCGTAGAACGAAAGGATTATATATGTTCTGGTGGATAATATTAGCTGTTATACTTTTTCTGCTTTGTGCCGCCCTGCTGGTTGCGGAGGTGTTTGTCCCGAGTTTCGGATTACTTACGCTTTGCTCACTGGCTTGTCTTGCCGGCGGCCTGGCGATATTTTTCAATATAAGCCCAACGGCGGGATGGACAGGTGTGGTTGTAGCGGTAATTATGGTGCCGACTACGCTGATCTTCGCTTACAAAGTTTTTCCAAAAACGAAATTCGGCCAAATGGTAACGCTTGAAGGCCCGAAAAAAATGAGAGGCGAAGGAGTACCGGACGCAGAACAGCTTTCAGGGCTTTTGGGCAAAACGGCTACAGTCATCAGCCCGCTTCGACCTGTAGGTATGGGAGATTTTGGCGGAACAAGACTTGAATGTGTCGCCGAAAGCGGTTATGTTGAAAAAGGAAAAACTGTAAAAGTGATTAAGGTTGACGGAACGCAATTGACCGTTCGTCAAATTGAAAATAGCTAAACAAAAATAATTGAAGGGATGTAAGATGGCACTGGAAAATTTATTTGTACTTTTACAATTACCAAAAGCTGTATCCGGCGTTGGATTGATAATTATCCTGATTTTTATTTTCATCTTCGGGTTGATTGTGCTGGCCTACGGCAGAATGTGGCTTCAGGCGAGACTTTCCGGAGCTCCGGTCTCTGTCGGCGAGCTTATCGGAATGACGCTTCGAAAAGTTGACGCGCGGACTATCGTGCAAAGCAGGATTACGGCTGTACAGGCCGGTCTTGAGATAAGCAGGCGAGACCTTGAAAGCCATTATCTCGCCGGCGGAAGAGTCCCCAATGTTGTGCGTGCTCTTATCGCCGCTGACAGAGCGAATATCAACATATCATTCAAAGTCGCAACAGCAATCGACCTTGCCGGAAGAGACATTCTCGACGCGGTGCAGACTTCGGTCAATCCGAAAGTAATCGACTGTCCCGACCCATCCAAAGGACGCGAGACCGTTGACGCAGTCGCACAGGACGGTATTCAGCTCAAAGCCAAAGCAAGGGTAACTGTTCGAACCAATATACAGAGATTAATCGGCGGTGCAACCGAACCGACGATTATCGCGCGTGTCGGCGAAGGCATCGTTACGACAATCGGCAGCTCAATCACTCACAAAAGCGTGCTTGAAAATCCTGATAATATTTCCAAGCAGGTTCTGGCAAAAAGTCTTGATTCCGGAACTGCATTTGAAATCCTTTCGATTGATATAGCTGATATAGACGTCGGCGATAATATCGGCGCAAAATTACAGGCCGACCAGGCAAAGGCCGATCTGGTTCGCGCACAGGCTGAAGCGGAAAAACGAAGAGCTATGGCCGTCGCCCGTGAGCAGGAAATGAAGGCCCTTGTCCAGGAAAACAGAGCAAAGGTCGTTCTTGCCGAAGCTGAAGTTCCGCTTGCGATGGCTGAAGCTTTCAAGAAAGGCAATCTCGGCATTATGGATTACTATAAAATGAAAAACATCGTGGCCGATACTTCTATGAGAGAAAATATCGCAAAGCCCCAGAAAAAAGATGAATAGCGAATGATTGAGCATGTAAAAAATTTAATAGCGGCAAAAAACGGCGAAGGCTGGGAGCAGCTTATAATCATCGCCGTTGTGTTTGGGTTCGCTATTCTGAAAAAACTTTTTTCAGCATTGAAGGAATATTCTGAAAAGCAGCAAACCCAGCAGCAGCCGCGACGTGAAGAAACGGCACGACCTGCGGCTGCAAGAAAAAGATATTACGCCGACAGCGAATTCAAAACTATCGAACAACTGCGTGAAGAAAAGATCGCTCAGATTCGCGCGGCTTACGGGATTCCAGAACCTGTAAAACATATTCCGAAAAGGGTGCAGGAAGAAATTGAGCGTGAAAAAGCCCGGCAGCAAGAACTTCGCAGTGAGGAAATTCGACAGGAAGAATTGCGGCGTCAGGATATCAGAAGTGAAGAAATAAGGCGGGAACAGGAAATGCGGATCGAACCGCCGCCGATTCATATTCCTGCAAAGAAAAAGAAAAAAGCTTTTCAGCCTCAAACCGTTCAGCCGACCGAATATTTAAGGCATGAAACCGCCCCGCCGCACAAAGCCAAGAGAACAGTGGAAAGCAAAGAGTATGAACAAATTATAAGTTTTGAATCGCCCCGGGATTTACGCTCGGCAATTTTATACCAGGAAATTCTTGGCAAACCTTTGGCGTTAAGAGAATAAAAAAAGGGCGAACACACAGGTTCGCCCTTACATTATAAATCTATCATCCTGTTAATCGCCAAGCTTTATAACAATGTATCGTGAAATATCATCCTGGCGAACATAGAACAGGATGGAATTACCGCTTTTCTTAATCAAGCTGCGGAAATGTTCGACATCTTCGACTTTCTGACGATTGACTTCAAGAATTATAGTTCCGGGAACAAGCTGTGCTTCTTCAGCCGGAGAGCCCTGCTCGACAGCGGTTACAATAACGCCTGTAACATCTTTATAACCAAACTGGCGTGCAAGTTCAGGCGTCAGGTTCTGCACTGTAATGCCGATTTTGTCGGCTTCTTTTTCCTCTTCATCAACCTGTGCAGTCTGGCCGGGCCGCGTAGCGAGTTCTATTGTAAATTCTTTTTCCTTGCCGTCACGAATGACTGTAAGATCGATTTTTGTGCTTGGTGATGTTCTTGCGACCTGGTTTCTGAAAGTATCCCAGCTTTCGATATCTTTACCATCTTTCTTAATAATTATATCGCCGTTTTCGATGCCTGCTTTTGCCGCGGGGCTGTCTTCCACGAGCTTGTGCACGACGATCCCTTTTTGACCTTTCGCTCCGAGCAGTTCAGCCATTTCGGGTGTAACGTCCTGGCCGTAAATACCGATATATCCCCTGACAACTTTTCCTTCGCTGACAATCTGGTCATATACGTATTTGGCGATATTGACCGGAATTGCAAAACCGATCCCCATATATCCGCCGCTGGAACTATATATCGCCGAGTTGATGCCGATAACCTGGCCGTCGATATTGATCAACGGGCCTCCGGAGTTGCCGAAGTTGATCGCGGCATCGGTCTGAATAAAATCCTGGAACTGAACATCCGGAAGACCTATGTTTGTTCTGCCTTTTGCCGAAACGATACCGGCTGTAACTGTGTGGCTAAGGCCGAAAGGATTTCCGATAGCAAGAACCCACTGCCCGACTTTGAGCTGGTCTGAATCGCCAATAGGAGCGGTCGGCAAGTCGTTACCGTCAACTTTGATAACCGCAATATCGGTTTCAGGGTCAGTGCCGACAATTTTCGCTTTAAGTTCTCTGTCATCTGCGAGTTTGACTGTAATTGCATTAGCGTCTTTTACAACATGATTATTTGTAAGGATGTAGCCGTCAGGGGAAATAATAACACCCGAGCCTTGCGAACGGCGAACCTGTTTTCTTTCCCTTGGCTGCTGTTGCTGCTGGCGCTGCCTGAACTGCGGGCCGAAAAATCTTCTGAAAAACTCATCATTTTCAAAATCCTCGAAAGGATTCCAGTATTCCGGAAGACGCTGCGTAACTTGCTGTTCAGTGCTTATAAAAACCACTGCCGGGCTGACTTTTGCGGCTACCTCGGCGAAAATTTCGCCCGTATTTCGCAAAGTTTCAAGATCCGCTTTTTTATCAGGTTCCGCCTGACAGAATGGAGATAAAAAGGAAAAAGCAAAGAGAGATACCAAGACCAACAAAGTTTTTTCACGTTTCACAGCAAAATCCTTTCAATTGATACCGATGTAAATTGGGCAATAAGATGCCTCTAACGCAGTGAGCATCAACATACCTAATTAAAGTAAAAATACGTCATTAAAGAGCAATTGTTCAATTATCGGCAAAATTTCGAAATTTTTCCAGCGGTTTTATTCCTAATTTGCCATAAGTAACCGGCTATAAGAGAAACAAGCATAAATATTTAGAAATCAAAGACTTGCATTTTCGGCAAATCTGGTATATACAGATACGATGGAAATAATTTACGAAGATAAAGATATAATTGCGATTAATAAGCCTCCCGGCGTCAGCGTTACGCACGATCGCGGAGGCAGCGACAGTTTGACCGAAATACTCGAACGAAAGCCCGGACTGGAAACGATTCGGATAATTCACCGCCTTGATAAAGATACCAGCGGAATCATGATTTATGCCAAAAATCAGGAGACGCAAACTCGTTATTGCGGCATGTTTGAAGAGTCGAAGGTCAGAAAAGTGTACCTCGCGTTTGTCAACGGCAGACCCGATACCGACCATGGCGAAATCGAAGCGCCTCTTATGCAGAATAAAAGAGACGCTTTGAGGATGACGGTCGATTTCAAGAAAGGCAAAGACGCGGTAACCAGATGGCAGGTTTTGGCCGATTTTGGAAGAATCAGCCTTATTGCCGCCCGCCCGCTGACAAGCAGAACACATCAAATCAGGGTTCATTTCAGCTATGCGGGTTTTCCGCTTGCGATTGACCCCCTTTATGGCGACAACGAGCCGATTATGCTTTCAAGCTTCAAGTCGGATTACAGACTTGGCAAATTCGCGGAAGAAAAACCGCTGATTGAACGGCTGACGCTTTGTGCATACGAGCTGGAAATAGAAAATCATCATTTTGTCGCCCCGTTAGAGAAAAAATTCAAAGCTGCGATAAAAATGCTAACAAAATACAACTCAAGAGGGCAGGATGCGTTTACAAATAAACAGATTTTCGAGCAGATTTTGGCGTCGCAGCCCTTAACGCTCGAAATCTGATTTTACTTGCTTATCGGGCTTTCGATTGGTAAACTTTTGCGTCTTCACAGGATACAATTATTATGGCTGATAAAACTGTTAAAATAGGATTGGTAGGTTTCGGAACCGTAGGCAGCGGTGTGGCGAAGATATTACTCGAAGACAGCGACTACATCAAAGCAAAGACAGGCATTAAACTTGAACTTACAAGGATTGTCGATGTCGATACGAAAAAGGAAAGACCGGTAAAACTTCCCGCAGGACTGTTAACAAACGATCTGAACGGTTTGATTAACGACAAGGATATTCAAATCGGAATCGAGCTTGTCGGCGGAACAAAAATCGCAAAAGATGTTCAGCTCAAGATGCTCGCATCGGGCAAAGATGTTATAACAGCCAACAAAGCATTGCTTGCTGAACACGGCAGCGAACTTTACACAGCCGCTCATAAAGCTGATAAATGCATCGCTTTCGAGGCGAGCTGCGCAGGCGGCATACCGATTATCTCCGCTATAAGAACAGGCCTTGCTGCCAATAAGATAAAAGCGATTTACGGAATAGTCAACGGAACGTGCAATTATATTCTCACGAATATGACCAGTAAAAATGAAAGCTTCCGCACGGCTCTTAAACAGGCGCAGGACAAAGGATACGCCGAGGCCGACCCGACACTGGATATAAGCGGCGGCGACAGCGCTCATAAACTTGCGATTCTTTCATCCATTAGTTTTGGATGCGAAATTCTGCCCCAGGATATTTATGTAGAAGGTATCGAAAACACGGACATCGCCGACATTCGCTACGGCGGAGAAATGGGCTATACCCTAAAACTTCTGGCAATCGGACAAAAAACCAGTGAAGGAAAAATCTTCCTGCGTGTTCACCCGTCATTCATCTCAAGCGACAGCGCTCTTGCGAGGGTCGACGGCCCGTTCAACGCCGTCAGCATTTTTGGTCACGCTGTTGGGCAAACTATGTTTTATGGACGCGGAGCTGGTATGATGCCTACGGCTTCGGCAATTGTCGCTGACATAATCGAAGTCGCGATGGGAAATTCAAAAAAACTCTTCAAGCATTTGACTCTTGAGCCCAGAAGCAATACAAATTGCTTCGTCAGCAAAATAGATGAGCTTGAAAGCAGGTTTTATATCAGGCTGCGCGTTTCCGATAAGCCCGGAGTATTCGCGCAGATTTGCACTATTCTCGCCAGGCACGAGATCAGTCTTTCGGGAGTACTCCAGCACGAAGAACACAATACCAACAATGTAGTCCCTGCGATTGTGATTACTCATAAGACTCGGCAGGAAAAAATAACGGCGGCTCTGGCTGATTTCGAGAAACTTGAAATAGTAAAAAGCAAACCGGTGTGTATTAGGATAGTTGACATTCCACAGGACAGCGATTAAATGAATCCCGCACCTTCTAAATATTCATATATTTCAGATTTAATATTTGAGGGAACCTCTAATAATTCGAAAACCAGAGATTGCTTCGTCGTGCCTGCACGGCAAATGCCGTTTGGAACTTCTCGCAATGACCTTTTTAGAGGTTACCGTGATTATAAAATGCATAATAATTTTATGATGATTCATCTTTCAATTGGAATAGAAGAAGGTGCGGGATGAAGTATGTAATAATAATCCCTGACGGAGCGGCGGATGAGCCGATTGAACAATTCGGCGGCAAGACAGTCTTCGAAACGGCTGACATTTCGAACATCGATAAGTTAAGCCGGACAAGAAGGCTCGGAATCGTTCAGACCGTTCCTGAAAAAATGTCTCCCGGCAGCGATGTCGCTATGATGAGCCTGCTCGGATACAATCCAAAAATGTATTATACGGGCAGAGCGCCGATTGAAGCTGTCGCAATGGATATTAAGCTTGAGCCCACAGATTGGGTCTTTCGTTGCAATCTCGTTACTATCGCGGATGAAAAAATGGCTGACCACAGCGCAGGCCACATATCAAGCGCGGAAGGCGCAAGGATAATTGAAGACTTGAACAAGGCGTTCGGAAGCGATACGATAAAATTTTACCCAGGCGTAAGCTATCGTCATATTTGCGTAATAAAAGGAATGGAGTTCGATGTTTATACCGAACCGCCGCACGATATAATCGGCCAGCCAGTCGATAAAAATCTGCCGAGAGGAAAGAACAGCGAGCTTCTGCGAGACCTTATGGCCAAGTCGAGGCAACTGCTTGAAGACCATGAAATAAGCAGGATACGCGAAGACCTCAGAGAAAATCCCGTTAGTTCGATATGGCTCTGGGGACAGGGCAAAAAGGCGTCGATGGACAGCTTTGAAAAAAAATTCGGCCTAAAGGGCGTCGCCATAACAGCCGTTGACCTCGTTCGCGGATTAGCGAAACTGATAGGATTCGACCTGATTAATGTCGAGGGCGCAACAGGGTTCGCAGATACGAATTACAATGGCAAAGCACAGGCCGCAATTGAGGCTCTCGAAAAGTACGATATTGTTTTCATTCATGTCGAAGGCCCTGACGAAGCCGGCCACGCGGGAAATCCTGAGCTTAAGAAAAAAGCTGTCCAACGTATTGACAAATACATAGTCGGGCCGGTATATAATGCCCTGCAAAAATATGACGGCTGGCGAATGCTGGTTATGCCCGACCATCCGACCCCTTGCAAAGTTTTGTCCCATACGGGATCGCCTGTTCCTTTTACAATCGCGGGAACAGGAATAAGTCCGTTGCTGGATAGCCCGTTCAGTGAAGCAAACGCTGCACAATCGGGTTTAAAAATAGAAAAAGGTTATGAACTGATGGAATACTTTATTAAGAGTTAACTATGGCGAAAAAGAAGGAAATTGTTGTTCAGAAATTTGGCGGAACTTCGGTAGCCAACGCGGAAAAAATTAAACGTGCCGCGCAGAGAGCTATCAATGAGTTCGATCAAGACAGGCAGGTTGTTATGGTCGCTTCGGCGCGCGGAAAGCAGACGGACGAATTGATTCGCGATGCTCTCGAAGTCAATCCAAACCCTCCGAAGAGGGAAATGGATCAGCTCCTCAGCACTGGCGAGCAGCAAACTGTTTCGCTCGTCGCGATGGCAATCGAGGCAGCCGGACATAAGGCGATAAGCTTCACCGGCTCGCAAATCCGGATGGTCACCGACAGCGTACATACAAAGGCAAGAATTAAAAGCATCGACACCAAGCGGCTAAAAAAAGTGCTCGATGAAGGCAATATTGTTATTGTCGCCGGTTTCCAGGGCATCGACGAAAACGAAGATATCACAACGCTCGGAAGAGGCGGCTCGGATAGCGCGGTAGCGTTAGCTGCGGCGCTGAAAGCCGATACTTGCGATATCTACACCGATGTTGACGGCATTTATACGGCTGACCCGCGGATCTTCAAGGATGCTGTAAGGCTCGAACAAATCAGCTATGACGAAGTGCTCGAAATGGCCAGCCTCGGCGCGGGCGTTATGCACGGCAGAAGCATCGAATTCGGCAAAAAATATAATGTTGTCATACATGTCAGAAGCAGTATGTCAGATAAAAAAGGAACTTTAATTACTCATGAGGTCCCACAAATGGAAGGTATATTAGTATCAGGCGCAACGATAGAAAAAAATCTTGCTAAAGTAGCTTTAATCGGCGTTGATAACAAGCCGGGCAACGCGGCAAAAGTTTTCGCGCATCTTACGGGGGCAAAAGTCAGCGTTAACGACATTATACAGACCGAAGTCAGCAAGCAGAAGGCGAACATTTCCTTCACAGTCAGCAAGAACGATTTTGCCGATGCGAAAAAAGCCGTCGAAGAAATCAAGACCAAAGTCGGCTGCGAAGGAGTCTTCTATCGTGAAGACATTGCCGAGGTATCTATTATCGGCGTCGGCATGAGAACGCATTACGGCGTCGCGAATATGATGTTCAGCACGCTCGCAAAGGAAAAAATCAATATCGACTCGATTACCACAAGCGAAATCAGAATCAGCTGCATCGTCGATAAAGACCAGGGCGATAAGGCGCTTGTCGCGGTTTGCAAAACTTTCGAACTCGATAAACCGGTCGATAAACGCAGTTACGTAAAATAGGTTACAGAGCCGCGACAGTAATGGAGCGGTAAATTTAGCTGTCGCCGGTACGGCGACGAATGAATAACTATGAAATACGCACAAAGCCGATTGCAGAAGAAAATACTGATGCTGTCGGCTTTTTTATTTCTGTCGGCCATTGTTTGGATAGACAGAAAATTCCATCCGGTTCTCAGAGAGGCTGTTGCGCCGGCCCATATTCAGGATGTTAACGACTGGGTCAAGTATCACGGCAAAAGTTTCTTCGTCGTAAAAACAATAGACGGCGATACTATCGATATAAATATCCCCGATGGCAAATACGAACACACGCGCATCAGGATGCTCGGCATCGACACACCCGAAACCAAAAGCCCGCACACACCTGTGATGTATTACGGTCCCGAAGCGAGCAAATTTACCGCCGATACCGTTCTCGAAAAAAATGTGACCATAATTATGGATAAACTCTCGAACCCCCGCGACAAATACCATCGGATTCTTTGCCATATACAGCTTGCCGACGGCAGAATATTAAACGAGGAGCTTATAACGAACGGTTTGGCTTATGCAGACCCGCGATTTCCTCATAGTTTCCTGGACAAATATTTAACTTTGCAGAAAAAAGCGAAAACAGAAAAAACAGGATTGTGGAAAGAAGTAAAACCCGACCAGATGCCCAAGTGGGCGCAGAAAAAGTTGAAAACTAATACCGGTCGATAGGCAAAGAAAGATTCTGCTGACGAGTCAAATCGAGGAACGTGCCTTTTTGCGCGGCCCGAATCTGAATTGTGCCCAGTTCTTTAAAAGTGTTATAAAGCATCGCAAGTTTTTCTTCATCTTTCGCTTCGAGGTTTTTATGCCATTGACCGATACGCGCGCCCCACTTGATTTCGGTTCCGTCTTTGGCATACAGAACAATATGCGGCTGCGATGCGTTTCGACGGCCGTTAAAATTGCTTACATCAATAGTCTGAATTTCAGCGAGCAAAGGTTTTTCCGGCTGAATCTGTGCATCCATTTTGTTCAGCAGCTCAATCAATTCGAGAGCGGCCGCGACATCATCGCTCTGCCATTGAGTGCCGACAGATTGCGACGAAAGCTGATGAGAGGCAACCCCCATTATCTCGACAATCGTTAATTCACTGATTGGAACATAATCTATAACCACCGCTTTTGAGTCAAGATAATATTGACCGGTATGAGAAACAACCATTGCGATAGGTTTTCTGAACTTCGCGTCAACAACAATAGATTTGCTGCCGACACTGACCTGAACATCATAAAGCCAAGCCAGCGTCCGCAAATTCTCTCCTACCTGCTGAGCAACTATATCGTTTAAGATGAATTCAACGCCGCCCTTTTCAGCAGTGTCCGCAATCTTCTTTTCAAGTTCGGGACTGACCCATTCGGGCATATTTACCATTTCAAGATCCAGCGGCTCCTGCCCGAATCGATAACTGACCTTCACAAAACGTTCCATATAAATGAAACCTATCGTGAGTCCGACGCCTGCGATGATAATCAAAAAAATGATTAACGTATTGCGTACCGCCTTAGAACGCTCTTTCTTTTCGGTTTTTGTCAGCTTCTTTTTGAAACCGAACCATGATTTTTTATTTTTCTCAGCCAATCAGGCTTTCCTTTTCAGCGTGGTTTTTATAATTTTCAAACACAAACTGCTCATATCCATCCCGACTTTGGCGGCCGCCTTGGGCAGAAGCGAATGGCTCGTAAAGCCCGGGATAGTATTAATCTCTATCATATAGGGAACACCATCATCCCCAAGAAACAAATCTACCCTGCTGAAATCCCTGCAGCCCAGCGCCTTAAAACTTTTCAGAGCCGTGTCGTTGATTTTCCGCAAAAGATTTTCATCTTTTATAGTATCAAAAAGATATTGTGTTTCATTATCCTTATATTTTGCGTCATAATTATAGAAATTTCTTGCGGTTTTTATTTCTATTACTGGCAGAACCTGTTCCTCGACAATCCCGACCGTAAGTTCTCTGCCGGTAATGAATTTTTCGATCATGCAGTCGCCGAACTCTTTAAAACATTCCTGCGCGGCTGTTTGTGCGTTATCGATGCCGCTTACAATCTGTACGCCGACACTGCTGCCCTGGCGAATCGGTTTGATTACAAATTTCCTGTCACCCGAAAAAGGAATATTTTTTAAATTTTCCAGATCCTCTGAATTCCGGATTTCTACAGCCTGCGGAACAGAAACGCCGGACTTTAGCAAAACGTTCTTGGACGCCATTTTGTCGAATGCCAGCCTGCTCGATTTCGAATCGCAACCGGTAAACAGCAGCCCCTTGCGTTCGCAGATTTCCTGCATATCGCCCCCTTCGCCGAATTCGCCGTGAAAAACAAGAAAAAAAACATCGATGCTTTTATCGTCGAGGATACTTGGCTTGTCCGGCATGAAATCATGTTCGATTACTTCCAGCGAGGGGATTTTTCTTAAAGCATCAGCAACGCTCTTTCCGCTTGTCAGGCTTACCTGACGCTCAGAGCCCACCGCCCCCATCAATACCGCAACTTTTAAACTACCGTTTATCTTTAAATCCATTTAATTTTATGCCATCCATTTTCGTATTTCGTTAATTAGGTTACGCTGCTTGTTCCGTCTATCGTCAAAGGTCGCTGTCTGGAGCCGAATTACATTCGACACAACCGAAACGAGCTTCGCAACCGAAACCGAATTACGATTTCGTTACCAGATTTCTATCTCAAGTTCGAGCGAAACGTCGAATTTATCTTTTACTTTCTTTTTGATTAAATCTATAAGCGAAATCACATCGCTGCTCTTGCATCCTTTTTCAGCAACGATAAAATTAGCGTGCTTTTCACTGACGCTTGCGCCGCCGATTCTTGTTCCTTTCAGCCCGCAGCGGTCAATCATCGCGCCCGCGCTCATGCCGCGAGGATTTTTGAAAACACATCCCGCGCTTTTCATATTCAATGGCTGCGTGTTCTTCTTATAAATCCATACTTCCTTTACCGACCGCAGAAGCTGCTCGGGATCCGCCTCGGCCAATTTCAATTTAGCCGCAAGAATCACTTTTACGGTTATATTCGTCTGCCTGTAATCGAATGAAAGCTCAGGTTTGGATTTTTCAAAAACCTTTCCTTCGTTATCCATCAGCGTAACCGATTCCACAGCCGAGCCGAAATCCCCGAAATTACCACCGGCGT
>JAKJEQ010000033.1:11116-16262 GCA_022705345.1 Planctomycetota bacterium | reverse complement strand
AGTTCGAAACTGAAATTCAAAGCGACTGCGGATCGGTCGCTGATATTTGCAGAAATGTAATCGACGGGCTGGGGGCAGAAATAAAATTTATGCGCGACCCGACACGCGGAGGGCTGGCGGCGACTTTAAATGAAATAGTCAGCCAGACAAACTGCGGGATAGAAATCGACGAGAATTTTATACCGGTAAATCCATCGACAAGAGCGGCGGCGGATATGCTGGGTTTCGATATTCTTGAAATCGCAAACGAGGGAAAAGTCTTAATAGTCGTTTCACCGGAAAAAGCAGATAAGTGCCTTGATATCTGCAAACGCAGCAAAAACGGCAGCAACGCGGCCATCATCGGGCAGGTTGTAAAAACAGAAGAACCCGTAGTCGAATTAATCACAAAAATAAAAGGCAGGCGAATCGTACAAATGCCTTACGGCAGAGAGCTGCCAAGGATTTGCTGATGCACGAGGCAATGGTAGCGGAAAACATAATCGAATCAATCCTTTCACAGGTTCCGTCGAAAAAAGGCAGAGTTGTCAGGGTTGTAATAAGCTGCGGTCAGATGAACGCCCTCAACGATGAAGCGATGGAATTCGCTTTCGAAGCAGCGGCAGAAGGAACGATCTGTAAAGGCGCTAAACTCAAGATTAAACACATCCCGCTAAAAGCGAAATGCAAAACCTGCGGCAAAAAATTCGATTATGATTTGTATGAACCTCAATGCCCCAGGTGCGGCAAAAGCGATTTCGACATCGGCGAAGATGCGCCGCTATTGCTTGAAGAAATTGAATTCGAAGTACACTGAAGGACACGGACTTTTAAATACACTGACTTACACGGACTAACATAATGAGAATTAAAATTGAACAAAAGATTCTGGCAAAAAATGAAGATTTCGCATCAGCGAACAGGAAATATTTTAAAAGGAATAATATTCTTTGCATCAATATGATCTCTTCGCCGGGAAGCGGCAAGACAACAATTCTCGAACAGACCGCCAAGGCCTTGAAAAACAAATTGAATATTGCAGTTATAGAAGGCGACCTTTACACCGAATATGACGCTGACAGAATCCGCAAAACAGGCTTGCAGGCAGTTCAAATTGAAACCAAAGGCGCTTGTCATTTGAGCGCGGAGCAAATCACAAAAGCGTTTCATAAATTAGACGCTGAAAAACTCGATGTGCTTGTTATTGAAAATGTCGGCAATCTTGTCTGTCCTTCTGATTTCGATTTGGGTGAGCTGCGGCGAGTAGTTGTGCTCTCGACCGCTGAAGGAGATGACAAGTGCGCGAAGTATCCGGGATCGTTTGCTCAGGCTGATGTGCTGCTGATTAACAAAATGGATATCGCAAAACATGTGGATTTCAAAATAAGCAAAGCCAAACGCGATGCTCGAAAATTAAATAAACAATTGAAAATTTTCGAGATTTCGGCTAAAACTACGGCCGGTATGGATAAATGGTTTAACTGGCTTTTAAAAAGCTGTAAAGAATTAAGGAAATAAGAAAAATGGATTTCTTCCAATATAAAAATGGCGAATTGTACGCCGAAGATGTGAATGTTCAGAAAATCGCGGCCTCTGTCGGGACACCTGTTTATGTGTACAGCAAAGCGACGATTTTAGACCATTTCAGAAAAATTAAGAAAGCTTTCGGTGGGCTTGATACGACTATCTGCTATTCAATTAAAGCCTGCGGAAATATTAATATTTTAAAAATGCTCGCAGATGAAGGAAGCGGTTTTGATATTGTCAGCGGCGGCGAGCTTTTCCGCGCACAGCAGACAAAAGTCGATATGAGCAAAATCGTTTTTGCAGGTGTTGGCAAAACTGACGAAGAAATCATTGCCGCGCTAAACGCCGGCATAGGTTATTTCAATATTGAATCGGAAGCGGAACTTGAAAATCTTATCAGCCTTTCGAAACAAACAGACAAAAAAGCTAAAGCCGCGCTTCGGGTCAATCCTGATGTTGATCCCAAAACGCACAAATATATCACAACCGGAAAAAAGGAAAGCAAGTTCGGAGTCGATATAGAACGTGCTGAAAAAGTTTTTGCTCAGTACGGCAAAAACGAACACGTAAGTCTGTGCGCTATTCACGTTCACCTCGGCTCAGGCGGGAAAACCATCGATCCCTATTGTGAAGCAATAACGAAAGTTCTGCCTCTGATAGATTCACTGCGGAATAAAGGGTTCACTATTGAAATGATCGATTTGGGCGGCGGATATGGAGCTGCTTATGTCAGCGATACTGTGCCAAGCGCAGCCGATTACGCCGGGGGGATTGTTCCGCTGCTTAAAGATAAAAATTTGAAACTCGTGCTCGAACCCGGCAAAAGCATTATCGCCAACGCGGGCATTTTGCTGACGAAAGTTTTATATCTCAAACAAGGCGGCAGCAAAAAATTTGTTATCGTTGACGCGGGAATGAACGATTTAATCAGGCCTTGCCTGTATGAGGCGTTTCATTTTATCTGGCCTGCAAAAGTCGCGAAAGAATTTTCATTTGTAAAAAGAACTGAAAAGCTCGATATCAAGGATTTGGAATTTGTGGATGTTGTCGGGCCGATCTGCGAAGGTGCTGATTATTTCGCAAAAGACAGGGCAATGCCGCCGGTCAAACGAGGCGATTTAATATCTATTTTTACAGCGGGCGCTTACGGCTACACGATGGCGAGCAATTATAACGCAAGACGTCTTCCTGCTGAAGTGCTTGTTGATGGAAATAATTTTTCAATTATCCGCAAACGCCAAAGCTATGAAGATTTAATTGCGCTGGAAAAATAATCAGTTTTCGGCTGCGAGTGTTTGGTATAAGACGTAAAGGCAAATTAAGGCTGCTGTCGAATAATATACAATCATTTGCCATTGTTTAATCATTAATTTCAGCAATACAAAAATCGAAGGAACTAACCCTGTAATCAGGTTTCCCGCATTTGCGATTACCGACGCGAACACTATCATCATTGCAATGATAATTATCGGCAGCAATATGAAAGCCGCTAATGAGGCTTTTTCCTGGATGAGAACTCTTCTTAAAGCTTTTTGCTGTTCTATCTTTTCAATCCTTGCCAAAAGCTCCTGTGCAAAATGATTGTTAATCGGCTCGTTATATTTTTTCAGACCTTTTTGCAATATCTGGTCAAATGTTTTGTCATTAAATTCCATATCAATACTCCCGAACCTTATCGGCTAATAATTCCTTGAGCTTTTCCCGCCCTCTGAATAAATTTATTTTTACCGTATTTTGATTTTTCTGCATTATATCCGCGATTTCTTTAATGCTTTTTTCCTGCCTATAAAATAATAAAATCGCCAGTGCCTGGTCTGCCGGAAGTTTTCTTACCGAGTTCCAGACAAATTCCCCATTTTCGGCAAAAGTCGTCTTTGAAGAATTTTCGATATAATCACTTTGCAGTTTTAGCTGAAGATTCTGTCTGCGTATTTTTTCGCGAAGACAATTCATCGCTTTGTTATATGTTATTTTCCAAAGCCAGGTGTTCAGCTTCGATCTGCCTGCGAACTTTTTAATTCCTCGATATGCCGCCATAAATGCCTCACTTGCTACATCTTCCGATTCATCATTATTTAAACCGAGAGTCCGGCAGCAAAGGAATACCTCCTGCTGATATTTACTTACAAAATCAGCAAAAGCCCGGCTGTCACCGCTGACCAGCCGATGCAGAAAACCCTCTTTATCATTTTTAGCTGTTTGCGAACTCAAAAATTGTCCTTTTTGTGAGTTAGTCGCCTTAAAAAGCTCAAAAGTTTCATTTTTTTGAAACCTTTATGACAATTCTCGCGACTAACAGGCAAAATCGCAAGCTTTTTTAAATTGAAAGGATATTTATATGTTTCCACAAATATTAGCTTTAACGGTTAAAGCCGGCGGGCCTGATGGAGCGAATGTGGATATCGGTTCTTGGCCTTTTATTATAGGTTCCATGCCATTTATCATCGTTATAGTTTTTATTATTGCACTTTTCTGGTATTTCTTAAATAAAAAGCGGCTTGAACATCAGCAGATTATGGCTGCAATTGAAAAAGGAACGCCGTTATCAGAATTAAAACCGTTTAAGAAGAAAGAATCAAGTTGGATAAAGAGCCTCTGTACAGGAATTACTTTTTTAATTATGAGTTTAGGTTTTATAGCGGTAGCAATTTATTCCACTATAACCGAAAAACCGGATAAAGATGTAGGTTTCGCTTTATTCATTACATCTGCCGTATTTTTTGCGATTGGGGCAGCGGGAGTTGTGTCAGGTATTTTGAAGGTGAAAGCTGAAAAAAAACTATCTTTAGAGGAATCAACCCTTAACGCAAATCAGGGGCACTAACTTCGCGACCTTTCTCGCGAGGCCGGCGTTTGATGTCGCCTCAACTACCGCGCTTACATTTTTATAGGCATCCGGGGCTTCCTCGGCAAGACCCCTCATTGAACGGGATTTAATTATTATTTTTCTTTCCGCAAGCTGATTTATCAATTGTCTGCCCTGCCAGTGTTTCGATGCCGCTGTTCTGCTCATGCTTCTGCCTGCGCCGTGACAGGCGGAGCTGAATGCGAGCTTTTCACTTTCAGCCGTTCCGGCAAGAATATACGAAGCCGTTCCCATCGTTCCACCGATAAGAACAGGCTGGCCAAAAGATTTATACCTCGGCGGCAAGTCGCTGCTGCCGGGGCCGAAAGCGCGAGTAGCGCCTTTGCGATGAACGAGCAGGTGTTTCATTTTGCCGTTTACCTCATGCTCTTCCAATTTAGCTGTGTTATGACTGACATCGTAAAGCATTTTCAAATCGGATTGCGGAAAAATTCTCGCAAAAGTTTTCCGTACAAGCGAGGTAAGAATCTGCCTGTTTGCAAGGGCACAATTTATGCCCGCGCGCATTGCGCCAAGATAATCCTGGCCGAGCGGACTGTTCACCGGCACTGACGCCAGTTCTCTATCGGGCAGTTCGATTCCGTACTTTGTCGCTTCGTGCGCCATTTGCCGCAGGTAATCAGTGCCAATCTGATGGCCGAGACCGCGAGAACCGCAGTGAATACTTACCATGCAGTCGCCTTTTTTGATGCCGTAACCTTCCGCGATTTTCTCATCGTAAATTTCAATTACCTTCTGAACTTCAAGATAATGATTTCCGCTGCCGAGCGTTCC
>JAKJEQ010000033.1:0-11106 GCA_022705345.1 Planctomycetota bacterium | reverse complement strand
TGTGTTTGGCATCAGGGGAAACTTTTCCGGGCATCGCCCCCTTTATCATGCCGTGCTCTTCGACGTAGTCGAGGTCATCCTTTACGCCGAAACCTTTTTCGACAGCCCACACGGCGCCGCCTGTAAGCATATTATCAATCGCTTCGCTTGTCAGGGTTATCGTGCCTGTACTTCCGACGCCTGCGGGAATATCTCTGAACAGAGCATTGGCAAGATTTTCTTTATTGCCTTCTAACTGGTCGATTGTCATTCCTGTATGAAATGTTCTCACTCCGCATGAAATATCGAAACCAACGCCTCCGCCTGAAATTACCCCGCCCGCGTCAGGGTCGAAAGCAGCAACACCGCCGATACAGAACCCATAGCCCATATGCGCATCAGGCATAGCGAAAGAACCTCTTACTATTCCCGGCAAAGCGGCGACATTGCTGACCTGCGTCAGAGTTTTTTCATCTATATCCTTAATCAAAGTATTGTCGGCGAAAATCACGCCGGGTACTTTCATTTTGCCGGCCGGCTCGATTCGCCAGCAATATTCAGAAATCCTTTTTAGTTCAGGTTTAACCATAATTGCCAGAGAGTTATAAAATTATTATAGCCACAGAGAACACCGAGAACACAGAGAATTTAAATAAAATATAATTTATGGTTTGAGATTGCTTCGTCGTCCCGAAACGGGACTCCTCGCAATGACAGAAATGGCGTTTTTGTGTCATTGCGAGGCTGTCCGCAGACAGCCGTGGCAATCTCAACCGCTGAATCGGTCAGTTTGAATAATTTAATAATTTTAATTTTTAATTTTTTTTTATACATCAATCACGCATTGAACAGTCCATTCTTTATTTTCCTCTTTTACGCTTAATTGGTTTAAGGTTACTGCTTTCGGCTCTACCGCCGGTGAATGCCTTTCAAAATTTATTTTTTCACCCCATGCGATTGCTGAAAGCTTTCGATTATCAATTTTCACTTCATATCTGCCGAAGAGCATTTTCCGAGTATCCATTTCATAAATAATCCTGCCCATCCAGTTGAAAAACAGCTCTTCTTCATTTTCCCCGCCGCATTCTATATTGACAGGCTGCAATGTTTCCACGTCCTCCGGGTCGGTGATAATAGCCGTAAGGCCCAGACCGGCGTCTTCGAAAGCCCTGCTTAAAACAGCGGCTTTGGCCCTTATCCCAATATCAGACTGATGAGCAAAATGTTCCCACATAGTTTGGAATATAATAAAAAGGAGTAAAGATGTAAAGAAGTAAGGACACAATGGCAGGATAATCAATCCTTACATCTTTGTACCCTTACTTCTATGGTTTTTCAAGACGATATAAGTTCTACTTTAATCCAGCCATGCCTTCGTTCATCGAAAGCTTTATATGCTTCTATGCCCGCGGTAAGCGGCTCAACATTCGAAATTATCTGGTTGGGTTTTATTTCGCCGTTTTGAATCAGCTCAATCAGCATCGGGATGTATTTTCTATGATTGCAGTTGCCCATACTGATTTTTAGATTTTTATTCATTGCCTCGCCGATAGGGAAAATTTGCATTTTCTGCGGATAGACACCAATCAGAGAAAGTGTGCCTGCTTTTGCAATAATTTTGATTGCCCAGTTAAGAACCTGGCTTGGCGCTTCGCCGGGCTGCCAGTCGGGATGGGTCTCCGGAGCGATTTCTTCAACTTCTTTTAAAAATTCCTGTTTCATTTCTTTTTCATGTTTCCAGCCGGGGCCTTTGACAGGATGAGAGGCATCGATTCCAACCGCATCTATTACTCTGTCGACTCCGATTCCGCCGGTCATATGAAACACAGCTTCAACCGGGTCTTCGCTGTCGAAGTCGATAATTTCGCCGCCCAGCTTCTGGGCGATTTCAAGTCTCTCGGTGATTCTGTCTATCGCGAAAACCTGCGGAGCGCCCATCAGGAACGCGGATTTGATCGCAAACAATCCGACCGGCCCGCACCCAAAGACAGCTACCGTGCTGCCGGGTCTTATTCGGGCCATATCAGCGCCGTAATAACCTGTCGGCAAAATATCCGAAAGTACAATAGCCTCTCGATCGCTCACGTCATCAGGTATTTTTACAAGACCCACATTCGCAAACGGCACTCTGGCTTTCTCTGCCTGCAAACCATCGATCGGACCTGTAAGTTTCGGTCCGCCAAAAAAGCACGTACCCGCTTTAGGGCCGTTGGGATTAGCGTTATCGCATTGTGAATAATATCCGCTTCTGCAATATGAACAGAATCCGCAGGCTATTGTCGATGCTATTACGACCCTGTCGCCGGGCCTGAAATTGCGTACCTCTTTGCCGACCTGTTCCACTACTCCGACACCCTCATGCCCGAGAATCGTACCTGGAATCATCGGCCCCAGCGTCCCGCGCACAATGTGCAGATCAGTTCCGCAAATTGCGCTGGCCGTTATTTTTACAATCGCATCCTGAGGATGCTGTATTTTCGGTTCTTCAACATCATCCAGTTTAATATCGCCAATATCATTGAAAACTATGGCTTTCATCCCGGCACCTTCTTTCTAGACGGATTTTGTAAAAATAAATTAATCAGTTCTCTTATCTTCGAATTGCCATTGCACAGTTTTTTGCTTCTTCAAGCCTCTGGGAGGCAAAATCCCAATTCGCAAGCTGCATAAAATTATCTACCCACTTGGCACGATCGTTTTGAAATTTAAGATAATGAGCATGTTCCCACACATCGCACACCAGCACAGGCACGACTCCCCAGATAGTCAGATTTTGATGTTTTTCGCACTGCAGTATCAATAATTTTTGAGCTATAGGCTCATAAGCAAGGATCCCCCAGCCGTTGCTTTCCACAGCTTTTGACGCAGCGGCGAATTGCTTTAACGCTGCGTCTGAAGACCCGAAACTTTCATCCAGAGCAGTTTTAAAATCATTTGGGATCTTTCCGCCATTTCCGCCGGGTTTCATTGAATGCCAGAACAACGTATGCAAAACATGCCCGCTGCCGTTGAACGCAAGTGCGTTGGAAATCGCCTGAATGTGAGTATAATCGTTTTCCTTACGTGCCTGTTCAAGTTTTGAAAGTGCGTCATTTAAACCCTTGACATACTTGGCGTGATGTTTATTGTGATGAATCCTGACGGTCTCCTGGTCATATAACGGTTCGAGAGCGTCGTAATCATACGGCAGTTCCGGAAGTGTATATTGACCATTTTCATAAGCGCCCGCAAAAATGTTTATTTCCATAGTTTTTTCCTTTCCGAAATTTTCATTTGGTTTATTTGAGTCTGCATAAAGCCTGTGTGCTGCGCCCGAAACTAACGATGCGGCAGCAAACTTTAAAACACTTCGTCTGGAAATTATTAGCTCATCCATTTAGTGAATTCTCGGCCTGTGCAGAAAACCAAAAAGCAGGAACACGAGAAATAGCACAAGAAATACATAAAATAAAATTTGAGCTATGCCCGAAGCGGCAGACGAAATTCCGGTAAATCCAAATAAAGCTGCAATCAACGCGACTACAAAGAAAATAATTGCCCATCGTAAAAGTCCCATAGCGACCTCCGTTCAAAAAATGAATTTTTTTATTCCATCTTAGAATTTCAATACTCAGCGACAATCGGAGTAAATCCTTAAAAGGGTATCCTCAAGTTGATGGTTTGGTTTATCGAATACATAAAAATCCTATGGTAATATAAATGTTTCCCCGATTTACATTAACGCGTATTTCTGGAAAATTCCCGTTTGTACCCGGTGTTAATACAGGATTATACATTGCCATTAGAAATTAACGATGACATAACATTCCAGAAAAAATTCTGGCATATCGAACGCGTTTTCTGGGGCATTCTTTTGCTGTTTACTTTAGCGGCATTATTTGGGGTATTTGGAAAAGGTCCGGTCAGCGAAACCTCACACAGGCAGGAAAATCTTAACATTACTTTTAACAGGTTTCTGCGATACGGCAATAATTCTAAAATAGAGATAATTTTGCCGCCCGGAAGCAGACCTGTAATTGGGATAGCGAAAGAATTTATCGATAAGATAGATTCTGTTTCTTTCACGCCCGCACCGGAAAGAATATATTACGCAAATAACCAGATTCGCTATATCTTTATGGTCGATGAACGCCAACCTTCAGAAATTGTTGTCAGTTTTAAGCCGACCGCAAGAGGACTATTAAAAGGAACTATCGAACATAACGGCATCTATATAAATTTCTCTCAATTTGTTTATCCTTGAAAGTCAATTATGGAATCTGTAATTAGAGCTGTTTCAGTTTATATATTTTTGTTAATACTGATTCGCTTCAGCGGCAGACGCACTATGGGACAGATGACAAGCTTCGACTTTATACTACTGCTGATTATAAGTGAAGCAGCCTCAACCGGCCTGACTGGCGAAGATAACTCTATTACCAATTCAATTATAGTAATTTCAACGCTTATCCTTATTGATATTATTTTTTCAATCTTTAAATCAAAATGGAGTGTTTTCGACAAGGCAATCGATGGCGTGCCTACTGTTTTGATTTATGATGGAAAAATTCAAAAAGAAAATATCGCCCGCTCAAGAACGGACCTTGAAGATATTCTCGATACGGCCAGAGCTGACAAAGGCCTTGAAAAGCTGGAGCAGATCAAGTATGCCATTCTTGAAAAGAACGGGCATATAAGCATTATTCCTTATGAGCAGAACGTATCAGCGTAAATCAATACCTGTAGTGTTCTGATTTAAAAGGTCCTTCAACAGGAACACCGATATATTTAGCCTGTTCGGGCGTCAGCGTTGTCAGGCAGGCATTCAATCTTCCAAGATGCAGTCTTGCAACTTCTTCGTCAAGTTTCTTCGGAAGTGTATAAACTCGTTTCTCCAGGCCGCCCTTGGCGAGCATTATTTGTGCAAGGCTCTGGTTCGTGAAACTATTGCTCATTACAAAACTCGGATGCCCTGCCGCGCAGCCGAGATTTACAAGTCTGCCCTCTGCAAGAACGATAACGCTTTTGCCTGAAGAAAGAATCCATTTATCAACCTGCGGTTTAATATTCTCGCGTTTGAATTTAGGATTTTTTTCGAGATATGACATTTGAATTTCATGATCGAAATGCCCGATGTTGCAGACAATCGCCTCATTTTTCATTTTTTCCATATGTTCGCCGCGAATCACGTTACAGCAGCCTGTCGCTGTTACAAAAATATCGCCTTCTTCGACAACCTGCTCGAGGGTTTTTACCTCATAACCTTCCATCGCGGCCTGCAATGCACAAATCGGGTCAACCTCCGTGACGATAACTCTTGCGCCAAAGCCCCTCATCGATTGAGCGCAGCCTTTTCCTACATCGCCATAACCGCAAACTACAACGCACTTGCCGGCAACCATAATTCCGGTCGCTCTTTTCAAGCCATCTGCAAGAGACTCACGGCAGCCGTAAAGGTTATCGAATTTTGATTTTGTGACAGAATCGTTGACGTTAATCGCCGGGAACAAAAGTGTGCCGTCATTTTGCATTTGATATAAACGATTAACGCCTGTTGTGGTTTCTTCAGAAACGCCCTTAATCGCAGAAGCAACTTTTGTCCATCTATGCGGATTTTCTGCATAAGATGCCTTGAGACGATTCATAATAATCTGCATTTCGTGGTTATCGCAGGGCTTGTCCAAAAGAGACGGGTCTTTCTCAACTTTCACACCCTGATGAACGAACAATGTCGCGTCTCCGCCGTCATCGACAATCAAATCCGGCCCTGTGCCGTCCGGCCAAATAAGCGCCTGCTCGGTGCACCACCAGTATTCTTCAAGAGATTCGCCTTTCCATGCAAATACCGCGGCAAGGCCTTCTTTGGCGACTGCTGCGGCGGCATGGTCCTGAGTACTGAATATGTTGCACGATGCCCATCTGATTTTTGCGCCCAGCTCGACGAGAGTCTCAATCAGCATCGCGGTCTGCATTGTCATATGAAGCGAGCCGCTGATTTTGAAGCCTTTCAACGGCTTTTCTTTCCCGTATTTTGCCCGAAGAGCCATAAGCCCCGGCATTTCATTGCGGGAAAGATTCAGTTCTCTTCTGCCCCATTCGGCAAGAGAGATATCAGCTACTTTGTACGGTAAAGACGCATCATATTTCATAATACTCATTTTTGGCTCCATTTTTAAAATTTGAATGTGATAATATACGTAAAAACCGCTCATTCCGCAAGCAAACAAAAATTTTTACTATGCACTTGACAAAAACCGGCAATATTGGTATTATATTTAAAGATTATGACACTGAAACATAGAAATTATTCGTTTGGTTGGTGGCGACTCGTCGAAAATAGCTGACGAGCGGTGAGCATAGTCTAAATATACAGACAATTGAATATAGAAATAATTTCACGGCTTGTTGGCAACGACAAGCCGTTTTTTTTTGTATCCCGTTAGACCTGTTTTGATTTGGGAATACAAAAAAAAGCATAGTCTTGTTTAAGATGCAGGACAGGTCTAACGGGATGTATATATTCAAAATTTATTGTGAGAAAATATGAGAGAACTAAATAATAAGATAAACGGGGCCAAAACAGGACAGATAATTCCCCTGGTCGAAGAAATCCAAACGGCAGAGCCTGTCGATTTTTTTGCCAAACTCAGCGATTACGGCAGAAAAAAACATTGCTGCCTGCTCGAATCCAAAGATCATCTCGCAGGCAAAGACGAAGGAGAACTGACCTTCGGCACCGCCAATCCTGCATTGTATCTTTCCGGTAAAGGCAGAGATTTTCAAATTGCGGCGTTAAGTCCCATCGGCAGGAGAATGATTAAATATTTTGAAACCTCCGCAAGAGAGCGATTTAATTTCTGTAAAGAGATAAAATTCGAGACTGACAAAATAACCGGCAATCTAAATATTGAAAGCAGCATCATTGACGAACAGTCCCGACTCAAATCGACAAATCAGATGGATGTAATTCGGGCGGTAAATTTTGCTTTTGAGCTTTCCGGCAAACCTTTTCGGGTTACCTGCGGGATGCTTGGCGCTTTGAGTTATGATTTTATAGACCAGTTCGAAAAGCTGCCTGCCAATCAATCCGCCCTGATAGACGTCCCCGATTATGAACTTTATTTCGCGGATAATATTTTCCTGATGGATCATAAAACAGGCAAATCATACGTAGTGGTCAATGTGCTGGTGACAAACGATGATAAAAATGAAATTATGAAAGATGCGGAAAATTGTTTTCTTTCATACTTCGACGCTTTAAAAAAGGAAATACCTGAGCCTGCGAAACACAGCGGATCTTTGACTAATTCAACAACCGATACTTCGCAAGCCGAATACGAACAAATAGTTGAGACCGCCAAAAAGCACATTGTTGAAGGCGATATATTTCAGGTTGTCCCGAGCAGGACGATTATTGAACCGTGCCCTGATGAGCCGCTGGATGTTTATAAAAGACTTCGCAAGTTAAATCCATCGCCTTATATGTTCTACATAAATACTCCTAATACTGTCCTCACCGGCGCAAGCCCCGAACTTAATCTTCGAGTAAGCGGCACGCACAATCGACAGGTTGAAATTCGGCCGATTGCCGGCACAAAGCCGCGCGGCAAGATTGACGGCAAACTTGACCCCGACACAGATTTCAGATATGAAGCTGAATTGAAACTCGACCGCAAGGAACTTGCCGAGCATATGATGCTCGTTGACCTTGCCCGCAACGACATCGCAAGAGTATCCAAAAAAGGCACGCGAATAGTTAATGAGCTCCTGGTGGTTGAAAAATACGAATCGGTTATGCATCTTGTGAGTAACGTAAAAGGCACTCTGGCAGATGAGCTTGACGCATTAAGCGCGTATCTTGCGACGATGAATATGGGAACTCTGACCGGCGCACCGAAAATCGAAGCGATGAAAATTATTCGCAAGCTCGAAAAAAATAAACGCGGTTATTACGGCGGAGCTGTAATGTATTTGACGGTTGACGGCCAGTTCGACAGTTGCATCACTATCCGGTCAATGCAGATAAA
The DNA here is from genome assembly GCA_022705345.1 of Planctomycetota bacterium. GTDB lineage: Bacteria > Planctomycetota > Phycisphaerae > Sedimentisphaerales > UBA12454 > UBA12454. The sequence goes on along the minus strand of JAKJEQ010000033.1, from coordinate 3,121 downwards.
AGACAATACCGCTTATATCCGAGCCGGAGCGGGCATCGTGTTCGACAGCGTACCGAAGACAGAATTTGACGAAACTCAGCATAAAGCGAATTCCTGCCTGCGGGCAGTGCGAGGTAATTAATTATGAAGCCCAAAGTTTTGTTTATCGATAATTTTGACTCGTTTACATACAACCTTGTCGATGATTTCTGCAAAAGAGACTGCATCGCAAAAGTGTATCGCGCGGATACGCCGCTGGAAAATTTGAAAGAGATCGAAAAACAGTTTGAGCCTGACCTGCTGGTAATTTCCCCCGGCCCCGGCAATCCTTCCAGTGCCGGCGTTACGCTCGAAGCGATTGAATATTTCCAGGACCGGCTGCCGATTTTCGGAGTCTGCCTCGGCCACCAGGCGATAGTTCAATATTTCGGAGGTACAATCGGCCACGCTCCCAAAGTTATGCACGGTAAATCCTCAAAAGTATCGCATTGTGAAAAAGGGATTTTTCAGGGCGTGGAAAATCCTCTCCAGGCTGGCAGGTATCACAGTCTTTGCGCTGTAGAAATGCCGGATTGCCTGCAAGTTACAGCGCAATATAATAATATTGTGATGGGTATTGAACACAAAGAAAAACCAATTTTCGGCGTTCAGTTCCATCCTGAAAGCATACTCACTCCATCGGGAGGAAAAATTATACAAAACCTATTAACCATTTCTTTAAAGACAAGGAGAGTTGCATTATGACAAAAATTACACAATATCTTGAGATACTGCTCGAAGGCGGAGATTTAAAGTACGACCAGGCCAAAGATTTGCTCGATACCATATTTAAAGGCGAAGTAGCCGAAGTCCAAATCGCGGCGTTTCTGGCTGCGATGCGAATGAAAAAAGCGACCGCCGGTGAATTCGCAGGCCTTGCGCAATCTTTGCGAAACCACGCTGTTAGAGTAACAACCAATATTCCGTTTATGATAGACACCTGCGGCACAGGCGGCGCTCCGCTGAAAACCTTTAATGTCTCGACAGCCGCTTCGTTTGTCGCGGCAGGCGCAGGGGCGTATGTCGCCAAACACGGAAACCGAGGCATAACGAGCAAATCCGGTTCTGCCGACGTACTTGAAGCCATGGGCGTTAAAATCGATTGTACGCCCGATGTCGTTGCCGAATGTATTGAAAAGGCTCACATAGGTTTTATGTTCGCACCGATGCATCATCCTGCGATGAAGTTTGTTCAGCCGATAAGAAAAAGTCTCGACTTCAGGACAGCATTTAATATTTTAGGCCCGCTTGCAAATCCCGCCGGCGCCCAGGCCCAGGTTATGGGCGTGCCCGAAGAGTCGCTGCTTGACAGAATTGCCGAAACATTCGAAATTCTCGGCCTGAAAAGAGCTATGATAATTCACGGCAGCGGCCTTGATGAAATCAGTATTACTTCTCCTACAAAAGTGGTAGAAATTAAAGACAGAAAAAAAATATCCTACAAAATAATTCCTGATGAATTCGGCATTCAGTCGCCGAAAATGGCCGAGCTTGCGGGAAGTAACGCCGACTATAATGCAGGCATGATAAAAGATGTTCTTTACAAAAAAAATAAAGGCCCGGCCAGAGATATGGTGCTTTTAAACGCCGCAGCGGCTATAATGGTGGCAGACTTGGCCGCCGATTTGCATCAGGGCTTTAAAAAAGCCGCTGATTCTGTCGATTCCGGAGCGGCGGCGAATTGTCTGGAAATATTAATTGAAATTTCGAATGGAACAAAGCAATGATGATTCCAAAAGTAAAAATTTGCGGCATCACTAATTCCGACGATGCTATGTCTGCCGTTCAGCTCGGCGCGGATTTGCTCGGTTTTAACTTCTATCCGAAAAGTCCTCGCTATATCGAACCTAAAAAGGCTGAACAGATTATTAGAAAACTGCCCGCGTATGTCGATGTTGTCGGGCTGTTTATAAACGAAGACACCGACTTCATCCGAAAGACTGCAACCCAGTTAATGCTTAACTGGGTTCAGCTCCACGGCGATGAAAGCCCCGGGTTTTGCGCATCGCTCGACAATATGTCGGCAAAAGTCATCAAAGCCATCCGCATAAAAGACGGCAAGGATATCGAGTATGCTCGCAATTTCGCTACTGACGCCCTTCTGCTCGATGCGTATCATCCGGCATTTTACGGCGGCACAGGCGAGAGGTTTAACTGGAAGCTGCTGCCTCAACTGACTGGGCATAAATTCGGCAGAACTTTTCTCGCAGGCGGCATCACAAGTGAAAATGTCTCTGAAGCTATCAGCCAGGGCTTTTATGGAATAGATATTTGCAGCGGAATCGAAAGTAATCCGGGCAAAAAAGATCACAAAAGAATGGCGGAGCTTTTCGGAAAAATCAAATCCGTCATTACTGGCAAAGGTGCACAATGATTCCCGCACCTTCCTGTATTCGAATAATTTCGCCTGAGAAATTGGAAATTAAAATGAATAAAATTAAACCCTATATAGTTTTAAATCAAATGAAGAAGGTGCGGGATGAAGCATAACGGTCGTTTCGGACAATTCGGCGGTTTCTACGTTCCAGAAGTATTAATCCCGGCGCTGGAGGAAATGGAAAACGCCTTTTATAAATTTTACAAAGATGAAAAATTTACCGCCGAACTTGACGTGCTTTATAAAGATTATGCCGGCAGACCGACACCATTATATTACGCCACTCGTTTCAGCGAACTTGTAGGTTTTAAAGTTTACATCAAACGCGAAGACCTGCTCCACGGCGGCGCTCACAAAGTTAATAATTGTCTCGGCCAGGGACTTTTGGCAAAATATATGGGCAAAACAAAACTCATCGCCGAAACAGGCGCAGGCCAGCATGGTCTTGCGACTTCAATGATTGGCGCCTTGTTCGGAATGCAGACAAAAATTTTTATGGGCGCTATCGACGTTGACCGCCAAAGCGTAAATGTCCACAAAATGAGACTCTGCGGCGCGGAAGTTATTGCCGTCAAAGGCGGAACTGAAACTTTGAAAGACGCGATCAATGAAGCTCTTCGATACTGGACGGCAAATGTTTCTGACACTTTTTATCTTTTCGGAACTGCATGCGGGCCGCACCCTTATCCGGTTATCGTCAAACATTTTCAAACCTGTATCGGAACA
>JAKJEQ010000032.1 GCA_022705345.1 Planctomycetota bacterium | reverse complement strand
TACGCTGAGTATTCTTTGCAAGCAGTGCTCGCAGCATATTAATGTGATGATCTTGGCGAGCATGTATGATATTCGTACGAAGATGGGGCGCGAGATACTGGCGGAACTGCGGAAGAATTTTGCGGGCAGGATGTTCAAGACGGTGGTCAATTTTAATACGCGGCTTAAAGAGGCGGCAAGTCTCGGCCAGCCGATTTGCGAGTACGACCCGGCAAGCAGAGGACATAAAGATTTTCAGTGCCTTGCACAGGAATTGATCGCGACAGATACGATCATAGAGCAGAAGTCCGCAGTTCAACTTACAGCGGAGAAAGCGGCAACGGTTAAACAAATTGTGGAGCCGGCTGTTGCTAAACAAAACATCGCCTCTTCGGCAAGCTCAGGGCAGGCTTTACCGGCGACGGCTAAACAGACTATAGTGGCGGCGGCGAACAAACAAACAGAAAAAACGCAGGTACGCAAAGAGATCGTTCAGGTTCTCGACGATAATCTCGATCTGATCAGCACATCGGCGCAGGAGCTTTTGGCGAGTTTAAAGGACCAGGCAAAGGCGAAAGAAAAAACCGCTGTGATAAAGCCGATTGAGGCAAAGAAGGACATAGACAGCAAACTTAATGATTTTTACGGCGTTCGTCAGTTCGATAAGTCGGTCAGGTTTGTTACTTTGTATCCGCGAGCCAAATCGGTCCAAATTGCAGGCGATTTTAATAACTGGCAGCCTCAGCAGACGGCATTGACGCCTTCAAAGGACGGCAAATGGGAATTGGCGCTGGAACTGGCCCCGGGCAAATATCGTTACAGGATGGTTGTTGACGGGCAATGGCAGCAGGACCCGTATAACGGCAATGTCGAAGCGAATCCTTACGGCGAGTATAATTCGATACTCGAAGTGAAATAAATAAATCAAAAATTAAGATATATGAACGGCCTTAATGTTTTGCATTAAGGCCGTTCTATTTGTAATTAGTTCGACCGGTAGGCCGGTCCTGAATTTTTATATTTGATATTCAATGTTTTATCTTCATTAAAACAAACCGGCCTTTCACTCATCGCGAAAGGCCGGTGCGACTGCAGCCTGATTACAGTCTTATTTCTTTATCGTAGTAACTTACGATTAATAAGCGTCAACATCCGAAACGAGGTAGCTGTCCTCTTCATTAAGTGGAATGGTAGCGCTGCCATCTGTGGTGGCTTGGGTGGTTGTCATCGGATTATCAAAAGCAGTTTTATCACTACTTGTATTTGTAGCACCTTTACCACACTGCCTGAATTGTTCTTCTGACTGAGGATCGTCTATTAAAGCTCTGCCCCAGTAGGTGTAAATATTATCCTGCTGAACTCCGCAGTTTGCGCTTTTCTCAAATTTAGCATGCATATCGGCATAAAGAACGTTTTGACCTTCTTTTTGATGGTAAAGAGCATTTCCCTGCGGTAAAGATTCCTGGTAAATCTTTTTGCCATTAGTACCGCTGTCCCAATTGTACAAATATGCAGAACCTGCTGAACCTGGTAGAGGACTCTGGCAGAATGGGTTTCTATCCGCCATAACTGGTCTGGCAGGATTAGATGTAGTTGAAATAGGATAAACATTGCTGGTTTGATTTTGAAGAGGTAACGGTAACTGATAAGAATAGGTATTGTGGCCTTTTCCCATGTTAAATGAACTTACAGCATCTTCTTGTTCGCCGAAATCCCAAACATCCGAAAAACTGACTGTTTTGTAATTATTGTCTGGTGTAAAATTATTCAGTTCGAACTTTTTGTTGTCAGAGCCCGGGCAAATGAATTGGTCTGGTGTTGTATCCGCAATTTTAACAAGTAAATACAAGCAAGAACTGAGTGTGGCATATTTAGTTGTATTAGAAGTGCCATTTTCTTTGAAAACCGTCCAGTTCCATTCGAACGAATTGTTCCCAGCTTTTCCACTGGTGCCTCTGTTCCAATATGCTCCGGAACTGCCGCCGATTGGGAATGATTCGTACTTGTCGTCGTTACTGTAGGTCAGCATAGCTTTGCCGAGACCTGAGAGATTTGTGCTGCACATGATACGCTGGGCAAGCTGTCTAACTTTACCCAAAGCCGGCATAAGTATCGCCAGCAACATCGCGATGATGGCAATAACCACCAGCAACTCAACCAGTGTAAAGCCTTTCTTTTTCATTTTTCGCCTTTCCATAAAGTTGTCCTTTCATTTATCCTTGGCCGAGAGATTCACTTTAAAGCGCTGTCTTCGGCAACATTCACTAATTTATAAGAGCAAATCTAACTCTAAACTGTTCGGTTTTAGGTCGATTTTCGGCAAATCTCTCTGCGCAAATCATTTTTAAACCGAAAGGCAGCACTTTTTCACTTCCTAATTAAAAGTCCTGTAATTCCATTTTCCCGGATCCTTCGCTTTCGCTCAGGATGACAAGTGTGAGAAAGCAGCACTTTTTAATACATTCAATTTCGTTTAATTTGTAAAAAAACTTACTAAATCAAAGAGGTAATCTAAGATACATCGAAAAAAAAACTCACTAACTTTAAAATGTACTGACTAAAAAGTGCCAAATGTGGGCTAAAAGATATGAAATACTAAAAAATATAATGGCTTTACTAAATAATTATGATTGCCCATCTATTGGCTCTAACCAATAACACACATAAAATAACAAACTGCCAACATTCTGTCAATAGAAAAAACAGCAAATAGTTAAAAAAGAAAAGATACGTAAGAAAATTAAATAAAAAACAGACCTAAATATCCCTTTTTCCTTTTGCCGTTTTGGTCCATCTATTATTAATGTGCTTGACTTTAATCCTTTCTATACTTAAATTTATCGAAATAACAGCGTTTTTGAAAGGTTTTCAATGGCAGTAACGAGGTTTGCACCTTCTCCGACCGGATATCTACATATTGGAGGTGCACGAACAGCACTTTTTGACCTGATTTGGGCGAAAAACACGGGAGGCAAATATATCCTTCGAATGGAGGATACCGACCAAAGCAGAAATAGTCCCACCGCTGCAAGGCAGGTGATGGACGATTTAAGCTGGCTTGGGATAAAATGGGATGAAGGTCCTATAATCGGGGGGCCGGCAGGGCCATATTTCCAGTCTGAAAGACTCGACATTTATGACAAATATATACAGCGGCTTTTGACGGCGGGTAAGGCATATTATTGTTTCGATACCGCGGAAGAATTAGAGCGGATGCGGAAAGAGGCATCGGACAAAAAACAGAATTTTTTATATCCAAGACCAGAGGAATTTCCCACAAAAGCTGATGCGGAAAAAGCGAAGGCCGCAGGCAGAGATGTTGTTGTTCGGTTTTGTATGCCGGATGAAGAAATAATTGTAGAGGATGTTGTTCGGGGACAGGTTCGGTTTAGGGGCAAAGAGATAAGCGATTTTATAATCCAGAAAAGCGATGGATTTCCGACATATCACCTCGCCTGTGTTGTCGATGATGAATTGATGGGCATTACGCACGTAATCCGCGGGCAGGAACATCTGATGAATACGCCGGGGCATATCGCGATGCAAAAGGCATTTGGATTTAAGACGCCGGTTTACGCCCATTTGTCTGTTATAGTCAGCCAGGGCGGCGGCAAAATGTCCAAACGTGAACGGGCAAAAGTTCTTAAAGCGGCTATAAAAAAGGAACAAGGACTGGATAAAGCAAAACTCGCAGCGATAGGGGGAATAAGCGTTGCCGAGATCGAAGAGTTTCTTTCAGGTGATGCTATGCCGGATACTCCGGCGATTGACGCGATGGCGGCTTATCTCAAAGTCGAACTTCCGGAAATCAATATAATTGATTTCTTTAAAAGCGGATTCCTGCCGGAGGCGCTGGTGAACTTTATCGCTTTGTTGGGCTACAGCGCTCCAATCGATAAAGAAATAATGACATTGCAGGAACTGATAGATTCATTTGACCCGACGAGGTTCAATAAAACAAATTGTCTTTTTGACCGCAAGAAGCTTTTAGCGTTTAACACCGAGCATATAAAGATGCTCGATGAAGATAAATTATTGAGCCGGTACAAGGATTTTCTGGCGGCAGTAAATTCGCCGGCGGCGGTGGCCGACGATACTTTGCTCAGGAAAGTTATAAAGGCTTGCAGCGGTGCGAGAACGCTTGCGGAAATCGATCATAAGAGCAGGTTCCTTTTCACAGCGGATGATAAAGTAGAATACGATCAAAAGGATATTGAAAAAGTACTGTTAAAGAATGACGGCGAAGGGCTTGCGATGCTCGGCCTTTTGAAAGAAAAGCTGGCTGAGCTGAAAGAAATAAGCGAGCAGTCGATAGAGAATCTTCTTCGCAGGATAGCCGAGCAGAAGCAGGTCGGGCTCGGCAAAGTCGCGCAGCCGCTAAGGGTTGCGATTTGCGGGACGACGATTTCGCTGCCGATCTTCGAATCGATTGAGATGCTGGGAATAAATGCTACAATTAGCAGAATCGAGCAGGTAATAAAAAAATACTCAAAAGGGAGTTAAACTTTTTCAGATTTTTAGGAGTGCAAAATGAGTTTGCTTGTAACAGGATCTATAGGAATTGATACAGTAACAACACCGATGGGCAAAAGTGAGAGCTGTGTTGGCGGCTCAGCGGTATATTTCTCGATGGCTGCGAGTTTCTTTTCGCCGGTGAGATTTGTCGGAGTGGTCGGTGACGATTGTCCGTTTGAATTGACAAAAGTATTTGCCGGTCGTGAAGTCAACTTGTCAGGGCTTGAAGTTCGCCGGGGCAGCAAGACTTTCAGGTGGAAAGGTTCGTACCAGGGCGACATGAGCCAGGCACTGACAGACGCGATGCAGCTTAATGTTCTTTCAGAACGGCCGCCGATTGTGCCGGAACATTTCAGGGACAGCGAATATGTATTCCTTGCAAATACTCATCCTGCGTTACAGAAACAGCTCCTTGAACAATTAACGAATCCGAAATTTGTCGTAGCAGATACGATGAACTGCTGGATTGACGCACAATGTGATGAATTAAAAAGACTATTGCCGAGAATTGACGCATTGATACTAAATGAAGGGGAAGCGAAAATGCTGACCGGCTGCGATAATTTAGCAATATCGGCGAAAGAACTTGTTAAGATGGGCCCAAAAGCAGTGATAATAAAGAAAGGCTCCAACGGTTCAATTTCTCTCGACAAAGACGGGAACTGGTTTGTACTTGGCGCGTACCCGAGCACAGATTTGAAAGATCCGACAGGCGCGGGAGATTCGTTTGCCGGCGCATTGATGGGTTATCTTGCCTCTTCCGGCAGAACCGATTCGCAATTCCTTAAAACCGCGATAGCTTACGGAACTGTTACAGCTTCGATTGTTATTGAAGGTTTTTCATTGTCCGCGATTACCTCGGCGGGCAGGTCAGAAATAGACAGAAGATTCAACGAATTAAGAAAAATGACGGAATTCTAAAAATCGTCTAATGGTTGCGGTTGCGAGGCTCGTTACGGTTAGGTAAAACGGAAAACGAATAATGAAACGAGAATCGGAGCCGATACACGAAATACGAATTTTATGAGATGTTTTGTTGCGGCAGATATCAGCAGTGAACTTCGCGGCAGGATTGAAAAACTGCAAGGGGAACTTAAACGCAAACTGAAAAATCCGGCCGGGATAAAATGGGTCAATCCTGAACAGATCCATCTGACGCTTAAGTTTCTTGGAGATGTAGAGGATGACAGAGCGGAAGAAATTGGTCAAACGCTTGGAATCGTTTGTGAAAATTTCGATAGTTTTGAACTTGAATTTTCGAAAGTCGGAAGTTTCGGCAGGCCCCCAAAGGTGATTTGGCTTGGAATTGAAAAGCCGAGCGAAATATTGCAAAAATTTGCCGCTGAGCTTGAAGAGGCGTGTGAGCTGATTGGATTCGAAAAGGAGCAGAGGGATTTTAGTCCTCACCTTACGCTTGGGCGCATTAAGGAAGGGTTTAAAGACCGGACTCTGCCGCAGATTATAGCTGATTTTGGAAAAGTCGATGCGCCAACGATAAAAATTGACGGTGTGTCATTTTATAAAAGTCAGTTGACATCTGACGGTCCGATATATACGCTGTTGAATAAATTAAAATTTAAAAGTTAAAGGGAACCTCTAATAATTCGAAGGATTGAGATTGCTTCGTTGTTTTTGGGCTAAACAGCCACAAAACTCCTCGCAATGACAATTTTTAGAGGTTAGCTTAAAATTTAAAAATCAATATAGATAGAAAGACAGGAAGGGATAATATGGCTAAGGCTGGTAAACCGAAGAAGACCGAAGAAATTAAGGATGAAAAACAGGGAAAACAGACAGAAAAAAACAGCTCTCTTGAAAGGGCAATCGCTCAGATAGAAAAACAGTACGGCAACGGCTCGATTATGCAGATGGATGAAAGCCGATACGCCAAAATCGAAGGTATTTCCACCGGCTGCGCATCGCTTGATATCGCTTTGGGCGGATGCGGAATTCCCCGCGGCAGAATAATCGAATTTTTCGGCCCTGAATCAAGCGGTAAGACAACGCTTGCGCTGCACGTAATCGCGCAGGCTCAAAAGGCAGGCGGTGTAGCGGCATTCATCGATGCCGAACACGCTCTGGATACGACATGGGCAAAGCGAATCGGAGTTGATGTAAGCGGTTTACTGGTCAGTCAGCCCGATACGGGCGAGCAGGCGCTTGATATCTCCGAAATGCTTGTTAAATCCAATGCGGTCGATGTTATAGTTATCGACTCGGTCGCGGCTCTGACGCCTGCGGCAGAGTTGCAGGGCGAAATGGGGCAATCGCACGTCGGTCTTCAGGCCAGACTTATGAGCCAGGCGATGCGAAAACTTACGGGCGTAATCAGCAAGACAAAAACGATTCTGATTTTCATAAACCAGATAAGAATGAAAATCGGCGTGATGTTCGGCAATCCTGAAACGACGACAGGCGGAAACGCGCTGAAATTCTACAGTTCTGTAAGAGTTGATGTTCGAAGAATATCGACGATAAAAGACAGCGAGCGAGCGACCGGCAGCAGAGTTCGGGCCAGAGTTGTGAAAAATAAAATCGCTCCGCCATTCCGTGAAGCTGAATTCGATATCATGTTCGACAGCGGTATAAGCTATGAAGGCGATTTGATCGACCTTGGGGTTAATTGCGGCGTTATCGCAAAGAGCGGCGCATGGCTGCTCTACGGCGAAACGAAATTGGGTCAGGGAAGAGAAAACGCAAAGAAACTTCTTATCGAAGATAAAAAACTCGCTAAAGAAATCAGCGAAAAGATTCTCACGGCGGTTGGTGTAAAATAGTATTTAATTTTGAGTATTGAATGTTAACAGCTTCGCAAATACGTAAATCGTTTATTGATTTTTTTATTGAAAAGAAACACACTTTTGTACCGAGCTGGCCTGTTGTGCCGATCGGGGATGAAACGCTGCTGTTTACAAACGCGGGAATGAATCAATTCAAGGATGTTTTTCTCTGCACGGGAAGCAGAGATTATACCCGTGCGGCAAACAGCCAGAAGTGCATTCGCGCCGGCGGAAAGCACAACGACCTCGAAGATGTCGGAACCGATACTTATCATCATACATTTTTCGAAATGCTCGGCAACTGGTCTTTCGGCGATTATTTTAAAGCTGAGGCAATCGAATGGGCGTGGGAACTTTTGACGCAGAGATGGGGAATCGACCCATCGAGACTGCACGCGACTTATTTTCAGGGCGATGAGCACGAAGGTCTTGCACCTGATGATGAGGCTCGTAATTTTTGGCGAAGATTTCTGCCTGATGAGCGCATTCACAAGGGAAATAAAAAAGATAATTTCTGGGAAATGGGCGATACGGGGCCTTGCGGGCCTTGCAGCGAGATACATTATGACGGCACGCCGGATAAAAATGGCGACGCTTTTATTAATAAGGATAACCCAAACGTAATCGAAATCTGGAACCTCGTTTTCATTCAGTATAATCGCGACAGCGGCGGCAAACTTTCTGCTCTTCCCGCAAAACACGTCGATACGGGAATGGGGCTTGAAAGAATAACTCGTATTTTGCAGGGTAAACAATCGAACTACGATACGGATTTGTTCACGCAGATACTTAACGCTATCGGGATTTTGTGCAATCAGCAGTACACGGGCACGATGGAGAAAAAAGATATCGCGTTCCGCGTTATTGCCGATCATTTGCGGACGCTGGTGTTTGCGATTACAGATGGATGTACGCCGAGCAATGACGGCAGGGGTTATGTGCTTCGCAGAATTTTGAGACGGGCCGCGCGTTTCGGGCGGACGCTTGATATGCACGAACCTTTTATTTACAGGCTTGTCGATGTTGTGATTAATTTAATGGGACACGCGTTCGAAGAGATCAGGCAGCGCGGCGAACTTGTGAAAACGGTTATCAGATCCGAAGAGGAAAGTTTCGGCAGGACGCTCGACAGGGGACTTGAGATTTTTGCCGATGCGGCGCAAAAAGGCAAGAGTACGGGCTCTATCAGCGGCGCGGATGCGTTCCAGCTTTATGATACTTACGGCTTTCCGCTTGATTTAACGCAGCTAATGGCAAGAGAGCAGAATTTGAAGGTCGATACAGAGGGCTTTCAGAAGCTGATGGAAGAACAGAGAGAACGAGCAAGAGCCGCGCAGAAAAGCACGGGCTTGCAGATTGTTACCGATGTTCAGCTTCCGGCGACGGATGACAGCGCGAAATACGACAGAGAAAATATACGCACGAAAGTTGTTGGCTTCATTGATCAGAATGGTTTTAAAAACAGCGGCGATCTGACAATAGGAAACGAAGCGGCGCTTGTACTTGATAAGACTTGTTTCTACGCGGAATCGGGCGGGCAGGTCGGCGATAAGGGAATGATTAAATCTTCCGCAGGCGAGTTCGCTGTTGAGACTACGGAGAAAATGGCGGACTGCGTTGTTCATAAAGGAAAACTTATTTACGGAACGATGAAGGTCGGCGATGAAGTCGACGCAATCGTTGACCAGGCAAGACAGCAGAGCAGGAAAAATCACACGGCGACGCATATTCTTCAGTGGGCTTTGCAGCAGACGCTCGGCAGGAATGTCGCGCAGCAGGGAAGTCTTGTGAGTCCGGAATATCTGCGGTTCGATTTTACAACGCCCAAAGCGCTTTCGCAGGATGAAATCAAGCAGGTTGAAAAACTTGCGAATGAAAAAATAAGGCAGAGCCTGCCGGTAACATCGGTTGTAATGCCGATAGATGAAGCAAAAAAATTAGGCGCGATGGCGCTGTTCAATGAAAAGTACGGCGATACGGTTCGCGTAATTGGGGTCGGCGCTCCTGATGCGGAAAATCTTTCGCAGTCGTTCAGCAGAGAATTCTGCGGCGGAACACACGTTGATAATACCGGCAAAATCGTCGGCCTGAAAATAATCAAGGAAGAAAGCATTTCTGCGGGCGTGCGAAGAATTACCGCGCTGACGGGAAACGGGCTTTTGGATTATTACGCGGAGCGAAGCGAAATTGTCGAGCAGTTAGGCCAGACTCTTAAAGCAAAAGCGCAGGAACTGCCGGTGCGAGTCAATAAGCTTATTGATGAAAATAAAAAATTGGCCAAGCAGTTGAAATCCGGGCCGGTCAATAACGGAACGAATTTTCTCGATAAAGCAAGACAGTTGCTTGAGAATGCTGAAAAAATCGGCACCGCTTCTGTTGTGATAAGCAAAATTGAAAATACGCCAATCGAGCAGGTTCGCGCCGCAATCGATATGATTAAGCAGAAGGTCGGAACCGCTGCTATAGTTTTTGGAATGACCGAGGCGGAAGATAAAGTTACGCTGCTTTCGGGCGTGAGCGATGACCTTGTCGCAAAGGGACTCAAAGCGGGCGATCTGATTAAGCAAATCGCGCCGATAGTTGCCGGCGCCGGCGGTGGAAGGCCTCAAATGGCACAGGCAGGCGGTAAAGACCCGTCGAAAATCGACGATGCCCTTGCAAGAGCTGCCGAACTTATCAAAGCTATTTTGAGAAAATAGCGGCCTGAATTTCTTTCGTAAAATTTATGGGAACCTCTGATAATTCGAAAGATTGAGATTGCTTCGTCGTTCCTGCACGCCGTTTGGAACTCCTCGCAATGACATTTTTGAGGTTATCATATGATTTACTTTGATTGCCCAAAGTGCGGGAAATGGTTTTCTGTGCCTGATAACTGCGGCGGCAAAAAAGGCAAATGCCCGCAGTGTAAATCTGCCGTCGCAATACCTGCCTCCGACAAACAGCTTCTACCGGCGGAACTTGTCAAGCCGAAATTAATACACGAAGAACCCCAGCGTTTTGTCAACACTTTGAACGAGGAATTCAAAAATGACGTGGATGCGAAAAATACAAAACGCAAATACCTCTGGTTTATCGATGTGTTTTTTTATCCGCTCAACGCAAACGGCATTTCTATGATTTTCATTATGGCGGGGATCCCGTTTTTGATTATGTGCATTTCTTTTTTTATGCTGCCATGGCCTGTGCTTGGTTTATTCATATCTATGGTTGGTTCTTTGATTCTTATGATTATAAATTTGTATGCGTATTTTTATATTTGCCAGTGTGTGCGAAACAGCGCCCAGGGATATGTTCGGCTTTGTGTGAATGTCAGCGAATATTCAAGTCTGGGCGAGACATTTTTTATGATGCTGCGAATAATCGGCTGCTTTTTTCTGTTTTTCGCGCCTTGCGTGATTCGCCTGATAAACAATGAAGGCAAGACGGATAATTTATTTTATTATCTGCTGGCTGCAGGGGCGGCGCTGTTTCCTATCAGCCTGCTTTCGGTCGTTATGTATGATTCAGTTCGCGGTTTAAACCCTGTGCTGCTTATTAAATCTATTTTAAAAACATTTTTTCATTATGCCGGTTTGGTTGTGGTTTTGTGGGCAGGTTTGTTCGTGATTGGGTATACTCGAATTTATTTTATAAAAGCATTTTCAGCCAATTTCGTTTTATTCACTTTAGGGGTAGGCATTGCGCGATTTATAAAAATTTATCTTTTGATGGTCGCGGCTCATCTTTTGGGAAGATATTATTACAAAAATGCGGAAAGATTAAACTGGGAAGTATAATTATTTTTTCAATCTGATTTTTACGCTTTTTGCGTGTGCGTCGAGGCCTTCGGCTTCGGCGATGCGAATTATATCATCGCCATTTTTTAGAAGCATCTTTTGGCTGTATTCGATTATGCTTGTCGATTTAACGAAATCGTTGCTGCTCAATGGACTGAAAAATTTTGCGCTTGCTCCGGTCGGGAGTGTGTGGCTTGGGCCCGCGAAATAATCGCCTGTCGCTACCGGAGAATACTGGCCGATGAAAATAGCGCCTGCGTTTTTGATTTTGTCCGCGACTTGCCTGCTGTTTTTGCCGCATTGAATTTGCAGGTGCTCTGATGCGAAATCATTAGCCGCATCAATTAAATCTTTCATGTTTTTGAAACAGGCTATAAGACTGAAATCTTTAAGGCACTTGAGCGTATCATCCGACCTCGAAAGATTTTTGCACTGAATTGTAAGATTGCCGAGAACATCATACGCGAGCTGCTGCGAATCGGTGAAGAGCACCGCGCTGCCGGGGGCGTGCTCGGCCTGGCTTAGCATATCGGCGGCGATAAATTCAGGATTTGCTGTTTTGTCTGCGATAATCAAAACCTCGCTCGGCCCTGCGATCGAATCGATATCGACCTGGCCAAAAACTTCCTTCTTGGCGGTTTGCACCCAGCTATTGCCGGGGCCGACAATTTTGAAAACTCTCTGAATCGAAGGAGTTCCATAAGCAAGAGCCGCGACGGCCTGCACTCCGCCGATGCGATAAACTTCATCAATTCCCAATTCTTTGCACGTCGCCAGAATTACAGGATGAATGCTGCCATTAAAACGCGGAGGAGAAACTACCGCGATTTCCTTAACGCCGGCAACCTGCGCGGGAACCGCTGTCATGATCACCGTTGAAGGCAGAGGCGCCGATGCGCCCGGGACGCAGATGCCGACTCTCTCTATCGGAGTATATTTAACTCCGGTGCCGCTGAATTTCTTATTTTTGCCGATGAAAATCTGCTTTTGATAAACGCGGACATTTTTAATGCTCTTTTTTATCGAGGCCAGAAGTTTTTTGTCGATGCTTTTATAAGCTGTGTTCAATTCCTGAAGAGATATTTTGAAATCGGCAGGCGATAATTTTGCGTTGTCGAATTTTTTTGTATATTCAGCGACAGCCTTGTCCTGCTTTAATTGAACATCTTTGATGATTTTGCGAACCTTTTCACAATCCTGCTGCTTCAGCAGGGGAGCATTAATAATTTTATTGCGGAAACTCTCGAGTTTGCCGAAAAAGTTTTTTTCATTTTTCGATAACAGAATTTTTTGAAGGGTCAGCATAAATTTATCTTGCGAAATTACCGTGTGAATAAAGTCTTCTTGCCTGCTGAACGAGCAGGAAGTTTCTGCCGTTATATTTTGTCACAATCGTTGATAACTCAAACCTGATTGGCATTGCGGTTTTACTTTGCAAATCTTCCATATCTTGTAGCGCCTGGCATTTGAGCATCGGCAACTGGAGCAGGTTGATATTTCTGCCGAGCGCATCGAAATCGAAATACGTGCCGTCCTTTGTCAGCCGCAGAAAACCTGTCCTGTTAGAAATAACCCCATCTGCTTCAACGCCCTCGGGCCGCCTGAGTTCAGTCAGGTTTATGACCCGTTTTGGCTTTAGCAGCGCGAGCGCTTCTTCTGGAATAATTTCAGTTTCATTTGTGTCTCTTTGTTCCAGCGGTTCATTTGGTTCGGCAACTGTAGCGACCTGCACAAAATATGAAAGATAAATATAATTTTGGCTGCCGTAAGTTGTGAGCTTTCCCCAGATTCGGAAATTATTTTTGCCTTCAACCATCATCTTGGTCAATTTCTCAAGCGTACTTGACGGAAGAATTTCCGCAGGAGAGGTCATAACTCCAAGGCCGTCCGTTACTGGCTCAAATGGGGTAAAAAACCATCGCTGATTTTGAGAAGTGATTGTTCCGTCAATACCATCGAGCATAAAGCCGTCGCGGACGGGAACTATTTTTTGGAATGGATTTTGTGCGCTGCAATTTTTAGTCGAGACATGGGCAATTGCTACGATGAAAATACTAAATCCGAATATCGAAATCCTAAACAAATCCGAATTACCGAAATTCCAATTACCAAAACGTTCGAATTTAGTCATTTCAAGTATTCCTTAATCAAATTCACAGCCGATTGAGGCCCATCGGCAGGCAAAATGCACTTGCTTGTTCGCGGGTCGTCTTTAGCCATCAGCTCCACTAACGGTTTCCAGAACTCGCCGATAATTATAATCGGTTTTGGCGGATTTACAAAGCCTTTGTTTGCCGATTCCCAAATATCCGCAAACTCAAGCAGCGTACCCGTCCCGCCCGGCAAAACGATGTAAGCATCGCCGATTTCGACAAGTTTTGCCACTCTTTCGGTGAGATTTTGGGTTACGATTGTTTCAGTGATAAATTCATTTGGCCCTTTTTTGCCGAAAGCTGCGCAGGTAACGCCGATGGTCTTTCCGCCCGCCAGTTTTGCCCCTTTTGCCGCCGCCAGCATTACGCCGTTATATCCGCCGTTAGCGATTGCGAAACCCGCCTGTGCGCAAAGGCCGCCAAGTTCAAAAGCAAGTTCAAACGCAATGTCTCCTTCTTTAATCCTGCCCGAACCGAAGATTGTTATTACTTTTTCGTTCATTTATTTTTTGTAAAATTCAATAATCCGCCAGCGAGGAGAATATCTCTATCTCTTGCCGATAAAGTCAATTTGCATTTGAACTCGAAGCCGGAGGTTTTGTCTTTTACCATAACAAAATCAGATGATTTTATCGCATCATTGAGATTCTTTACTTCAAGCTCATCGTCTGCGTTGATTTTGTCGTAGTCAGCGGGGTTTTCAAACTCGGCGGGAAGCAGGGCAAAGTTAATCAAGTTCGCTTTGTGAATTCTCTCAATGCTCTTTGCGATAATCATTTTAACGCCGAGGTACATCGGGCAAAGCGCTGCGTGTTCTCTGCTTGAGCCTTGGCCGTAACTTTCCGATGCAATTACGATTCCCGCAATTCCGTTTTTCTTTAACTCAAGTCCTCGCTGCGCAAATGTTGGTTTGCCTTGTTCATTGAAGCAGTTGAAAACATATTGCGAATATACCGGAACGTTAGAGCGATATTTCAAAAATGCTCCTGCGGGCATAATGTGGTCTGTTGTGATCTTATCGCCGCACTTGAGCAGCACTTTGCCTTTCAAATCATGGGGCAGTTTTGATGCCGCTTCTGGAACGACGATAGTCGAGCCGCGGATTACATCGGCTTTTTTGGCCTGGTCGGGAGGCAGCGGTTTTTGAATCATATTGTCATCGACTGTGAACTCAAACGGCATTTCAATTTTCGGAAATTCGATGCCGCTCTTTTCCGGTTCTACAATTTCGCCTTTCAAAGCTGTCAAAACAGCGATTTCCGGGCTTGTCAAGAATACTGTATCATTTTTGGTTCCGGTTCTTCCAGCGAAATTTCTGTTGAATGTTCTGACTGATACAACGCCATCGGCAGGCGAAAAGCCCTGACCAATGCATGGCCCGCAGGATGATTCGAGTATTCTTGCGCCGGCGGCGATAATGTCGCCGAGTGCGCCGTTAGCGGCGAGCATATTCATAACCTGTTTGCTGCCGGGAGCGATTGCAAACTCGACAGATGGATTAATTGTTTTACCTTTGAGAACTTTTGCAACCATCATCAAATCGGTGAAGCTTGAATTTGTGCAGCTTCCGATGATGACCTGATTGACTTTTGTTCCTGCAAGGGACTTTATAGTTTTTATATTGTCCGGCGAAGGCGAACATGCGGCCATAGGTTCGACAAGCGATAAATCTATTTCGATTATGCGGTCGTATTCGCATCCCTCGTCGGCGGCAAGCGGCTGGAAATCATTTTCTCTTTTTTGAGCGGCAAGAAATTTCTTCGTCTGCTCGTCAGATGGAAAAACGCTTGTGGTAACGCCGAGCTCTGCGCCCATGTTTGTAACTGTCGCTCTTTGCGGAACTGTAAGTGTGGTAACACCGGGGCCGAAGTATTCTACAACGCAGCCGACATTTCCTTTTGTTGTCAGGATGCTAAGAAGTTTTAAAATTATATCTTTGCTTGCGACCCACGGGCGAAGTTGGCCGGTGAGTTTTACACCGATGACTTTTGGACAGGTCAGATAGAACGCTCCGCCTCCCATGGCGACAGCGACATCGAGACCGCCTGCTCCGATAGCGAGCATACCGATTCCGCCGCCGGTTGGAGTGTGCGAATCGCTGCCGAGAAGCGTTGCGCCTGGTTTGCCGAACCGTTCAAGATTTACCTGATGGCAGATTCCGTTGCCCGGGCGGGAAAAATAGACGCCTTTTTTCGCCGCCACGCTTTGCAGGTAGAGATGATCGTTGTGATTTTCGGGCCCGAACTGAGACATATTATGGTCTATATAGCTGACAGCGGTGTCGGCCTTTACGCGTTCGATTGCCATGGATTCGAAAAGCAGAAACGATGTTGTTCCGGTCGCATCCTGAGTGAGGGTCTGGTCTATTTTTATGCCGATTGAAGCCGATTTTTCCAACCGGCCGTCAACCAGATGTTTTTCAAGTATTTTAAAGGTAAGTGTTTTTGCCAATTTATAACTCCATTTGTTCAATTGCACGTCATTTTACTTATAAATAATTTGTTTTCAAGAGATTTCAATCACTAACGTGAGGTTGTTGTGATGCCGGATATCTAAAGGCCTTAAATAAGTTATATTTAGCTTTTTTATTATAAATATTTGTTTTATTGTACAATTAACGATATACTTAATGTCTAATAGTTTTTGGGAACTTATAACGTATAAATAAGTGGGGGGCAAAAAAGATGCCGTTAAGGAAAAAAGCGAATTGCTCGAAATGGATAGAAAAAGCTCCATACGGATTTTTTATCATAGATTTACGCAGTGGTAAGTTTGAATACGTCAGTTCTTCTATAAAACAGGTGATAGGTTTCACGGTCAAAGAAGTTATTGATATGGGTGGGAATGGACTTTATGAGCGGATATCTGGAAAACAGAGGTGTGATGTTAATGGTCTATTCATTAATCCCGCAAAAAAACAAACACCAAAGCAAGATTATGTAGAAATCAGCTTTAAGCATAAAAAAGGTCATTATGTGTGGGTAGGTGTGCATAAGAATCTAATTACAGACAACAAAGGCAAATCAACAGCTATCGGCCTTATCAAAGATATCACTGCTACAAAATGGTGTCGGGAACAATTGGAAAAT
>JAKJEQ010000031.1:11972-16411 GCA_022705345.1 Planctomycetota bacterium | reverse complement strand
TGATCAGTACCCCGGATTACGCGCATGTTGCGCCGATTTGCGAGGCACTAAAGTTAAGTAAGCACGTGTATATAGAAAAACCGCTAGCGACAACAATAGAGGATTGCGACAAAATTGCGGAAGCGGCGGCACAGTCGAAATCAATTTGTTATCTTGGATTCAATCTTAGGCACAGTCCGGTCAATGAAAGAATACATGAATTAATTATGAACAATGAGTTAGGCAAAGTAACCACCATTGAGGCAAATGAATATTATTACGGCGGCAAATATGGCGGTGGATTGTGGTTGACAAAGGCATGTCATGATTTTGATCTGATGACATGGCTTTCGGGCGGCAGCGCCAAAAGTGTTTATGCGATATCGAATCTTTCACATTACAGGCATCTCGATGGGGCGGGACCCAGGTGCAGGGATTGTAAGCTTGCCGCAAGATGCCCTGATTTCTATGATATTGAAAAGCCGCTCAATGACTGGTTCGATGAGACTTGGCGGCAGCTTCAGCACAAGATGGATCAAAAAGGTGAACTTGCTCCTGACATTTGTCTGTATAACTCTGAAAAAGATACTTTCGATAATGGTATAGCTGTTGTTGAATTTGACAACGATATTCGGGCGACATATACCGTAAACGTGCTTGCAGCCAGATGTACGCGTCAGGTAAGAGTCGTAGGTACTGATGCAATGATCGAAGCGGATCTGGAATATGGTACGATATTATTGACCAGGCGTCATACCCGTGAGATAATAAAAATCGATTTGAGTGCTCACATTAAGGGTACCCACGGCGGCGCAGATTCTTTAATTCTGAGCGACTTTATCAGAATCTGCCTGGAAGGCGGTGTGCCGCGATCATCAATCAATGATGGACGTAACGCAGTCCAGATATCGCTGGCGGCTCGGAAATCGGCGGAAACAGGTTCACGTGTTTTGATAGACAAAAGTGATGTAACCGCGACAAAGCAGAAATTTTCAGTATTTCATAGGAGTGAAATATGAATAAAGCGTTAACGGTCGCATCAATTCTAATACTTTATGTAATGATGTCGGGTTGTTCTTGCGGGATGTTGAAATCTAAAAATCAACTAAACGGTTCGGTTGCGACAGCTCATTACACGAGTGTGCCATTACAGCTTGATGGTAAACTTGATGATGCGATATGGCAAAACGCTCAAGTTTACAGCCTCAATTTACCTCAAGATAAGCTGAATTCGGGAATGTCGCTGCAGGGACAAGGAAAAGTCCAGTTTGCATGGGATAACGATTTCTTTTATATCGCGGCATCTTTTCAGGATTCTGATATAATTGCGCAAGGCAAAGAAGATAATATGTATCATTATCAGTATGGCGATCTTTGTGAAGTATTTTTAAAACCAGCAAATGAGAGTTATTATTGGGAACTTTATGTAACACCTGCCGGGAAAAAGACAAGCTTTTTCTATCCGAGTAGAGGCTATTCAGGATTACCAAGTTGTATTGATGATTACAAATGCAATTTAAAAGTTGCAGCCCAATGCCAGGGCACATTGAATAATTGGCATGATAAAGATATAAGCTGGACAGCAGAAATGGCTATGCCGATCAAAGACCTCCAGGCTTATGGTGCGCAATTTATTTATAAGGCAAGCTGGAAAATACTTGTCGGACGATACAATTATTCACGGTATTTGGATAATGTAGAACTGAGTATGGCACCCCAAATTTCTAAGACCAGATATGATCTGTATGAAGAATACGCAGATTTGGAATTAGTACGTTAACAGAATATTCATATTTTTAAATAAGTCGAATATGGATTCTTGTAATGATGAATTTAGAAATAATATCCGACCACTCCTATCCAAACTCTGCAGCGCAGAAAAATCCGCGCTGCACCAGGCGCTCAAATATGGTTGATATGCCTCGGGTTGGCATTCAATTCGTCTTTCATTTTTATGAAAATTAGACCAAATATATAAAAACGTTTTCATAGTCGGAAAACAAGGAAAAAGCACTAAAAACGAGGATTTATAAATTTTTCTTGACATTTAATTAAAGTTATTGTAAAAAGGTTTTTATAAGGTGGTTTTCTGTGTAAGGTGAGTTAATAATGGAACCAGAAACAACAAGCGTAACGATTCATAATGTCGCAAAGTCTGCCGGTGTCTCTATTTCCACAGTTTCCCGTGTGGTTAATAATTTAGGTCGTGTAGCACCGGAAACCAGAAAAAAAGTTGAAAACGCAATTCGCAAGCTTGATTTTTATCCAAATAGCCGTGCACAGGCGCTGAGCAGAAAAAGAAACGATACTATCGGTTTGATTGTGCCGGATTTCGAAGGCCAGTATTTTGCTATGCTGATGGAAGGTGCTCACGAGGAAGCCAATTCAAATGGGGTCAACATTATGGTGTTAAAAGCAAAAGGCGCTGAATCGCAGATCGATGTTGTAAAAAAAGTCTGCTCTCAGGGCCGCACTGATGGCGTGATTTTGATGCTTTCAGAACTATTTGATCAGGTGCTTGAAAAAATTGGAAATATCTCCGGGCCGCTGGTGATTCTCGATAAAGATGTAAATCTCTGGCACCTTGATAATATTCTGGTTGATAACAGGTTAGGCGCTTTCGAAGCGACACGGCACTTCACAGATGTCCACGGGATTAAAAATGTTTTTTTCGTCGGAGGTTCTGAACACAACGTTGACACAACGGCCCGCGCAAAAGGTTTTGTAGATGCTCTTGCTTCTGTAAAGATAGATCCGCAGGATAAAAAATTTTTCTGTAATAATTACAGTTATGATGAGGGGTATCGAATCGCGTGCGAAAAAGTTGTTCCACTGATTAACTCTCGTGAGCATTACGGCATTGTCGCAGGTAATGACGATATCGCATGCGGTATCATCGATGCATTGATGGATAAAGGTATCAATGTTCCGCAGCAGGTTGGTGTAGCAGGTTTTGACGATTCTGATATTGCGATTCACCGAAGATTAAAACTTACAACTATGCGCATACCAACAAAGGAAATCGGCAGAATCGCCGTAAGAATGATCATAAACCGCTTGTCAGGCCAGGTATCTGAACCTTCTAAGGTAATTTTGAAGGCACGTTTGATAGTTCGTGATTCCTGCGGTTGCGGAAAAAACCAGAACCAGTAAAAAAATATTGGAGAGAAGGTGAATAAAAAACATTACATATTTTTTGGTAATGTTGTGCTTGCCTGTAGTTGCCTGGCGGCGTTTACCGCTGAGGATGAAAAACTGCTTGAGGAAATCTCCAAATCGTCTTTCAACTTTTTCTGGAAAGAGGCCAGTTTCGATTCAGGTCTGGTTCGCGACACAACCGGAAAAGATGTTTGCAGCGCAGCTTCTCTCGGTTTTGGATTGGCGGCTCTTCCGATTGGTGTCGAAAGAGGATATGTAAACTTTAAACAGGCTGAAAGAAGGGCATTAAATGCATTGCATACGCTTGAGGAATCAAACGCTCAATATAAAGGCATATTCTGCCATTTCATTGATTTTTATACTGGCAATACAACAAATCTTGGATACGAGCGTGTAACTTCAACAATTGATTCCTCGTTATTGATTGCAGGAGCAATAGTCGCAGGCGAATATTTCGGGGGCGAAGTAAAACTGGCAGCGGAACATATTTTAGCGCAAGCCAATTGGGCCGCGTATGTTAATCCTGAAAACGGTCAGATCTTTATGGCCTACGATATTGAAAATAGTAAATTTGAAAAACAAACATGGGACTGGTACACCGATGAAACGCTATTAATTGTTCTGCTCGGCCAGGCATCCCCCAATTCAAATTTTCGTCTTAAACCAGAGACAATGACAAACTGGAACCGGCCTGTAGGAAAATATAAAAATGGCCAGACATTCATTTATTCTTATCCCGGCACATTATTCACTTATATGTTCGCGCATTGTTTTTATGATTTTCAGAAAACCGGCGTCGATTCTCTCGGCGTTGATTGGTTTGAAAACACCCGCAGAGCTGTTTTAGCGAACCGCGATTGGTGCCGTGATAATTCTTCTGGATACAAAACTTACGGGCAAAATCTTTGGGGCATCACGGCTGGAAGCGCTCCGGATAACAAGTACGTTGTGCTCGGTCATCCGCCAAGAGGCGCATCTGGCAACCAGCGGGATTACGGAACTCTGCATCCTTATGGCGCAGCTATGTCGCTGCCGTTTGCGCAAAGCGATGCGGTGGCGGCACTTCACGAAATGAGAAATTTAAAAATTGGCAATAGATCGGTTTGGCAGTCAGATGGTCAAAAAGGCTATGGTTTTTGGGATGGTTTTAATATTGATAAGCAGTGGGTTTCCGATCAGGTAATTGGAATTGCGCAAGGACCTATGCTTTTGATGATTGAAAATGCCCGAACTGGTCTAATTTGGAAACTGATGATGAAGAATGAAAATGTCAGAATGGGACTTGCGCGCGCAGGTTTTAA
>JAKJEQ010000031.1:0-11962 GCA_022705345.1 Planctomycetota bacterium | reverse complement strand
TCGATGGATTTTAAAAATAATATTTTGATTGAACAGCCGCAGATTCAAACTGTAAAAAATGCTTCCGGTCTGAAATTTTCTTTTTTTGACAACGGCAGCATAAAAAATATTGAGCAGGGCACTGTTCAGATAAATCTTTTGACCGGCACCCCTCTTGAACCGTCATGCAGCAACTTATATTTAAGAATTAGAGGCAAAAAAATCAATGCGGTACCTCTGCTTGGGCCCAAAAGTTCCGGCAATTTTATTTCAAACAAAAATATTTATGAAATGAGAGGAGATTTTGAAGGAATCATTTACTCCTGCAGGCTGCTTCTTGCAAAAAAACAGAATTCATGGTTATGGGATATTCACCTTACCAATACGAACGATACGAATCTCGAACTCGATCTTTTATATGTTCAGGATGTCGGCTTATCTGCTGCTGATGTAAATGACAAAAATGAATTATACATCAGTCAATACGTTGACTATACTCCTCTTGACCATCCGAGACACGGTAAGGTTGTCTGCTGCCGGCAAAATGAGCACGGCCCCGATAGCTTCCCATGGCTTGCTTTGGGATCGATTTCTAATGTCAGCAGTTTCTCCACAGATGGAATACAGTTTTTCGGCCTTTCATTTAAAGAAACAGGCAGCCCCGAAGCGTTCACGTCTGCAAAATTGAAAGGCTTGTGCCAGCAGGAATTTGGTGTTGCTGCTTTACAGGAAAAACCGTTTATATTAGAGTCCGGTCAAAATCACAGCTCGGGTTTCTTTGGCATATACTGCCCCGATCACACCATAGCCACATCATCAGATGATTTGATGTTGATTGACAATAGTCTTTGTGAACTGACAAATCTCTATACACAGCCGTGGTCAGATGAATTCGATTATCAGGAGCCTGCAAAAAGCATTTTCTCCGAATCTCCATTATTTATTTCTGAAGATTTGACAGAAGAAGAATTGAATATGCTTTTCCCCGGCACGCGCAGGTATTCTGAAGTTGCCGGCAATAAACTTCTTTCATTCTTTTATCAGGACTGGGCTCACGTTGTCCTGCGTGCAAAAGAACTTCTTGCCGAGCGTCCCCACGGCCATATCGTAAAGACTTCAAGCGGTTTTTTGCCTGATGAATCGATTATGAGTTTTGCATCCTTTATGTTCGGAGTTTTTCAATCGCACATAGCCCAGGGCAATGTAAATTTCAACCGTTTTACGACTTTAAATTCAAATTCCCTGAACATACCTCGCCATACCGGCCAAAGAATTTTCATTTGTCAAAATGGTCATTATCAGCAGTTAGCCGTTCCATCAGCTTTTGAAATGAATCTTCAGGGCTGCCGATGGATATATAAGCAGGGGGACTTACTGTTCGAAATTATTTCGGCCGCCTCGGAAGACAAACCAGAAATTGTTCTTCGTTTACTGATAAAAAAAGGAAATGCCGCCGACTGGCTCATTACCAATCAGCTTACATCAGAACATAGCTGGCGGCTCGATGCTGATATTCAAAACGGCCGACGAATTCTGAAATACATCCCAGGCCCCAATAGCCCGCTCTTGAAAATGTACCCCGATGGTTTCTTCGCGTTTAAATTTGAAAATTCAGAAATTATTAAACAGGTCGGCGGCGATGAAATGCTCTTTGTTGATGCAAAAAGCAGGGGAATGCATTTTTTAAATATCGAGTTGAATTCTGCTGATGAATTTTCAATGACTATTTGCGGCGGACTTGTCGGAAAAAATATTGCGAAAAATAAAGAAAGTAATCAGATAAAAATTTCGATTGATTCACAAAATTCCCCGCTAAATGAAATTAGAGAAATACTGCCCTGGTTCATTCACAATGCAAAAATTCATTATCTTGCTCCGCGCGGACTTGAACAGTTCGGCGGCGCTGCATGGGGAACAAGGGATATCTGCCAGGGGCCTCTTGAAATGCTCGTTAGTTTAGAGCGGTTTCCGGAAGTGAAAAATATCCTCTCCAAAGTTTTTTCAAATCAGAATATAAATGGTAATTGGCCTCAATGGTGGATGTTCGACAGGTACAGGGAAATAAGACATCATGAATCTCACGGCGATGTTATTTTCTGGCCTATTCTTGCAGCAAGCCAATACATCAGCAGCAGCGAAGATTATGATTTTCTCAATGAATTTTTGCCTTATTATAAAGATTCCAACCCATGTAAAATTATTGACCATATTCTTCGGGCTGTCGATTATATTAAGAACAATCGCTTTGCGGCTGATACTTCGCTTGTAAATTATGACGGCGGCGACTGGAATGACGCGATGCAGCCTGCAAATCCTGAACTGAAAAATAAACTGATTAGCTCATGGACTGTCATATTAAGTTTTCACGCATTGTCAAAGTTTTCTATGGTTTGCCGCCGTGCAGGTTATGAAAAGATTGCCGATGACCTCGATATCCTTTGCGAAAAGATTAAAAAAGATTTCAATCGTTATCTTGTTCGTAATGGTATTACGGCCGGTTTCGGCTATGTCAATCAAAAAGGCCAAATTGATTTATTGCTGCATACGTCTGATGATTTAACCGGAGTCAACTACAGTTTGATACCTATGACTCGCGGAATAATCAGCGGTATTTTCACTCCGACACAGGCGAAAAATCATCTTGTTACAATTGAAAACCACCTCAAAGGCCCGGACGGCTCAAGATTAATGAACCGTTCTCCAAAATATCATGGGGGATTGCAGCGGTTTTTCAAACGTGCAGAAAGCTGCCCGTTCTTTGGTCGTGAAATTGGCCTGATGTACACTCATGCTCATCTTCGTTATGCCCAGGCTTTAGCGCATTTGGGAAATTCTGAACTTTTTGTGAAAACGTTACGACAAACTGTGCCGATCAACATTCAAAAGCTGATTCCACTGGCAAATATCCGCCAGTCGAATTGCTATTACAGCAGTAGTGACGCCGGATTTATGAATCGTCATGAAGCAAACAGAAGGTATGACGATTTACTCGCCGGCAAAATTCCTCTTAAGGGTGGATGGAGAATTTATTCCAGCGGCCCCGGCTTATTTGTTGCCTTTATTGTTTCTCATCTTTTAGGAATTTCAAAAAAATTTGATGAATACATTTTTGACCCTGTCATGACTAAAGATTTCGACGGATTGAATATAGAGATGCAGTTGGCGGGCAAAAACGTTCGCTTAATCTATTCTGTGAGTGGAAACGATAGACCCGTTATAAATATAGAGATCAATAGTATTCCGGTAGAATTTGCCAGAGAGCAGAATCCTTACCGTCTTGGCGGAGCATCGATAAAAATTGATAAATTTAGAACTTTGCTGAATAGAGCTGAAAATACAATTAAAATTAGTTTGTAGGAAAACAATGGTGCAATCGCAGCATCATATAACCGAAAGTAAAGACAAGATACCTCGCGGCCAGAAAGTCGCTTACGGCCTTGGTGCGATGTCAACCAATGTCGCCGTAAATTCTTTCAGCAATTTAACCCTCCTCATTTACAACTCCGGTTTGGGCTTGAATCCTGTTCTTCTTGGAATCGCACAATCCGTACCAAGGCTCTGGGATGCGATAACAGACCCCATGATTGGTAATTTATCCGACAATACGCGTTCGCGATTCGGCAGAAGAATACCCTACATATTTGTCGGCGCTTTTCTGCTCGGCCTTGCTTTCGCTTTATTATGGATGGCGCCGAAAGGCTGGAATCAGTATATTACATTTGGCTATGTCCTCGTGGTTTGTTTATTCTTTTTCACCGCTGCCACGATTTACGATGTCCCCCGCGGGGCGCTCGGTTTCGAAATGACCGACGATTACCACGAAAGAACAAGACTATTCGCATATTGCAGCTTCTTCATAAATGTCGGCGCTTTGACGACTCCCTGGCTTTATTTCATCGCGACCAGAAAAATATTCAAAAACGAAATAGAAGGAATGAGATACGTCGGTTATTTCATGGGCGCTTTGATGTTATTCGGCGGGCTTGTCTGTTCCCTATTCTGCAAAGAGAGAAAAACTCAGCAAATAAAACTTCAACCCCGCGTAAAATTCTGGGACAGCATCAAAATGACTTCACAGAATAAAACCTTCATTTGGCTCCTGGCCGTGATGCTTCCTGTTACGATCGGCTTTTATTTCGTAAACGGGTTCAGCCAATACATTATGCTTTATTATGTTTACGGCGGCGATAAACCTGCTTCTTCCGTGCTTATGGGAGTGGCAGGCACTTTGTGGGCCGCGCTTTCTTTGCCCGGCGTTTTTGTCATGACCTTTATAGCGACTCGAATCGGCAAGGCAAAAACAATGATGTTATTTCTTATTTTAATGGCGTTAGGTAACTCATTGAAAATGTTTTGCTACAGCAAAACTTACCCTTGGCTTGTTTTGATTCCTACCGCATCGTTGTCGCTTGGAATGCTCGTTCTCTTTTCGCTTGTTTACGCAATGCTCGCGGATATCTGCGACGAAGATGAGCTTAATACCGGCAAACGCCGTGAAGGCAGCTATCAGGCAGTGTACGGGTGGTGGTGGAAGATAGGTATTGCCGGCGCTCTTCTGGTCTCCGGCATTTTATTAAAGGCCACAGGTTTCAATGAAAAAATTGCGGTTCAGTCCGAATCGACACTTTTCTGGCTTCGATTCTGGGAAATTGGCCTTCCTTCTGTTATGTGCCTTGTAAGTGTTTTATTATTGACTAAATACCCGCTGACATAACAGCGCGCTTATGAAATAAAAGCTTTACTTGAGAAGAAAAAACTCGTTTCGAATGAAACAGTGATTATTGAGCAGTCAAAAATGCAGAATCAAAATGCCTGATTTGCCTAAAAATTTTGTAGAAATGGAAAATTATCCCGTATCGGATGTTATCGTTGCCAGGGCGCTGGATTTTATCCGGTGCAATGTTCAAAAACCGATACAGGTCAATGAAATTGCGGAATTCGTTTCGGTATCGCGAAGAGAGCTTGAGCGAAGATTTAAAAAAACTCTGAACAGCTCGATTCATCAGGAAATCAAACTCGCAAGAGTGCGTCTGATTAAAAGAATGCTGCTCGAAACACCCGACAGCGTCTCCGAAATAGCGATTAAGCTTGGTCTTTTGGAAAATCACATTGCCAGGTATTTCAGAGACATTGAAAAAATAAGTCCTGTTGAATACAGAAAGAGAAATTTATGTACCGTTTAAAAAATAGAACTTGAAAGAAGGTTTTATGAAAAATAAAGCTTTTACATTAGTCGAATTGCTCGTTGTCGTTTCGATTATCGCGATACTGCTTGCGATCTTGATCCCATCGCTGCGAAGGGCCAAAGAGCAGGCAAATTGCGTCGTCTGCAAAAGCAACCTCCGAAACTACGGCCTTGCCGGCGCGATGTACCTCCAGGCAAACAACAACTCTTTTCCGCATCCAAAAACTTGTATAGATGGTCGAGCAACTTTTGAGCAGCCATATCTAAATGCTCATCCCAAGGAATGCCGATGGCATGATTCCGGGGTCGAACCGCAGGGACCTTTTTGGCCTTATCTCAAAGCCAAAGGCGTTAATGTCTGTCCGACTTTTAAAATGATAACACGAAGCAAGAGACAATTGCACGAGGAATATGTCCAATCTTTACCAAATGGAGCGGCGGTGTTAAACGTATGCAGAACACTGTCGATAGAACCGCGACTTTCATATAGTATGAACGGCTTTCTTGGTGCAGGAATACCGGATGATTCGATAGAGAATGATTTGATTAAGCTGAATAAACAACTTCAAATGCCAAAAGTGACGAACGTAAAACGGCCGCAGGAAATGCTTTTTATGACGGAAGAAAATATATGGACTATAACACGAAAAAACGATGGCATTCAGGTCAGCAATGATGCGTGGAACGATATGTATTTTATGTCTCAAAAATACGGCATGGCCGACAGTATTGCGACATATCACAGAACTTCGGATTCAAAACTGAATAAAGGTATAAGCAATATTCTCTTTGTTGATTTGCACGTAGCTGAACGGAAAGCATACGACAACACAGATATAAAAAACCGCAGTTCCGGCAAAAGTTATTCATTAACGCTTGGTAAATAGTTTTATGAACTCTAAGAAAAAAATATTAATTGTTTTGTTTTTTTTAATTGTCATTAACCTCGGCTATTGCGGCACGGTGCTTGACCTAAACAGAGAATTGCCAGGGTTCGGTTTCGAGCAGAGGCGAGATGAAAAGCTGCTTGCCGAAGATAAGCTTGTTCTTGAATATTTAAAACAGGTGCAGGATGCCGGCTCCAAGCAAAAACAGCTTCTGCCTTCGATGGGTCTTGAAGATATTGAAGCGCAGACTTTTAATAATTCGCTGGTCGCGATGGCGTTTATGCTCCATAATGAAAAAGAAAGAGCCGAAAGAATTTTAAACTTCTATGCCGATGCCACGGACATAAATAACACTGATCCTGCTTTGCAGAATTTTTATTATAACGGCGAGCCTCGCGGATTTTTCCAATGGGTCGCGATCAGGGACTGCGACGCCCCAGGTAATGGCGAACTGCACTCCGGCAACTGCAAAGCAAAAGCATGGCATCACACCGGAAAAGCCGACCGTTGGATGGGCGATATGGTTTGGCTGATGTATGCTTACAAATTTTATGAAAAAGAATACAATTCCCAAAAATATGACGAAATTACCACGCTGATAAAAAATCTTCTTTTGTCATGGTACAAAGATGAGCAAGACCACGGCGGATATATTCAGCACGGCTGGCGAAAGGGCGACAGCAGACTTCACGAAGACGGCGGTCATCACGAAGGAAACATCGATGCTTACGCGCTTTTCAAACTTACCGGCGATACGCAAATCGCAGGCAGAATAAAACACTGGCTCGATTCGCAGCTTCGCGAAAACAAAGATTTGCCCCTCGATTTATACACCTGGCGCGTTCTCGCATATGGCAAAGACTCCGCGCATCTGCTCGACATCCCCGATTACGATTTGCGATTTAGAAAAACTCTCACCTTCAACGGCAAAAAAGTTACAGGGTTTTACCATTACCCCGATATTAAAATTAAAAATATCTGGCTTGACGGCACTGGTCATATCGCATGCGCTTACATCGCATACGGAGATAAAAACCGCGGCTATTTCTATGCCAATCAGCTTGATAATTTCCTGATCGAAAAAACAATAAACAACGTCAAAGTCAAAACTCTGCCGTACACCGCCAACAAAACCGGCGGTTACGAATGGGTTGACAGCAGCAAAGGTTTTATCTCCGTTTGTGCCTGGTACATAATCGCGAAAAACAGGTTTAATCCAATGAAGCTTGAAAGGTATTAATCGGCATAACTGTTTAGTCGCAAAATGGATGAAACCATCCGCAAAATGGTGTTCTTTCAAATATTAAGGTAAGTTAAAATCAATTGTGAAAACGTTTTTACTTTTATCGGACGACAAATAAACTGTCATTGAAGTGACAGGTGTGAATCGTTGATAAACCATAAATTCAGGATTAGGAGGAAAAGAAATGACGAAATTAATGTATGTAACTTTATGTGTGTGTTTGGGCATTATTCTGTGCGGAAATGCCCGCGCAAATCTCCTTGTTAACGGCGACTTTGAGCAGGGTATCTGTGCCTTTCTTGGAGATGGCCCCGTTATTCCGGGTTGGACCTATTGGGGAACACAGGGATGGCATATGAACGATGCTGGTTACACAATCGATGAAAAAGCTATGTTGGTCTGGTGGGATGATGTTGGTATGTACCAGGATGTTTTCGATGTTGTTGTCGGACAGGAGTACCAGTTCAGCGTTTCAGCTATCACAAAGGCAATTGATAAACTAAAAGGCTGGGACCTCGTTGTAAAAGCTGAATGGACCGCCGAAAATTGGGCTACAATCTCTTCGACAGAAATCGGCCATTTTGTCGGCGCAAAAAGTGAATCCGATCCCGGCGATGGCGTTGATACATGGAAGCTGATTACCGGTACTGCCGTATGTCCCGAAGGCGCCGCTCATGGCAAAATTTATTTTCAGCTCGTTCAATGCGGTGACTGGGGCTACACAGGAGGCTCCGTCTGCTTCGATAACGCTTCTGTTGTTCTCGTGCCGGAACCTATGACAATGACTTTACTCGGAATCGGTGGAATGCTTTTTATTAGAAGAAGGAAATAATTTCGAAAGGAAGATAATTATGAAGAAAATTTTAATCATAGTATTAGTCTTGTCTGCTGCGGGATATTCATTTGCCGAAAACCTGCTGGTTAATCCCGGTTTTGAAAAAGGCAATATCGGCTGGTTTGGAGATGCAGGTTTCAATATTCCAGGCTGGACTTTCTGGGGTACAGATGGCTGGTGCCACAATAATGCTGGCGCTTACTTTGAAAACAGGGCAATTTTGACCTGGTCCGACTCAGTTGGTGTCGCTGTATATCAGGACATTCCTGTTATCGCAGGCAACGAGTATAATTTCAGCGCATATATGTATTCGCCTTCCAATGATGCTAATGGCCTTCATGGAAGAGACGCATATTTTTCTGTTGAATGGTATGACAGTAATCCGCCAGTTTATGAAGGCAAGATTTACACTGACGACGTAGGGATATTTTATGGAGCTCTCACCGATTCGAATCCGATCGATCCTTACGATACATGGAAAAACGTTTCTGCCGTGCTCGAAGCGCCCACTCCGGCAGTTGTTGCCAGAATCTATCTGCATCAGGAAATTAACGCAGGTTCCGAAAATGGCACCGGCGGTGTTGTTTGCTGGGATAATATATTCGCCGGAACCGGTCCTGATTGCGGAACATCGTTTTTAGCCGGAGACGTTAATAAAGATTGCTATGTCAATTTTACTGATTTCGCGCAAATGGCCGAGAACTGGCTTAAATGCAATGATGTCTTCAATGATAACTGTCAGTAATAAACGAAAAGGTTTAGCCCCCAGATTTATTCTGGGGGTTTAAACCTGCGAATAAATCGCAAGGTTGCCAAAATGCGTTATTTTCTTTTTATAATTTCGATTGCCGTAGTAAATTTAATCGCTCCTGTTTATGCGCAAACCATTATAACAGGGCTTTATGCCGAAGGCCACGATTGCAGAATTGATTTGGTTTGGCAGCCTGTTGATGACCCCGATCTCGATGGATATTATATTTATCGAAGCAGATATGAAAATGGTAATTACATAAAGTTGAATGTAGATGAACATACAGTTGCGGTATATAGCGATTTCATCGGAGATAATGTAAGGCCTTACTGGTATTACATCACCCCCAAAATTAATGGCGTCGAAGGAGAACCTTCTGTTAAAGTTACCGCGACTCCTTACGCTATGACCGATGACCAGCTTCTGACTTCTATACAAAAAGCGACTTTTAGGTATTTCTGGGATTTCGCGCATCCAGACTGCGGAATGGCTCGCGAAAGATTCGCAACTTACGACCGTCACAAAGTAACAACTGGCGGAACTGGTATGGGATTGATGACGATTATCGTCGGAGTCGAGCGCGGCTTTGTCACAAGAACACAGGCCGCCCAAAGAGTTCTGCAAATCATCTCTTTCCTTCAGGATGATGCTCCAAGATATAAAGGCGCTTGGCCGCATTGGATCAATGGATCAACCGGCGAAATTATTCCGGCTGATTATGTCGAAGGTGTTCCTGTTATTGCATCTGACCTTATAGAAACGGCGGATATGATTCAGGGTATGCTTGTCTGCCGACAATATTTCGACTACGACAATCCCGTTGAAAATGAAATTCGCAGCCGTGTGACGCAGCTTTACAACGAGGTGGAGTGGGACTGGTATCGCAGAGAAAATGAAACAGACGGCAAACGCCTCTGGTGGTCGTGGTCGCCTGATCCGAACTTCGGCTGGAACGAAAGTTTTTCATTCGGCGGCGCTGAAACAATGAATGTTTATCTTCTCGCTATCGCTTCGCCGACTCATCCGATCTCCGCAAGCTGCTATTATGACGGCTTCGGCTTCGAAGGCGGCTACAAAAACGGAAACAGATATTACGGTTACACACAATGGGTAAGCCCCTTTGAAACTCCTATGTTCTGGACTCATTATTCTTTCCTCGGCTTCGACCCGCGAAAAAAATGGGACAATTACTGCAATTATTTCGAGAACAGTAGAAACATCGCTTTGATCGACCGGGCGTATTGTATCGCAAAGGGTTATGAAGGCTACGGCCCTGATTCCTGGGGTTTGACCAGCAGTAATAATCCATGGGGTTATGGCGCTCATGCGCCGGGAAAGGCAGCATGGGCGGAGGATAATAATACTGTCGCTCCTACTGCTGCCATTAGTTCGATGCCTTATACTCCGACTGAATCCATTTCTGCGATGGAAAATTTCTATTATAATTATGGTTCCTTTTTATGGGGGCCTTTAGGATTTTACGATGCTTTTAATTTCGATGTTCCATTCGACCCCCAGTGGAGCGATTACCTTGCGATTGACCAGGGAACGATTGTGCCGATGATAGAAAATTACCGAACCGGCCTCATTTGGAATTTGTTTATGTCAAACCCTGAAATTGCGCCGATGCTCGAAAGTATCGGCTGGGCGACAAGAGCCGATAATGGTTTGAATTACGAATATTACGAAGGAACATGGACTTTGCTGCCTGACTTCGATTCGCTTACTCCTGTTTCAATCGGCAAAGCCAACAATTTTGATTTAGGCCTGCGTCAGAGAGATGATTATTTTGCGTTTCGATTTAAAGGTTATCTGGATCTGCCAAGAACCAGCATTTATACTTTTTACATTGCCTCTGATGATGGTAGCCAATTATTTATTGATGATGTATTGGTCGTTGACAATGACGGTTTGCATGACACCTTGAAAATAAGCGGCAATAAAAATCTCACTAAGGGACGGCATTCTGTTACTGTCACCTATTTTAATCATACTGGTGACCGCGATTTGATCGTCAGTTATTCAGGAAGCGGAATTACCGAAACGCAAATTCCCGTAAACAATTTATTCAGATGTTCGCAAAATCTGCCCGGCGATTTCAGCGGCGATTGCGCCGTAGATATCGATGATCTAAACATCCTTGTCGATGGCTGGCTTTGTGATTATGCTTTCCCAGACTTGGCGGCCCTCGCATCATCCTGGAACAACTAAAAAGCCTTTTTATTTTGTTCCATTCCTGCCGTTTTGCATAATAATCCTGTTATTTGAGCCTCTTTCTCAATGCCGGTATTGACCCCCCTTTAGCTTTTTTAGTATCCTAACACATATTTCTAAGGAAAATTTTGTGAAGAACAGATGGCTCATTGCTTTAAGCGCGGTTGGTATTCATATCTCTATCGGCTCGGTTTACGCCTGGAGCGTAGCCGCAAAACCTATTATGAATCTTTTTGATTGTTCTTTATCAAAGATTACTTTTACTTTTTCAATTGCAATTTGTTTTCTCGGATTAAGCGCCGCCTTTCTCGGCAGGTTCGTCGAAAACAAAGGCCCCCGAAAAACAGGCATGTTAGCTGCCGTTTTTTTCGGCATTGGTGTTATCACTTCAGGCCTTGCGATAAGATTCCACTCTATTTGGCTTTTATATCTTTGTTACGGAATGCTTGGCGGTATCGGCATCGGTATCGGCTACATCACCCCTGTTTCTACTTTAATAAAATGGTTCCCGGACAGAAGGGGGCTCGCGACCGGAATCGCGATTATGGGTTTCGGTTTCGCCGCTTTTGTAAGCAGCTTCGCCATGAAAAAATTAATGTCTGTAGAATCCATCGGCATTGAGGGAATGTTCTACATTCTTGGCTTTGTTTATTTTCTGCTTATGTTTGCTTCTTCTCAGTATCTTGCTCCGCCTCCTGCAGATTGGCTCCCGCCCGGCTATAAAACAAAACTTGAAAATGGCACGAAGATTAAAACTGACCTTGAGCAATTGACCGCCTCCGAAGCTCTCAAAACGCCGCGATTTTATTTTCTCTGGCTGATGTTCTTCATCAATATCTGCTGTGGAATTTCCATAATTTCTGTTGCC
>JAKJEQ010000030.1:6560-16724 GCA_022705345.1 Planctomycetota bacterium | reverse complement strand
GGCAATAAGATTAAATTGCAGGAACCGCCTCAGGTGGCGAATTATATAATCAGCGAAAAGACGGCAAGATGGGTTGTTGAGAAAGCGATGGTTGCAACAGTTGAAGAAGGGACGGGTAAAAAAGCGGCGGTCAAAGAGCGAGTTGTTTGGGGGAAAACAGGAACCGCTAACATAGCTGATAGAAACAGAGGAGGGTACGATGAAGAAAATTATGTGGCGTCATTTATAGGCGGCTGTCCTGCGGTTGAACCGAAGATTGTGGTGCTTGTTTCTGTGCGAAAGCCGAACAGGAAACTTGGTAAAGGCTACACGGGCGGATCAGTTGCGGCGCCTGCGGCGAAGGAGATAATTGAACAGACCATGAACTACCTAAAACTTTAGTTTAAAGTTTAAAACTAAAAACTATGGAATCGCCTTCGGCGAAAGTATTTTTACTTTTTATTTTAGATAGCCTTGTTCGATGCAGAGGGCGATGATGTCTCTTGCGATGGGGCCTGCGTCGCTTCCGCCGTGCTGGCCGCCTTCGACAATGACCGAAAAGGCGATTGTGTTTTGAGATTTGTCTTTGGCGAAACCCGCAAACCATGCGTGAAAGGGCCTTTCGGTGGAGCCTGTTTTGCCGTAAACTTTTATTCCCCTCGAATCGAAACCTGCGCCTACAAATTG
The DNA here is from genome assembly GCA_022705345.1 of Planctomycetota bacterium. Classification (GTDB taxonomy): domain Bacteria; phylum Planctomycetota; class Phycisphaerae; order Sedimentisphaerales; family UBA12454; genus UBA12454. The sequence goes on along the minus strand of JAKJEQ010000030.1, from coordinate 16,058 downwards.
TGAAGCTGCGGTACCGCCATTCTCATTTACAACCGCGTACATGCCATCGTAAATCGCATTCAAATATTCATTATGGAGTTTTAAACTGTGACCTGTGTCCACGGGGTCAGAGGTGAAAACCTTAGATTTTTGGAAATACCCGCCTCGGGCAATTGCGGCATAGGCGTTAGCGACCTGTAATGGCGTTGCGCGAAAACTGCCCTGGCCGATGCCGAATAGTTTTCTCTCAACAGACCTGATTGGCGGAAGATAATCACCTTCTCGTTTTCCGCTGCCAATTACTCCGGCAGATTCTTCGAAAGTTCTGTTTGAAAGAGCTGTCTGGAGCGAGGCGGAACCGAAGCCGAAGACTTCAAGCCATTGCTGAATTACCCTTGGTTCCATTCTGTCAGCGATACGGGAAAAATAAATATTGCAGCTTCCTTTGACAGCGTTTCGCGCGTTGTTGCCTCCTTCGTAGGCCCATTGTGAATCATGGCCGTAACTGTACTGCCTGTAAATCCAGCATCTCGGCCAGCCTTGCGGGGGAAGTTCAGAGGGGCAGGAAATAACTTCATTAGCGGCAATTTTTCTTTCTGCCAAAGCCATCGCGAGAATTATCGGCTTTGCTGAAGAGCCGGGAGGATAAATTTCGGCAATCGTTCGATTGAGCAGGGGCTTGTGTTTTGCGGCAATAAGTTTCGAATAATCGCTCCGGACTTTATTAAGGTCAAAATCAGGTACTGACACCATCGCTAAAATGTCAGTTGAATTTACATCGATGACGACAATACCGACAGCACTTCCGAAAGTGGGATAGATATTTGGATTGTTCAAAAGATTTTCAATCTTCTGCTGCAAATCGATATCAATAGTCAGCGTTACATCTTTTCCAAGTTCTCTTTCCGTCTGACTGATGATCTCGCCATCAATGTTATAAACTATTTTTCCGTCAGTACCGCGTAGGACAGGCTCGCAGATATATTCGATACCGGTAAAGCCAATCATGTCTCCGAGCGAATAGTTCGGCTCGTTATCGTCAGGGTTCCATGGTTTGACCCAGCCGATGAGCTGGCAGGCGGCGCTGGTGTAAGGATAAACGCGTTTATCCGAGGGAAGTATCTGAATGCCTTTGAGATTTATAAATTTTAACTGTGCGGCGACGACCTCATCGTCGTTCTCTAGTTTAAAAAGCGACTGGGGCTGGTGCATTTCAGCGACGTCAATTTCGGAGGCCATACGGATACGTTCATTAGCATCCGGGACGGCTTGTTCGAATTTTTCGTTAGGAAATTTTCTTTTCCATGCGAGATAAAGGCGGAGTTTCCAGATGGGGTCGTTGATCTCTGAATTTATCTGTTCGAGAATCTGAGCGGGCTGACATTTTTTGAATTCAGCGCATTTAATTATCGCTTCGTTGAGGCAGTTGAAATCCTCCTGGAACTTTTCTTTGATTCTTATTCTTGCGGCCGGGTCACTGTTTCGCATAGATTGCGCAATCCAGAATCGTTCGTCGGCCAATCTTGCAATCTTATAGTCCAAGCAGACATTGAAACATGCTTCGTTATCGGCGAGTACTTTTCCGTTTCTGTCGAGGATTCTGCCTCGAAGCGAGGCGAGATGAGCGCTTTTACCGATTTTGATTTTTTCAAGCTGTTTCTGCCAGACGGAATGCGGCGCAAGCTGCATGTTTGCAAGGCGCAGTACGAAGAGTGCGGTAATGCTTAAACAAAAAACAGCAAAAAATTTTAATCTTCTGTCGGACAAATAAAAATTTAAAATTTAAGATTTAAAATTTGATAATCAAGCCGCGGCTTTGGTTACCTTCTCGGTTACGGTCGCGACTCTGAAAGCCTGGTTCCAAAACGATAGACGCCGACGCCGAGCCATTTTCCCAACGTCTCGACAGGAATTTTCAGCAGGAACCATAAAATGGCCGAATACATACTTGCGGCAGCGGCAATGCCAAAAGTCGGAGCGCCTGAACCGGAAGTTTTAAACTGTAAAACAATAACAGTAACCAAATGTATGAGAAGTCCTGTTATAAAAATCGCAAAGGCCTGCTGGCCGGTTTTTTTCAGAAGAACAAACTGCCTGACGTGAGTCAGAGCTGTACCAATTATTCCATAACTTATGAAATAAGGACCAATCAAACTGCCTGTAAGGTCGGCGGCCAGTCCGATCGCGAAGGAACATATAATAGCATCATAACTGGTGCAGTTAATCGCGAAATAGACAACGAGCATAAGCAGTAAATTTGGTTTTATGCGCTGCTCTGTGATGGATATTACGTCTGTGACGGCGCTTGCTCCGATAACAGTTGCCGCAAGTATAACAATTGAAAATCTAAACCATTTCATTTGAACTCCGGCATTTTTAAAACAACAACTGCAACGTCAGTAATAGATTCAAAATCATAAACGGGTTTAACTTCGAGGTCCCAGACGATGGCATTTTTTTTGCCGAGGGCGCATTTTGATATCTGTCCGATGATTCTCATGGAAGCAAGGAAACCTGCTTTTTCGGAGGCATATACGGCATTGCCGGTTTTGATGGAATATTTTTTGGGGATGTTCATTATTCTTGCGCCGTTGTTATCATCGCCCTGTATCGTTCCGTTGAAATAAGCGTTGATTTCCGGAGCGGAAATCTTTATGGGCAATTTACAGGCGGAGCTTGTGATAAGGCGGACACTCGAAATCTCATCTGAAACCTGCTCAATCAATCCAATAACAGAATTATCGCCGAGTACATATTGTCCTGAGTGAAGCCCATCTTTTGAGCCGCGGCTGATGATAAGCTGATGCTCTTTTCGATTAACAACTTTCGCAATGACAAGGCCTGTCGAGGGGTCGGGTTCTGTGAGGCGGATTTTAGATAATTTTTCAATTTGTTTTTTTTGTTCTGCATATTGGGCTTCGAGATTGGCGTAGGCGGTTTGGAGGCGAAGATATTCCTGTCTTGAAACATAAGTTCCCGAGGCGTTTTGTGCGGGTCTTTGCGCAGACGAACCCATATTTAGAAAATAATCGAAGATGTCGATAAAGGCAAAATTAACTTTTGAAGTAACGTTTTGAGGGAGCAGGAGGAAGATGCAGCCTGTTAGAAATAGTCCGATGAAAAGCGTCAGTTTCGAGGGTTTGAATTTAGTCCTTGCCATCGGTTCACATCCCGCACCGGATGGTTCGAGCTTTTATTCCCATCCGCCGCTATGGTCAATGGTGTCTTTCCAGAGTTCCAGATTTTCGAGATAAACGCTGGTACCTCTTGCGACACATGTGAGTGGTTCATCGGCACGAATAACTTTCAAACCAGTGGCATTGGCGAGAACCTTGTCCATGCCTCTGAGCAGGGAGCCGCCGCCGGCAAGATGGAGGCCGTTTTCGATTAAGTCTGCGGCAAGTTCCGGCTCGGCTTTTTCGAGTGTGCTTGTAACAGCTTCGATAATTCCTGCGATAGGTTCCTTTAGAGCTTCTCGAATTTCTTCGCTTGTGATAACAATTTTTCTGGGCAGTCCGGAGATTGTATCTCTGCCTGCGATTTCCATAGTTAATTCTTCTTCAAGCGGGGCGGCTGAGCCGAGCTGGATTTTAACCTGTTCAGCGCGGGGTTCGCCGATGAGAAGATTGTAAGTTCGCTTGAGATGGTTGATGATTGCTTCGTCCATATCATCGCCGCCGATTCTGACCGATTCGCAGGTGCTGATGTCTGCAAGACTCATGATAGCGACTTCCGTTGTTCCGCCGCCGATGTCAACGATCATTGAAGCGGTGGGTTCAGTAATCGGAAGTCCTGCGCCGATACCAGCGGCCATTGGTTCTTTGACGATGTAAACTTTTCTTGCTCCGGCTCTTTCAGCGCTGTCTATGACGGCGCGTCTTTCGACAGCAGTGATTCCGCTTGGGACTGCGATGACAACTCTGGGTTTAATCAGGCGGCTGTTTCTGCCGTGAACTTTTCTGATGAAATAACTAAGCATCGCTTCGGTGATTTCAAAATCGCTGATGACGCCGTCTTTCATTGGACGTATAGCTGAGATGCTTCCGGGAGTTTTGCCGAGCATTTCGCGAGCGACAAGACCTACCGCTTCGCCATTGTTGAGTACGATGTTGGTTCCTTTGCGGACAGCGACGACGCTTGGCTCATTGAGAACGATACCTTCATTGCGTACGCAGACAAGGGTATTACAGGTACCGAGGTCGATTCCCATATCCATACTAAACCAACCCAGAATTGGGTCCAGAAACACGTCAAATCCCTTTCAAACTAAAAGCCGCCCGAAGTATAACCGGTCTGGCTTTTATAATCAATACCCTTTATAGCGTACATCCGCGACTGTACGCGAGTATTTAAAAACTGTCCTGCGCAAGCAAATCACAAATTAATAAAATACTTCGATTATTTTGAAAAGCGTACCATAATCAAAGTAGTTCCTGTATGTGACATAAGCGGCAGCGGCAGCGACAACTGCGCAAGCAAGAGCGAGCCATGCGGTATAAACGTTGCTTTCAGGTTTAACATTACCGCTTGTTTGTACTGCACTCATTTTATTTTCCTATAATTCGAATTTTATTTCGATTTCGTAATTTAGCTAAATTACCACGTAGTTGAAGCGACATCTCCGATTCTCGGCTGCTGCTGAACAAGCTGCAAAGTTCCTGCGGCGACTTCAGCGTCAACTTCTGTTATTTTGATATCGCAGATAAAATTATCGTTTTGTGTAACGTGGAATACCATTCCCTTTTCAACGCCATCTGCAGCGCCGATTGAAAGCGTTGCGAGGTTGCCATCGATTGCCGTGATTGTGCCCTGAAGAGGAACATTAGATGCTGAATCATAAGTTGGCGCAGGTGTCGCAGGGCCCGAAACGGTTGAGGTTACAGGCTCAAAAGCCGGGGCTTTGCCTGCGATTCGCTGTTCGAGTTTAGCCTTTTCTTCGAGAAGTCTTTTCTTTTCGGCGGTAGCGGCATCGAGCTGAGCCATTTTTTCTTCGAGGCTTGCGGTGATCTCGTCAAGGTTCTTTGTGAGCTTAATGCTTTCGGCTCTTGCCTGGTCCAGTTCCGACCTTGTGTTTGCCAGGTCGCCTCTCATACCGCCTACTGTTTCCTCAAATTTGAGAGCAGCGGCCGCAAGGGTCTTTACTCTTTCATCGAGGTCCGTCTTTTCTCTGCGGACATTGTTCAATTCCTGCTCGAGTTTGTTTCTGTCAGCTTTTAAATTGTTGATTTCTGTGTCGAGCTTGTCGGAAAGCTGTGCGAGTTCGCGTCTTTTTTCTTCGAGCTGCTGTTCAAAGCCTGTGCTTTTTTCCTGTAGAGCCGTGTGTTCAGATTGCAGGGATTCATAAGCTTGCTTGTAGTTTGTTGCGGTTGTAACATAGATTACAACACTGCTGCAAAGATAAACAGATAATAATGACAATAAAACTATTAAGATTTTCGTAAGAGTACTCATCTTACTCCTTTCGCTGTGGTTGTCAGGCTGATTACAACGATAAAAGCTAAATCGACAGTTGTCAAACATAGCTTGACCAGATTTTACGCATATTGACGCCTTAGGTCAAGCTATTTTTACCCATATCTTGAGTATTTACCTTGCTTTATCGAGCATGAGGACGCTTTTTGCGGCGGCAAGCTGGACAAAAGGCGACTCGCTTTGTAGCAATTTGGGCAGATAACCCGCTAATTGCAGATCTCCAATTTGCCCTATAGCCAGTGCGGCAAGCGCGTTGCACCTTTCTAAAGCGGCTTTATCATCAGGAGGTTTAATGAAATAATCCTGCACAACGGTTTTCCCGCTCCTGTCTCCTAATGTCGCCAACTGCTCTGCTGCGGTGAGCCTTACTTCGGGGATTTCGTCATCAAGCAGGGTTATCAAAGCGTTTGCGCCTCTTGTTCCGCCGAAAGCAGCCATAGCGTGCGCACCCATATATCTATCGTCAGCATAGACACTTATGAGCATTGTCCAAATCTTTTTATAGATTTTTTCATCGCCGATCCTGGCAATGGACTCGGTGGCGTTAAAAGCGGCGGTGTTGGTTGATTCAGAGCTGTCTTTAATCTTATATAAGATAGGTAAGGATTCTTTTTTGCCTAATTTACCAAGCAGCATAGCGGCGTTTGCGCGAACCGTTTGGTTTGTACTCATGGCGTGCTGTTCGATGACTTTGTAACTCTTTTTATGTCCCAATTTATACATCGCGTAATTGCTTGCTAATACTACGTTTAAGTCAGGGTCTTTGACTGATTGTTTAAGCTGGTCGGTTGCGGGAGTGTAGTTCATGTCGCCAATGGCTGCAGCGGCGGCAAACCGGACTATAATGGAAGGATCTTTTAAAAGGGCGGCGACTTCGCCCATAAGTTCGCTTTGATTGGTTTGGGATACTACTTCTATCGCATTAGCCCTGATTCTGTCGTTTTTGTCTCTTAGGCCTGCTCTTAAGATTCTGTCAGCGTCTCTGGTCAATGCTTTAATGTCTGTTTCGGCTACGCAGCAGGATACCGCGGCCAGATTAATGAAGAATAAAACCGAAATTCTTTTTATCATAATATTTCACTTTCCTTGTGTTTCTTCGATAAATTATATATCGACAATACGGCCGATAAAATCAAACATAATGCGCAACTTGCGGGCAAAAACTGTATGTTTTTGCTGAAGACGGTCACTCTTTTATCTATTTTAATATTATCAACGAACCAACCGGCCTGCCCTGTTCTTAGAGCGGCTTTTTTGTTCAAAGTTCCCGCGAGAAAATCATTTTTTATTTTGCCGGTGGAATCAATCATGCAGCTAATGCCGGTATTTGCGCATCGAACTATTGAGACGCGGTTTTCGATGGCACGGAAAACGCAAATTGCCATGTGCTGGCTCAGTTCCGTGCTCGCTTTTATTTTGTCATTAACCTGCCGGACAAACCAGCCGTCGTTACTGATATTGACGAGCCAGTCGGCTTGTTTGATACCGTCCTGTACGACTAGTTTTCTGCATACTTTAGGGACGATGTCCTCGAAACAAATCGAAACGGCGAACCTGTAATTTTTGTCTTCGACAGGCATTTTGAAAATCGTGTACTCGGTGCCTTTGTCGAGAGTGTAATCGTAATCGTAAGGAGTCATCGCCAGCAGGACTTTATAAAGAAACGGAAATTCTTTTTTCAGAGGCATGTATTCGCCGAAAGGAACGAGACGGATTTTGTTATAGAACTGCTTTGAAAAAGGCAGGTTCGGCTCATACAAAAATTTACTTTTCAATTTTACTTTGTCGTTTACTATTTCTGCGTCACCGGCGAAGGCGCCGACAAGAACATAAACACCTTCGCTTGCATGGTAAACAAGTTCATTATTTATTACCTTCGAAGCGTAGCCATCGGGAACGAGCGTCAAATACCGTTTGTCAAGAACGGTTTCAACCATAGTTTCCGGCCAGATAATCAGGACGGGATTTGCTTTGTCAAAAGCATCGATGCTCAAGCTTAACTGGTCGATGAAAATTTTTTCAAAAGGTACGGTATCTTCGGCGGCTTTTACAGGAACGTTTGACTGCACGACTCCGATTTTTGGGCCTGACTCTGAATATCGAGCGGTTTGATTGATTCGGTATCGGCCGTAAAAGATTGTAGCTGCGATTATAATTACAGTGATCGAAGCGCCGACGATCAAATTGGTTTTTTGTTTTTCTTTTCGGCTGAGAATAAGTTGTGCGATCAAGCCGTTAACCATGGCTATGATAAAACTGATTCCTGCGGTGCCGAAGGTGTCGGCGATTTGAATAAGCGATAAATTTTGAAACTGGCTGTGCGCAAGAAATCGCCAGCCGAAAAGCAAGCCCTGCAAAGTCTCCTGGCCGACAATCAAAACCGGAAGCGAAAACCACAATGGAATTCTTTTCTCTGTACAGAATCGAAGCGCAATTACAACTAAGGGCCAGTATAGTGCAATGTATAGACACGCCGCAATCCAGCCTGCAATTGTGATGGGAACAAGCCAATAGAGATTGCCGAGCCAATAGATGAGGCCGATGATATACGAGGCCAGGGTGATTCGTGATTTTTTGTCGTCAGCCAGCGATGCGAATACAAACGGCACAAACGCAATCCACGCGAGAAATGACAGATTGAACGGAGGCTGAATAACAGTCAGCAGGAAGGCTGAAAAAGCGAAGTAAAATATGTAAGATGATTTTCTAATATGAACCTTTCTGAACATCCAACGTTGAACATCGAACTTCCAACATTCAATGCGGAATCATTTTTTACTTTCTGCGAAATCTTTTATTACCAATGCGATTTTTTCGGTATCGTATGTTTTGCTGTCATTCATCCTTATTGAAAACTGCTTTGTGAAAATATCAAGCAATTTTTTGTTTTCGATAAGTCTGGTTTTGTCGATTCCCATTTCGACAAAGAGCCTTTTAATTTCGTCAAGTTCCATCTCATTAAATGCATTATACGCATTTTTGGAGCGTTTGTTTAGCTGCTGAATTCTTTTTGTCGCGTTTTCGACGTAGGTTTTGGAAATGTCAGTGCCGAAAAACTTCCTTCCATATTTGACGGCAACAGCGGCGGTAGTGCCGGAACCAATGAACGGGTCGAGAACGCAATCGCCGGGATTCGAGCTTGCGGCGATAATCCTTGCAAGCAGTAGTTCCGGCATTTGGCAGGGATGCCAGCCCTGACGTTCCTTGAATGTACCGCAAACTCGCGAATAGCAGTTCCAGACGTCATCGGGATTTTTGCCGACGGAATTTGCGCGCTTATCATTATAAATAAGCTGCCTGTCGGAAGGGGTTCTTATAGCCCAGTCGTTGAACGTGAAATTCTTTTTGTCTTTGACGAAGTAAAATATGTGGGTATGGGCACGCGCGAATTTGTCTTTTGTCTGCTGGCCGAAAGTGTAATGCCAGATGATCCAATTGCGGGCGAACATGCCCAGCTCTTCTCCGATGATTCTTATATTGGCGGCGTAATCGTCGCCGATAGCGATGTAGAACGAGCCGGTCGGTTTCAGGACGTTATAGCAGGCGGTCATCCATTTTTTTGTCCAGTCGATATAATGCTCTTTTTCTTTTTTGTCGTGGTATTTGTCGTATTTATAGCCGATGTTGAAAGGGGGGTCTGCGAAAATCAAATCCGCAAACGGCTCTTTGGCTTTGCCAAGTATGTCTATACAATCGCCTTCAATTATTTTGTTCGTAAATCCATCCATCCCTTTATTTTAGCGCAAGTCAGAATTATTGGCAAGCAGGAAAATCAATTATCGAAATGCAAAATGGCATACAAAATTAAAAACGAGGGGAATAGTTAGAGTCTTTTAAATAAACGGCAGAATGCGATACCCGAAAGCAAGAGGATCGCTGAAACGGGTTCTGGGACGATGTTCCAGCCGATGTCTTTCATGATCGCCCATTCGAGTTCCGAGACGTTTCGAACCATCTGGCCGGTTGCGATGGCGGGGCTCATTAATAAACTGCCGAGCAGAGCTTCATCAAGATGCGCAAGACTGGAACCGGATTGAAAAGGATTGG
>JAKJEQ010000030.1:0-6550 GCA_022705345.1 Planctomycetota bacterium | reverse complement strand
GAACAAGCCCGCCGTACAAAGCGACAGCATTTTCGCCATCAAAAAAGACAGGATTGTCCAACTGATCGAAATTTTCGGGAGCACCGGTTCCGCCATTGACGGGTTTGTTGCCGAGGCTGTCAACGAGATGTTTGTCCCAGTCTGTCAAGCCATAATAACTGCCATAAGGAGGATCGGTGTACATCCATCCGAAGTCTTCATAATCTTTATCATAAGTAGAATCAAAACCGAGCGAGTGACCTATTTCGTGCGTGATTACGCTTCTGAAATCAATCTGGCCTGAAACAGGGGAATTATCTCCGAAGTTCCAGCTACGACCTGCGCAGGTGGTATCATATTGAATGACTGTATCAAAACCATAGGAACTGATTCCGGGGTCAAGGCCTTGTTTCCAGACGTATTCACCGGCGTTCCAGTGTGTGGTGCCGTCAGCGATGCCGTAACTTTGCGAACCGCCGAGGACGTTTGTGCCGTAAGTATCCAGCTCATTCCAGAAAAGGTGCATTTGTACTTGCCTGCCGGGGATGTTTGAAATTTTGGACTGCCATTCGGAAATTGAGGCCTGAACATCTGTCATTTGCTGGGGTGTCCAATCCTGCTGGCCGGTTATATAGCCATCGGTATCGCCTGTATTATAGAAGGTGACATCGAAAACGCCATAAGTGCAGGTGATAGAGGCAGCGGCGCAAATAGTTGCAAGAACTATACTTACAACAACACTGCCTATATATCTTCTACCACTCCCAAACATATCTTCTGCCTGCCTTCCCATATAATGCTATTTTGCGTATTTTAACATTAAAATTCAGAAAGTCAACCAAATTTGTCCGCAAAATAAGTGCTCTTATGTCGATTTTTCAGTGTGATTTCGATAGAAAATCGTGAAACTGAAATATCAAAGGAAACATCTGCAAAAAATGAATTTACATCTTGCTGAAATGGGATAAAACTGAACAAAATAGCTTGACAGCGGTAAAGGCTTACAGTAAATTGTTTTGTTCTTTATTCTTGCAGAACAAAGAGAATAGAGATTTTGCATAAAAAAATAAAGATTTAATGATTTTTTGGAGGCCTATTTAGTGGCAAATGATCTGGCTCGTAATTTGATTAGTGCCGGTGTGCATTTTGGGCATACCGTCAGCAGATGGAATCCCAAGACCAAACCCTATGTATATTCACGCAGAGGTATGGTTCATATTATCAACATTCGTGAGACGCTGAAAGGCATAATTCTGGCCCAGAAGCTTCTTAAGGATATAGTCTCTTCGGGTAAAGACGTGGTGTTTGTGGGAACCAAGAGACAGGCTCAAAAAGCTGTAAAAGCAGCGGCCGAAGCAACAGGTATGCACTATGTAACTAACCGCTGGCTGGGAGGCACACTGACTAATTTCAGGACGATCCATTCGAGAATCCAGAGACTCGATCAGCTCGAGGCGATGGCTAACGACGGTTCAATCGAATCTGAAAGCAAGAAACGCGCTTCGACACTGAAACGCGAGCTTCGCAAGATGAAATCGAACCTCGAAGGTATTCGCAGAATGACCCAGATACCGGGCGTTATTTTTGTAGTCGACGCAAAGAGAGAAATCCTCGCTCTCCGCGAAGCGAAAAAGATGGGCGTACCAACAATAGGCATTATCGATACCGATTCAGACCCGGATCTTGTAGATATTCCAATTCCGGCAAATGACGATTCAGTAAAAGGAATCGGCCTGATTATGAACGAGCTTGTTCCGGCAGTGGCCGAAGCAAAGACAATGCAGCGCGCTTTCGCGAAAGATGACGATCGCAAGGCAAAAGTTCGCAGACGTTCGCTGGCAAGGGCTGATGAAGGCGGAGCCGAACCCGCTGAAGAAAAAGCTGCAACACCGGAAGCTTAATCAATAAGAAAATTTTAAATTAAAATTGGAGTTATATAGATGGCAGAGATTGATGCTGCAACAGTAGTAAAGCTTCGCAAAATGAGCGGGCAGGGAATGATGGACTGCAAGAAGGCTCTTGAAGAGAGCAACGGCAATCTTGAAGAGGCTATGACAATATTAAGGAAAAAAGGACTTACAACTCTTACAAAAAGAGCGGACAGAGAAACCACTGAAGGCAGAGTAAGATGCAGTGTAGATCGAAATGGCAAATTGGCTGCGATGGCGACGCTCTGTTGTGAGACTGATTTTGTCGCCAATAGTGACGATTTCATTTTTGCAGGTGAGGCTTTAAATAACTATATCCTTGCTTGTCCTTCTGATAATAGTATTGAAGAATTGTTAAAAACTGAGATTGGAGGGAAAAGTTTATCACAACTTATAACCGAAACGGTAAGCAAGATTGGCGAAAAAATAAAAATCGGTGATTATGCCAAAATCTCACTTCAGGGGCCGGGGCATATCGCATCTTATGTTCATTTTAACGGCAAAATCGGAGTTTTGGTTCAGTATGAAACCAGCACACAAGCTGTTGCAGATAACGCACAATTCCAGGCAATCGCAAAGGATATAGCTATGCACGTAGCGGCAATAAACCCGATCTCTCTTGATAAAACGGGTATAGCCGCCGATGTGATCGAACGGGAAAGAGCGATTGCGGCAGAACAGGTAAAAGACAAACCCGCAAACATCATAGATAAAATCGTTGACGGTAAGATGAACAAGTTTTTCGCTGAAAACTGTCTGCTGTCACAGGGATTTGTCAAGGATGAGAAAGTGCCAGTTGAAAAGGTACTTGCTGATACGGCCAAAGCTGCGGGCGGAACAGCCAAAATAAAAACATTTGTCCGATTCGCAATCGGGTAATATAATAAAGCACCGTGAAAAACGGTGCTTTTTTTATAGGCCCAAAGCGAAAATAAAAGATTGAAATTAATAAAAAATATTGAAGCGGCCTGCGGCCGAAATTATTTTAATAAATGGAAGTGTTAAGATTATGGCTGAACTTAAATATAAGCGTGTATTGTTAAAAATAAGCGGCGAAAGCTTCTGTAAAACGGGCGGATTCGGAATTGACGGAGAGCAGCTTGCTTCGATAGCAGAGCGAATCATACAAATCAAAAAACTCGGAACACAAATCGCGATAGTTGTGGGTGGCGGTAATTTTTTGCGCGGCGAGACGTTCAGCAAGGCAAGCCACATTCCGCGGCATACAGCCGATTACATGGGGATGCTCGCTACAGTAATTAACGCATGTGCGCTTCAGGAAACTCTTGAGAAAATGAATCAGGCGACTCGAGTATTAAGCGCGATAGAGATATCTGCGATATGCGAGCCGTTTATCAGGAGAAAGGCAATTAAATATCTCGAGCAGGATACGATTGCGATACTTGCGGGCGGAACGGGCAATCCTTTCTTTTCGACCGATACATGCGCAGCGCTTCGAGCATCTGAGCTGGATGTGAACCTGCTCATCAAGGGGACGAAGGTTGACGGGGTTTACAGCGATGACCCGAAGAAAAATCCTGACGCAGTACTGCTTGAAAAATTATCATACCAGGATGTTTTTAAAGATAACCTCAAAGTGATGGATCACTCGGCTGTAAGTTTGTGCAGCGAAAGCAAAATACCGATTATTGTTCTGAATATTTTCCAGAAGGGCAATGTAACAAAAGCGCTTCACGGCGAAAAAATAGGAACGATTATTACTTAATTGACAGGAGCGGAATCATGGCTACACAAAATATTGTAAACGAACATAAGAATATGATGGAAAAAGTAATTGAACATCTCGGCAACGAGTTTAAATCCGTTCGTACAGGCAGGGCGTCAACGGGACTGGTCGAGAATCTTAGAGTCGATTATTACGGGACACCGACGCCGCTGCGTCAGCTTGCGACACTTTCTACGCCTCAGGCGGATTTGATTATGATCAAGCCTTTCGATATCGGGTCGATTAAGGAAATTGAAAAAGCGATAAAGAACAGCGATCTTTCGATAGCGCCGATAAGCGACGGCAAAGTTGTGAGGCTCAGCGTTCCGCCGCTTTCGGGCGAACGCAGAAAACAGATTGTCGGACAGGTGAAACAGTTCGGCGAACAGGCGAAGATAAGCATTCGAAATATAAGAAGAGATGCAAATAAAAAACTTGAAGATGAAGAAAAGACAAAATTAATAACAGAAGACGATCGCGACAAAGGCAAAAAAGAGATGGACGAGTTGACAAAACTTTATACTGATAAAATTGAAAAATCGGTGAAGGCCAAGTCGGATGAGATAATGAGCAGTTAAGCATCGTTTATAATTCGGATGTGTTAATCGCAACGGATGCTTCATATTTGATTTTTTTTGATTAGTGAGGGGTTTATGCAAACCGAAAATAATGAACAGGAACCTCGTTCTAAAGTTTCACTGAAAAAAGTTATAGTATGGATGGTTGTGTTCATCCTTTTATTTCTGCTGATTCCGATAATCGCGATTCCTTTGTATCTGTCATCGGAGAGCGGAAAGAACATGATCCTGTCAAAGGTGAACAAGGCGGTCGATGGAAGTGTTAAGGTTGATTCGCTTTCGATGGGCTGGTTTGCGGGAGTGAAGGTCAAGCAGCTTGATTATTCCGATGAGGCAGGCTGCACGAGAGTAACGGCGAAGGAAGTATCTGCTCGGCCGCGGTATCTTGCGCTGCTTGCGGGGAAAGTTGCAATTGATGAGGCAGTTATTGACCAGCCGAAGGTCATAGTGGATGTGACAGGGCAGTGCGAGGCGATAAAAGAAGAAAAGGAAAAAGAAAAAGAGGAAGAAGAAAAGAAAGTACCAGCGGAGGCTTTAGGGGCGATTTCAAATATTGATTTGAAGGTCAAGGACGGGGATGTTCGGATTACCGCGCCGGATAACGGCAATAATATAAAGACGCTGGAATTTAGAAAAATCAACAGCACTCTTGCAATCAGGCCTCCCGGAAGGGAAAGCAGTTTCGATGTATCAATGGCGGTGGCATCGGAAGGCGAAATATCGCAGATCAATTCTATGGGTGTTGTAAAAACGGGCGATGACGAACTTTCCTTTTCGGAGACGAGCGGACAAATCAAGCTGGATGTAACAGACCTCGATCTTTCGACACTGGGGCCGCTGTTTAAAATCCTTGATGTGAATGTTGCGGCGGAGGGCAGGGTAAATGCGGCGGTTGACGCGAAGATTGAGAAGGGACAATTCGAGAATTTGCAGGGAAAGGTCAATGCCGAAGATATAAACGTAACAGGCGATATTCTTAAAGGCGACCGCATACAGACATCGAAGCTGCAAACGAATGTAAAACTAAATACGACTGTGAAGTCGATAAATATCGATACCTTAAATATTCAGACCGATGGTTTGACGGCGCAGGCAAAAGGGACAGTTCCCAAGACGCTTCGAAGCTGGGAAGATTTTTTAGATCCTGATTCTGCTGACTCATTGCAGGCGGAGTTCGATTGCGATGTTGCCAAGACTTTCAAGCAGATAAAAACTATCGCAGGATTCAAGGAAGATTTCGATATCAATTACGGCAGGCTCAGCGGAAATATCGATACGCAGGCGAAAGACGGGCAAAGGACTTTGACGGGCAAAGTCAAACTATGGGCGCTTGAAGGCAAATTTCCAATCAAAAAGATCGTGCTTTCAAAGCCTGTCGAACTTGACGCGAGGATAACTTCTCAGCAGAACAAGGTTATGGTTGAGAAACTTGCGCTTGACTCGGCTTTTGCCAAGGCGGATCTTTCGGGTTCGACTGACAATATGAATTACCAGGCGAGGATTGACCTTGAGAAGATGCAGAGCGATGTAGGGCAGTTTATCGAAATCAAGCAGCAGCTATCGGGCGACGCGAACCTTGCGGGCAAGGCGGCTTTCAGCAAAGGTATATTCAGCAGTACGGGAAGCGGAAATCTGAATAACGTGGTTGTGGTATTTCCGGACGGTAAACAAATTTCGGAACCCTCATCGAACGTTAAGTACGATTTTACTTCTGACTTCAATATAAAGCGGCTTACAGTGCGGTCGGCTGATATTACAGCTACGCCGGGAAGGGTGATACTGAAAGATTCTGTTATACCGCTTTCGGAAGAGAAAAACGGAGCGATGAAGATTAACGCGGAGATGGCGATCGATCTTGCCAAGTCTCTGGATTATGTTCGGACGTTTTCGACTTTTGACCCGCAGGCTCAGATGGCGGGAATGGCGCAGGGCGATATTACGTTTGCAATCGATAATAAAATTGTCGATGCGGCGACAAAGCAGATAGCGGTAAAGAATTTTGCTTTGACTTATCCGGGTCAGAAGCCGTTCACGCAGGAGTTTATGAATCTTGCGTTTAATGGGCGATTCGATACGGCCAATAATATTTATAATATTGAAAAACTTGTGCTGACAAGTCCGCAGATAAAACTTACGGGCAATCTGACCAATGCGCAGACAGGACAGAATATAAAAACGGAAGGAAATTTTAAAGCGGATTATAATTTAGCGGCGGTAAGCTCGATGATATCGCCGTTTCTGCCGACAGGTCTTACAGCGGAAGGTTCGAGAAACGATACTCTGTGGTTTTCTTCGACTTATCCGAAACAGCAGCCTGCTTTGTTTAAACAGAACCTTAA
>JAKJEQ010000002.1 GCA_022705345.1 Planctomycetota bacterium | reverse complement strand
ACCTACGGCAAAAAAGGCCAGAAGGTCGTAGATATGAACAACGCCGCCGTTGACGCCGCGCTGAGCGAAGTGTTTGAAGTAAAAGTCCCGGCATCTGTAACAAGCAAAAAGCAAATGCCGCCGGCCGTTCCCGCAGACGCTCCGAAGTTCGTCAAGGAAGTCCTCGGCGAAATCATCGCCGACAAAGGCGACAAAATCCCCGTCAGCAAAATGCCAATCGACGGCAAATTCCCAAGCGGAACAACCCAATATGAAAAACGCAACATCGGCGTTCACATCCCCGCATGGGAACCGAGCCTCTGCATCCAGTGCGGCCAGTGCTCTCTCGTTTGCCCGCACGCGACAATCAGAGTCAAAGCCTACGACAAAAAATACGCCGATAACGCGCCAAAGACATTCAAGGCCGCCGACGCGAAAGGCAAGGAATTCGCAGGCATGAAATTCACCGTTCAGGTCGCCCCCGAAGACTGCACCGGCTGCGGAAATTGCGTTATGACATGCCCCGGCATCGAAAGAGACGCAAACAAACAGCCCACTGGAAAAAAGGCTATCAATATGTCTCTGCAGGAACCGCTGCGTGCCTCCGAAAGAGAAAATTACGCTCACTTCCTTTCCATCCCGAACACCGACCAGTCGCTGTTCAAAGTCAACACTGTAAAAGGAAGCCAGCTCGTCCAGCCGCTCTTCGAATACTCCGGTGCTTGTGCCGGCTGCGGCGAAACGCCATACGTAAAACTGCTGACCCAGCTCTTTGGCGATCGTGCCCTCATCGGCAACGCCACCGGCTGCTCTTCGATCTACGGCGGAAATCTCCCCACAACGCCATACACCGTCAGACCCGACGGCAAAGGCCCCGCATGGAGCAACAGCTTATTCGAAGACAATGCAGAGTTCGCTATGGGCATGCGCCTGGCTGTCGATAAATTCAAAGGTTTCGCAATCGAACAGCTCGACCTCGCCGCAAAGAACAACTGCCTCGAAGCAGCTTTCGCTGACGAGATCAAACAGGCCGCTGTCGCCAACGACCCGTCACAAGTCGAAATCGAAAAGCAGCGCCAAAGAGTTGCCAAACTCAAAGACATCTGCTCACAGAAGAAATGCCCGCAATGCGAGCAGCTCCTCAGCGTCGCAGATTACCTCGTACGCAAAAGCGTTTGGGCTTTGGGCGGTGACGGCTGGGCCTATGATATCGGCTACGGCGGTCTCGACCACGTCCTGGCAAGCGGAAAGAACGTCAACATTCTCGTTCTCGACACAGAAGTATATTCCAACACAGGCGGCCAGATGTCGAAATCTACCCCGCGCGCCGCTGTTGCTCAGTTCGCCGCGGCAGGAAAATCCCTTGCCAAGAAAGACCTTGCGATGCTCGCGATGACTTACGGCAGCATTTACGTCGCAAAAGTCGCGCTCGGCGCAAATATGGCTCAAACCGTAAAGGCATTTGTCGAAGCGGAAAACTACAATGGACCGTCGCTGATTATCGCCTATTCGCATTGTATCGCGCACGGCTACAATCTCCTTAACGGCTACGAACACCAGAAGCAGGCCGTCGCAAGTGGTTATTGGCCGCTCTACAGGTTCAATCCTGATTTGAAGGCGCAAGGCCAGAACCCGTTGCAGCTTGATTCAAAAGCTCCGACCGCGGACTTCACTGAATACGCTTATAGCGAAAACAGGTATCGCACATTGAAGAATGCCAAACCCCAGATTGCTGCCGAGCTGATGAACCAGGCAAAGCAGGACGTCATTGAACGTTTCAATCTCGTCCAGCAGCTTGCCGCATTACAATGCGGACAATGCAAGAAATCGGAATAACGATTTCTGTTTAACCCCCTGACCCGTGCAGGGGGAAAATAAAAACTCCATAAGCCCCCAACTTTATGTTGGGGGTTTTTTTATTCCCGTGTTTAGCCCCCGGGCCTGTACCGGGGGTTTTCATCTCGAAGATCAGTCAACGTTTTTAAAGAAATCTAATCGGGGTTCGCCCTTTTTTTTTCTGAATTTTGAAATCTCAATTTCAAATTTAAAATTCGTATTGCCTGCTTTTCCGATATGCTTGCCCCGTTAGATACGTCGATTAGCTTCGTTGAAGAATCTGCAAGTATCTAATCGGGGTTCGCCCTTTTTATTTTAAATTTTGATATTAGTTTTATGCCTGCCCCGCCTGCCCTTTGTCATCCTGAGCGAAGCGCAGCGGAGTCGAAGGATCCGGCCTCCATAAAAAATCAACGCTGAAAAATACCAAATCTTACCGGTTCTCAAATCTTCAATCCCCGTCCTGAGCGAAGCCGAATGGGTCAATCTTCATTTGTCCGATATGCTTGCCCCGTTAGATACGTCGATTAGCTTCTTTGAAGAATCTGCAAGTATCTAATCGGAGTTCGCCCTTTTTTATTTGTGTTTCCGTCATTGCGAGGAGCGAAGCAAGTTTACCCCCGCGCAGGCGAGGGGTGGCAATCTCCGGATTTAGTAGGGTGAGCTTTGCCGTTAAGCATCCTCTTGGAAAAATTCGTATTGCTATTTTTTTTGGGCAGAATCAAAGATAGCTTTGTAAGATTCTTTAATTAGTTTTTTTTATTAATTAAGAGAATTGATCCAATTATCTAAATAATTGAAATGGATAACTGAGTCAAGATCTTCCCATTTTTCTTGTGACTCTTGCATCTTTTCAATAATCTCTTTCAAGTTGCTTTTATTAATAAAATTTTTTTCTTTAATTCTGTTCATCAAAAAATGGAAACGGCTGCGTTTAGCAGCTGCTGGAGTTTGAGTTTCTCTTTTAGATTCAAGTCTGGCATAATGTGTTTCTCCAAATTCTCTAAATTCAGAAATATTATTTTTAATAACTCCTTTACATATAACACAATCGCAAATAGAATTATGAAAATGTTGGGGCTTTGTAACGCCTAATTCGTCGAAACATCTTTCGATGTTATCAATCCCAAATCTTTTAAACAAATCGGGTAAATAATATTGTACGACTGGAGCATTGGGAGGGCCTTCTATTTGAAATACGTCTTTTTTTTCTCCATAACCAATACCATGACTTATGCCGGTCATACCCAATTTATTTAAAACCATACTAAAATATCCCCCATGTCTGTTAAAAACAGCTAAGCCATTTTTACTTAATCCATGAACTAAATTTTTGAAATTTCTGAGCGTCTTCATATTTGATTCGAATTCATCAAATTTTGAAAACCAAAGCCATACACCGTAGATACCTGTTTTAGGGACTTCTTCTAAAACTTTTTCGATGAACGATTCATCGTTTAATGAATTTACATCTGCACATAAAACAGAATAAACAGGTAAATTTGTTTCTATTATTGTTGTTGCATGAGCTAATTCTAGAAATAATTCAAAACTTCTTCTGTTATTCACATAGAAATATGGCGAAAAAATTCCAGCAGGTGGTTTAATTGCATCTGCATATTCTTCATATTCTTCATCTTTCTTAAATTCCTCAACAATTCTATTGCGTTGATATTCTATAACGTTTTGACAAGTTCTTTTTATAGTTGCCGGATTGAAAATGTCCGGCTGAATACATGTATCAGTTTTTAGTGCATTTACAAATACATATCCTAATTCATCAGCTAATCCTAAATATGACCGCTTGTAATCTCTTACTGTTTTCTTTTTTCCTTGAATCATTTTTTTTTGTTCTGATTTGATGCCATCTAGATCACAACCGAAAACATAAGTCATTGGATCGATATAATAAGGTAAATTCAATTTTTTACCAATCAAACTAGCAGTAGCACCTGCTGTTGCTTCCACTACGTTAGCCCCAATTACAATTCCATCGAAAACTTTATGATTTAATTTCATAATGTATTCTTTTTCGGCATGACTTCCCATTCGAATGATAAGTTGTGGCTTATTACTCATTTTTCCAACCTTTTAAGAAATTCGATATGATTTTTTTTATAATAGTTTTTGACAACTGACGATTGGCGTGCTTCAATCATTTTGAAGCACCTGCCAATATCATTTACTGCGATTAATCCGATTCCAAAAGTTATTAGTAAATTTCTATCTACTCGTATAGTATATTTATGTGGCATCGCAATGTAAGATTCGTCAGCACACAACTGATAAATGACTGCTTGTGAAAAGGCTTTCTTCCACTTATTCAGTTTCAATTCAATAGCTATTGTTTTATTTGTTTTTTTGGAAAAACCGTATATGTCAACGCTTCGATTGTAGAATGGAATTTCTGTTCCTTGTACATTGAATCCTTTTCTTTTTATATAACCTGTTACTGGTTGTAACAACGACGCTTCTTTTGTTAAATCAAGCATAGAGTCTTTCAATGTCTTCTATATCATCATTGTAATGGCTAATTGGCCAAAGTGGAAAAAAGCAATTTGCAATCGTCAAAAATGATGACAAAATTAAAACAACCAAAACTAATTTATTATCACTACAGATTCCGTATATCTTGCAAACAACTTCAAACGCTACAATTAACAAATGGAAACCAACAAGTATTGTTACAGATTTTTTTAAGTAGCGTTTCCAAAAAAGGCATCTATCTATTTTTATTTTGAGAAATCTAAAATCTAACATCGGATTCGTATTACTCTTTATAAAATCATGGATTGCATTTTTGTATTGTTCAGTCCCTTGGATATCTATACATTGCTCCTTGTATTCTTCACTATCAATATTCCATTGGCTTACTATGATAATTGAACTAGTGCGTTCCTTGTCGAGAAAAGGTTTCAAAACTATAGATAGTTCCAAAAATATCTTTGCTTCGATTTTTTTGGCGATCATCTTCCCTTTTTCTAAGACATTTTCAGCTATTTCTGAAAAGACAAATTTGTAAAAAGTCAATGCAACTACAATAATCGCAACATGACCACCTAACGACCATTCCAGTAAAGTTTTTGTCACCTTTTCCGCCCTTTACGTAGGACATGATCTTTAATTTCTGATTCGGTAGTCATTTCAGGGTATTTGGTATAAACATAATAAAGCAAATCATCCAAAGAATAATCACCATATTTTGATTTTATTTTTCTAATTCCTTCAATTAATGGTTCATAATCAGTTGATTCAATCAAAGTTTTAACTTTGTTTTGCCCTTGTTCAGTCAAAGTAAAACGTTTCTCATCGTACACGTCCGCTGTTTTTACTTCTTCATCCATTAATTCTTCAAATGTAAAATCCATGTCAGCAGCTTCTTCTTCAGTTGCAGTGCCAGAAACCTCACTTTTAATAAAACCAAGATTTTCTAAAAATTCTAAATCATCATATAGTGTAGGAGAATATGGGCCTGCTTTATATGCTTGAAACTGATAACCTCCTTCTACTTTTTTAATTAAACCTTCTTTTTCCAATAAAAACAGTAGTTTTTGCAGGCGTGTAATACCATTGATTCCTTCACCCACAATCTTTGGTTTTTTAGCAATTCCAAGCATCAAAAGTAACATATTTCTACTTGAAATTTTAGACATAGATTTTCCCTCATATTGAATTATTATTACGAAATAAATACCTTAAGGGTACGATTTTGTTCATCCATAACAATTTACCTCATTACGCATTATATTATTATAAAAACCAAATTCAACCAAAAATCTCAATATTTTATCGATAATGACAACTGACATTTATCCGCCTCAGGCGGAACTGATCAACTATTTCTCTTGCTTTCCAGATAATTTTAAGTTACAATATACCAGTAATTTGAGATAATGAATTGTTTCTATTTTTACACTTTTTCCGTCTTTTCACCCACTTTTCAGATACTTTTACACCACTTATTTCCGCTTTTTTCGCACTTTTTTTCGCTAATTTCGCACTTTTTCCCCACCTTTTTTTTGCACTTTTTCTGCGCTTATGCGTCAACAAATTGCACAATTGCGCAAAAACCACGCAGATAAAATATGCGCGGATTTAAAGCTATTCAGTTCGGCATACTTGCCTGGGTTCCCTGGAATTCCCAATGAGGCGTTTTTAAATCCGCGCGTTATTCTCAGGTTATCTTGCGATTATGGGTTATTGATTTCCCTTTCGAGATTGTGCGTAACGGCTTGCTGCATAGATAGTAACGCTATAAGTTGTTTGACATGCTCATGGATTCTAGCCATTTTTGCCGGCCTGATTTTATTCTTTGTCCGCGCGGTTTTTCGTTTTTTGCTGCTCTTCATTTTGATAACGCTCCTTGACTATTATCCCTTTTTGTGTTATTATTCTTAGAAATATTACACATTTCAGTCTTGTTTTATACGCATTTGCGAATATTGCAAGAGAAAACTTCGCATAAGCGAATATTTTTTATGGATGAACTCGAAAATAGCATAATACAGAGGATTATCGAGGTCCGAACTTCGACAGCCGGCGTGCGCGGCCGAAACAAATTCGCCAAATTGCTTGGCCTAAGTCCCTCTACGTACAGTTATTATGAAAAAGACCGCCTTGCGCCGGTGCCCATATTAATAAAAATCTCCCAAATTGCAGGCATCGACCTGAACTGGCTTTTAACCGGCCGAAAATCAGGTGCGGGGGATGTTTCTGGCGAAAACCTCAAAATTATCGAAAAAACCCAGAAAATCCTCCTTTCGCAGCCGCAATCTGCCAACGCAATTTCCGCATTTCTGACGTTGCTGGAAGAAAAATCCGCCCTTGAATCTCGGCTAAAACCAAAAAGTTCCACGAGAAACGGCTGGATTCCCGTTCTCGGCCGAACTGCCGCCGGCATTGCCGGCCTGTGGAGCAAGGCAATAGGCACCGATTCAAAACTCGTCGAAACGCAAATCGAGCAACTGGTCAGCAGCCATCTGAACGCTTCGGTCATAAACTCAATAACTGCCGCCAATGATCTTGAGGTCACTCAATTTGTCGAATGCAGCGAGATTCACGATCTTTTCCCTGATAGTTTTGCCTTGCAGGTCGATGGCGACAGTATGGCCCCGCAGATTAACGATGGCGACATAGTTATTGTCAGCCCGTCTGTTGCCGCCGTCGAAGGAATGCCCGCTGTAGTTCGCATAAACAACGCCATTGGCGTAACTTGCAAGCTGGTAAGGATGGACGGTTCCTCCGTTCATCTTATCCCGATTAACGAAAAATACGAAACGAAACTCATTGCCTCCGCTGATATCCTGTGGTCGCTGGCAGTGATTTGTCATATTAAATTTAAAAAGTAGATTATTATACCTTAGTTTGCCGATATTATAAGTAGTTATAAATAAGTAAGTTAGTTCATTCGCTCTTTGTAATATTGTTTTTTATTATATTTTTTGGAGTACGTTATATGTTATTACACTTTATTCGCTTCTTTTTTATTGTCATTTTATTTGCGGCATTATTCCTTAGTATCACAAGTCAGGTCGAAGATCCTGACGAAGCACAACGGCTCACCCAGACCCAAATCTGGATAGTTTTCATAGGCGGTCTTGTGCTTGCGGTTGTGGTTTTGTTTATCGATTGGCTCCTGCCCAAACGTTCCTTAAGTGCGCTGGCGGGTGTTTTCTTCGGCCTTATTGTCGGTATATTTTTCAGTTGGGCCTTAACGCTTGTTTTGGACATGATTAACGAGGTCTTCAAGATCGGGCTTGAAGGGAGCAATCTAAAGCTTACTAAGTGGATGATGGGTATTTGCATTTGCTATTTTGTTATCAGTTTCATAATGCGTACTAAGGATGAAGTTAGATTCATTATTCCTTATGTTGAGTTTTCACGTCAGACAAAAGGTGTCAGGCCTTTGGTGCTCGATACTTCGGTGATTATTGACGGCCGAATATCTGATATTTGCCAGACGAAGCTGTTTGATGCCCCGTTTATAGTTCCGAGGTTCATTTTGAACGAGCTGCAATTAATTGCTGACTCCGCCGATAAGCTCAAGCGAACCAGAGGACGCCGCGGTCTTGATATCCTGCATAAACTCCAGGAAAACCCGCACATAGAGGTCAAAGTCGATGATACGCCTCCGCCGGGCGTTGACGAGCATGCGCAGGTTGACCAGAAGCTGGTCGCTTTTACCAAAAATTGTGACGGCAAACTCATTACGAACGATTACAATTTGAGCAAAGTTGCGCAAGTCCGCCAGGTGGATGTTATCAACATCAACGATTTGACAAATTCATTGAAAACAGTTGTGCTCCCCGGCGAAACTATGCAGGTTCGCATCATAAAGCCAGGCGAAGAATCCCAGCAGGGAATTGGATATCTCGATGACGGCACAATGGTTGTCGTAGAAGAGGGCCGGGGCAAAATCGGCGAAAGGGTGCAGATTGTCGTTACCAGTGCGCTGCAGACTTCGGCAGGCAGAATGATTTTCGGGAAATACGAAAAATCTGCCAACGGGTCCGATGAAAACGGCAATGGGGCGCAAGCAGGCTATCGAACGCGCAAACAGTACAGCTGATAATTTCACGCTCTGACATAATGGAGATATTCAAAAAATACAAGGTTCATCTTATTTGTATATCGCTTGCGATTGCGACTTTCATTTCTTTTGAGCCGATACTTCACAACAGCTTTGTCAGTTTCGATGACGATGAATATATATACGACAATCCTGCCGTATATACTGGATTGAAGCTTGAGAATATAATCGGTGCGTTCACAAACGTCCATTCGAATAATTACCATCCTCTGACAACGATATCGCACATCATCGACTGCCAGATTTACAAGCTTTGGCCGCCTGGCCATCACCTTTCCAATTTGCTGCTGCATATTGTAAATACAATTCTGCTGTTTTATCTTTTAAGCCGAATCACAAAAAAGATATTTCCCGCGGCGATAGTTGCCGCGTTGTTTGCGATTCATCCGATGCATGTGGAATCAGTGGCCTGGGCATCCGAGAGAAAAGACGTATTGAGCACGCTTTTCTGGATGCTGACGATACTGTCATATTCTTTTTATCTTGAGCGGCCGACAAAAAAACGATTTTGTCCAAGCCGATGTTAGTGACATTGCCCTTTGTTCTTTTGCTTCTGGATTATTGGCCGTTCGATCGCTTCAGAAAAAATAATGTCGGCAGGATTATCGCCGAAAAAATTCCTTTCATTATTTTAACCGTGTTATCGAGTTTTGTTACATTGGCAGTTCAATACAGTACCGGGCTTGTTAAATCATTATCGAAATATTCGTTCTGGTGGCGAATTGAGAACGCCGTTTATTCATATTTGATTTATATCAAAAAAATGTTTTGGCCTGTGGATTTGGCGATTTTTTATCCGCACCCAAAAGGCGGTATTGAGCTTTGGCAGATTACGGCGGCTGTTCTGATTCTTGGATTATTGATATTTATCGCATTGAAAAAGTTACGTACTCGGCCGTACATAGCTGTCGGATTATTCTGGTTTTTAGGAACTCTCGTACCTGTGATTGGAATTTTTCAGGTTGGATTGCAGGCGTATGCCGACAGGTACAGTTATATTCCATATATCGGATTATTCATTTCGATTACGTGGTGGATTTACGATTTATCCTCAAAAATGAGGCGAGGTAAAATCGTATTGTGTTTTATTGCCGGTGTGATCCTCATTGCATTGGGATTGAAAACTTATGTTCAGACGTTCTTCTGGAAGAACAGCCTGACTCTTTACTCTCACGCGATAAATGTCACAAAAGATAACTGGTGGGCGCATAATTTTATGGGAAAAGAGTTTGCTTCCCGTGAAAAATACGCCGAGGCAATCGAACATTTCAAAAAATCATTGGATATATATCCTGATAACGCCGGTGTGTTTTACGATCTTGCCAAAACGTACATAATTACCGGCGATATCAATGAAGCGGCGAAGATGTACGAGAAATTACTTGTGCCCCTTCCCGGAGAAATAAACGCTCCAAGACGAGTAGATGTTTCGCGGGCAGATTATCCATTAATAAGAAATTTATATGTAAATTCGAATATAAATTTTGCCAGGATACTCGTTGAGAAAGGCGATTTGGATCAGGCCGAGAGAAGATTTAAAGAGGCCCTTGTTTACGCGCCCGATTCTAAAGAAGCCAAAGAAGGGCTAAAAAAGATCAAAGAGCTAAGGCTCAAAAAGACTCAGAAAAAAGAGGACGGCTCAAAATAGCTGCGCCAAATTCGGATGAAAATTCAGATTAGAATTTATTGCGAGTTTTCTCGGCAGAGGAGCCGTGACAATCTCAAGTACGAATAAACTCCTTTAATGGTTAATTGGCTTGACATTTTGCCGCATATAAATAGAGTGGTAAGCAATGGCAAAAAACCTGTACATAATAGACGGACATTCTCATATTTACGCTGCTTATTACGCTCCAATGAGCCAGAGGCTGACCAGTCCAAAAGGCGAGCCGACTAAGGCCGCGTATATTTTCACGACCATAATTCTCAAACTGCTCGAAACCAGGAAACCGGACATGATTGTCGTAGCGATGGATTCGCCCGAGCCGAGTTTTCGCTCAGAGATATATAAAGAATACAAGGCTCATCGTCAGCCGATGCCCGAAGATATGCCCGTGCAGATAAATCGCATAAAGCAGATTCTCGAAGCGATGAAAATCCCTATAATTCAGCACAGCACTTTCGAGGCCGACGATATAATCGGAACCCTTGCCTGCAAAGGCTCTAAAGCCGGCCTTGACGTTTTCATCTGTTCCAAAGACAAGGATATGATTCAGTTGATGTGCGAAAAAGGCGTTTATATGTACGATGCCCGCAGCGATATCGTTAGCGATTGCGAATCTTTCAAAAAGCAAAGCGGATTGGAGCCAAAGCAGTTTATTGACGTCCTTGCGCTTCAGGGCGATAAGGCCGACAACGTACCCGGCGTTCCAGATGTCGGCCCTAAAACCGCGATAGAATGGATCGTAAAATATGGTTCTCTCGAAAATCTCTACAAGCATGCAGACGAAATAAAAGGCAAACGCGGCGATAATCTTCGCGGCGCAAAAGAGCAGGCGTTTCTTAGTAAACAGCTTGTTACGATAAATTGTCAAATGCCGGTCGATATCGATAAAGCAACTTTTTCGTTAAAAAAATTCGATGAAGCGAAGCTATCCTCGATATTTACCGAGCTTGGCTTTAACAGGCTTTTATCGCAAATGAACTTAAAACCCGCTGAAATGCCGACACCAGCGCAGGGCGAATTACAGCTTTCTTTTGAAACTGCGCAACAGCAGAAATCATTAAAAACAGTCAAACACAACTACCAGTTAATCGATACGCCCCAGAAGCTCGAAGAATTTTATGCGGAATTGAAGAAGCAGAAATTGATCACCGTCGATACTGAAACAACATCTCTTTCCGCTCACAGGGCTGAGCTTGTCGGGATAAGTTTTTCATGGCATCCGAACACGGGCTATTATATTGCGGTCAAAGGCCCTATGATGGCAAAGCAGTTTGGCTTATCGATTGTTCGCCAGAAACTTGCCGAGATTTTTGCTGATGAAAAAATAAAAAAAATCTGCCAGAACGCAAAGTACGATATGATTGTGCTGCACAATGCGGGTATGCCGACAAGGGGACTGATCTTCGATACGATGATTGCCTCGTATGTTCTCGATGCCGAGCGCAGGAGCCATTCGCTTGACAATATGGCAATGGATTTTCTGCAGTATCGTGCAATCCCTATTTCTGACCTTATCGGCAAAGGCAAAAAACAGGTAAGTTTCGATATGGTCGATACCGCTTCGGCCTGCGATTATTCCTGCGAAGACGTGGATTTGACTTTGCAGCTTTATTATTTGTTCGCCGGCAAACTTGAAAGTGAACCAAAATTAAAAAAACTTTTCGAAGAAATCGAAATGCCTCTTGTCGATGTTCTGACCAAAATGGAGCTTAATGGCGTCAGGCTGGATGTGCCGATCCTGAAAAATCTCTCGGTCGATATTGATGATCAGCTCGAAAATCTAAGCGCTGCCATTCATAAACACGCAGGCAGGGCGTTCAATATCGATTCTCCGAAACAGCTCGCCGATGTACTTTTCGATACGCTCGGCCTGAATCCGCCTCGACAGGGCAAAACGGGTTTCAGTACTGATGCTGATGTCCTCGATGAACTTTCCGGCCTGCATCCGATTATCGAACTTATCATTCAGTATCGTCAGCTAAGCAAACTCAAAAACACTTATACCGATAAACTCGGTTCGCTGATCAACCCTCGAACCGGCAGGGTACATGCGAGTTTCAATCAGACTATTACCGCAACCGGAAGATTGAGTTCTTCCGACCCGAACCTGCAAAACATCCCGATTAGAACCGAGATCGGAAAGAAAATTCGCAGCGCATTTGTCGCCGAAAAAAGCGAAGATAAAATCATAAGCCTTGACTATTCGCAAATCGAGCTTCGAATGGTTGCGCATTTCAGCGACGATAAGGAACTAAAAAAAGCCTTCGCGCAGGACATAGACATTCATAGTTTCGTGGCTTCGCAAATTTATAATGTTGAAATTGAGGATGTTACGTCAGAAATGCGATCGCGATGCAAGGCCGTTAATTTCGGTTTAATTTACGGCCAGGGCGCTTTCGGTTTAAGTAAAACAACCGGAATGAACGTCGGCGAAGCGAGAAATTTCATTGATGATTACTTCGCCAAATACAGTTCAATTCAGCGATTCAAGAAAGAAGCCGTCGAAGTGGCGAAAAGAACCGGTTACGCGGAGACAATCTGCGGCAGGAGACGCAAAATCACAGGCCTTGACAGCAGAAACGGAAACGTCCGTGCGCTTGCCGAAAGAGTTGTCATAAATACCATTGTGCAGGGGTCGGCCGCGGATTTGATTAAGATTGCGATGGTCAGAATTCAAAACCGCATTGAGAATGAAAACCTGCCGGCCAAAATGATTCTGCAAATTCACGATGAACTTGTTTTTGAAGCTGCCTCAAGCAGGGCAGATGAGCTTGCCGAAATTTTCAGCGATGAAATGACTGGCGCGATAAAGCTTAATGTCCCGCTCAAAGTCGATATAAACATCGGCCAAAGCTGGCTCGAATAGAGCTATTCTGCCAGAAATTTATTCAGAGTTTTGGCGTTATTTACCGCATAAGCGTTCAGATCATTATTAAAATACGCATAGCACAATTTGGCTTTTTTGTTTTTCTTTAGCCAGTCGGCCCACTCTTTAAGTATTTTATCTGGATATGTGCCGCCGTATTTGCCGCTTGTGCCGTGAAAACGGATATAGATTATATCGCCTGTTATTACCCGCGGCGTTTCGATGTCGCCCATGTGATAAATGCAGAACGAGATTTTATTTTTGTCCAGCAGCGTAAAACATTCATCGTCATACCACGATTTGTTCCGGAACTCAAAAACACATTGCTTCTGTTTCTTCAGCAGCGGCACAAAAGCTTTCAAAACTTCCAAATCTTTTTTAAAGGTCGGCGGAAACTGAAACAAAATCGGCCCGAGCTTTTTCTTCAACGCGCTAACTGTTGTCAGGAAATCGCCGGTCTGCCTTTCGACATCTTTCATTTTTTTTATATGGGTTACATACCTGTTCATTTTTACGGCATAAACGAAATTATCGGGACTGGAATCATACCATTTTTTCACGGCTGATTCTGTTGGAAAACGGTAATAAGAATTGTTTAATTCAACCGTATCGAAGTTTTCCGTATAGTATTTAAACCATTTATTTTTTGCGATATCTTCCGGATAAAAAAGCCTGTACCAGTGTTTATAATACCACCCGCTTGTCCCGATCAGAATTTGATTGCTTGCTTTTGTCTTCGGCATAAAATATATATAACTCAAACTGACCGATTTTGATAATGATATTTATAAAACTCATTATTTACTAAATGATAACACACATTATAATTTATGGTTTGAGATTGCTTTGTCGTCCCGAAGCGGGACTCCTCGCAATGACAAAAATGGCGTTTTTTGTGTCATTGCGAGGCTGTCCGCAGACAGCCGTGGCAATCTCGAAACCTGAATCGGTCAGTTTGAATATTTACCTTAATGAGTAAGAGAACACTATAAGCTACGAAGAATTGGTCTAAAGTCAAGGAACGGAAAAGTGCAGAAAAAGGGTTTTACACTGGTTGAATTGTTGGTTGTTCTGTCGATAATCGCTCTTTTGATGGGAATATTGATGCCCGCGCTTGGTGCGGCAAGGCGAAGCGCTTACCGTGTCGGCTGCAAACAAAACCTCCACGGGTGTTCAATCGCATTTCGGATGTATCTGGATGAGAACCGCAATGTAATGCCGGTTATTTTCAATTTGCCAAATTCGACTAAGCAGGAAGAACCTAATTCCGTTTCGCTTTATGGAACTTTGGGGAAATATTTGTCCGGTAAGGAGGCACTTAAATGTCCGGCTGACAAGTGGTACGGCAAAAACACTACTTTTTTTGCAGAAGAAGGAGCTAGTTACGAATATAATAATCGGCTTGGCGGCAGAAAAATAGAGGACAGTTGGTTTGCAAAAAGGTTCGGCACAAGCGAAGTTTGGATATTAAAAGATTATGAGCCTTTTCACGGAAAAGACGGAAAATCCGGTTCAGTTATGTATATGTACGCAGACACGCTCGTAGCAGATAGAGAAAGGAACAAATAATGGCAGCGATAAATGGAAAACTTAAAAAGCCGGAACCAAATAAAAAGAAAATCACAATTATAATCGCAATCGTTTCTGTCATTGTTCTGTCAGCATCGGGGGGATTGTATGTAATGTTCAAAGGCGGCCAAGAGCCTGATACATTCGGCAGACGCAGGATCAACTGGTCAGATACCAATATGCCTAATCCTGAAAAGCAAAGCGCAAAACAGATCATCGATTACCGCAGCAGCGAAAGATACAAACAGCTTTCGGATAGAGAAAAATTCCTTTATACAATGGCGAGCGGTCGAAAATTGATGGATTATCATATCGAAACATATTTTACTGTACCAAAAGAACAGCAAACTGCATATCTTGATAGAATGATCGATGAGATGCAGGCACAACGTGCAAATTTTGAACAAATGCGACGGGATACCCCCCGGCCGCAACGGCCGAGAGATATGAACGATCCTAACCGACAGGCGCGGCAGGCAGAAAGAGCCGCTCGGCGCGCCAATCCTGCAAATGCTCGCGCAAGATCAGAAAGAGGCACCGCTTTACAGCGAGCACAAAGAACACAATTTATGGCGGCGATGCAGAAACGGATGCAGGAACGCGGAATGTCAATGCCGGGGCGAGGCGGGTTTGGAGGAGGACGAGGGGGCAGATAGTCCGATTGACAAATTGCGGATGGAGAGTTAGACTAACGTAAATTCGAAATACGAATCTCGAAACAATATCGAATTACCAAAAATTCAAATGTTCCAAACATTTAGAACTTAGTATTTAATGGATGCCAAGAAAATATTTATATTTATTCTGTCAGCGGTTATTATGAATATATCATGCCGATATGCTGATGACGAAAAATTATCGGAAATAGTCAAACAGGAGATTGAGAGATACCCCGAGCAGAGGCTTGTCGATGTTTATAAAACTTTCTTCCAGGGATTTTTCGGCCCTGCGCATCTAATCACCGACCCAAAATCGGCGAAAGAATATATCAGGCGGGAAATCGCCGAGGCAAACGACTTCGAGGATTACGATTTTCATAAACTTCCGCCTGATGGAAAATATGTACGTGTAAATTTAAAACTCGTCAGGGATGGTAAAATATCGCTCGAGGATTTCGCGGATGTTTTTGTAAAAAGCGCAAAGCCGGTGAGCGATAAAGATATCCAGGAGTGGAAAAAAATTTGGCCGAGGATTCTGGCGGAAATCGAAAAGCAGAAACCAGATTTTGAAAATTTCGAGCAGGACAAAGAATTTATCCATTCGCTGCTCGAAAAAAATCAATATGTAGTCCACCACAGCAAAGAATTCAGCCAAAATTATCCTTCGCATTACAGGATTGTATCCTCAGAAAAACTTGTCTATATCAAACAAAACAAGTAAATGGAATTGTATCAGTAATTTCTTGTTTTTGCTGGCGACAAACTGTTGTGATTTACAAAGAAATAACGCAACGCGTCGATTGGATGATCGTAAACGCCGTCTTTCTGCGGAGTTTCAATTGAGCCGCTCTGCGGATAATGGTAACTCTGCATTGCCTGTATCAAATTGCCGCATCGCGAGCTGATTACTAAACTGCTTTTTCCGTCGCCTGTCCGAAGAGCCTTTCTGACAAGTTCTACCCCTTCGAGAACCAAGCTTCGTTTGTAGCGAAGCCTGATTCCTTTCGCCCGCAGCATACTGACAGGGCTTGTGCCCGTAACATCGTTAACGCCCGAACCGGCCGGGTCGCAAAAAGTCATTATCACTTTCTCTTCATTGTAAGGCTTTCTGTTTTTCAATACATCCGCATGATAATCTATCGTCCTTCGGCTCTGGACATATTCATCTATGACCCTGACAACGCCTTTGCTGTCCACCTGGATCCATAAACATACAAAAGGATTAACAAACCCAAAATCTATCGAGCGATACAGAGGAAGTTCGGAATTATATTCAACAGATTTTATATGTAAATTGGGATCGAATTCCGCGAAGACTACATTTTG
Source organism: Planctomycetota bacterium (assembly GCA_022705345.1). Classification (GTDB taxonomy): domain Bacteria; phylum Planctomycetota; class Phycisphaerae; order Sedimentisphaerales; family UBA12454; genus UBA12454. Next base: position 27,722 of record JAKJEQ010000002.1, on the reverse strand, counting down.
CAGCGACGGCCGCAAACAAAGAATCTCCGAATCGAACATCGCCCTGCTTGTTCGTTTTAGCTGCGCAATTACGTCATCTATTTTATAAAAGCCGTTAGCTTTTTTTGCCCGCCCTCGGCAATCATTGTTCAATGGACATTGGCCGCAGCTTCTGTCCCTGCAATTTTCGATCACTTCCCAGATGCACCATTTGAATATTTTTGTTCCGTTGTCTTTCGCTTTTTCCACAAGCTCGTGCATAATCCCGAAAGGATGATGCATTGTGCTCAGAGTTTCCATAGCTCCGACGATGCCGCCGCTGCTTTTTGTAATGAACTTTGCGGCCTCAAAAATCGGCCTTTCAAAAAGCTCGACTTCATCGCAGCGAATCTTATGAATATGACTGCCGCGAACCGAAGCCATTGACTGCGTAAGCACCTGGACATCGGAACCATTGACAAATCGGCACTTGTTTTTTTGCTTCTCAAAAAGCAGGTAAGGAAAATGGTCCTGTGCCAAACTTGCCAGATTGTCATACATCAGATGCGCCTGCTCTTCGCTGCCTGCGAGAATCCTCGTTTTGCATCCCGGTTTGAATACACAGTCAAGAAGCGCGGCGATTGAGGCGATGAATGTTTTGCCGCCGCCCCTGCCCGCCCACACTACGCAATCCCCGTTAGCGCTGGAGTCAAAATCGCTGTTATAACTGTGCCATAAATAATCCATCGGCGAATCGTGGCCCGGACAGAGTTTCTGGTCGCTGATATTGATATTCAAAAACGAAGAGACATAATTTTTTAAATCGGTCCGAGTGATCGGCCTTTTGCTCTTAGTTGCTTTAATAGCACCGACAGCTTCGAATAATTGCTCTTCTGTTAAACAAGATATGGACATAGCATCCTCCTCAAGAAAAATTAGATATGTAAATATATAAGCAGCCCCTCTGCTCTCTTTAATGTTATCCGAAAATCACAATTTGATTATTCTACTTTAGCTGCCAGCAGTTTTCCTGAATAACTAAACCGCAATCAAGCCAATTCTGGCCGATTACAGCAAGATCAAACAAGTCAATGTGATTATCGGTGTTAAAATCAGCTTGCTGATTTACAGCGCGAAGCGCAAGCGCATGATTGTCTCCGGCGCTAATTGAAACGTAGGTATTTCCTTCTGGCGGAGTCAGCCATCCGTTATAGGCGTCTCCCCATGTGACTAACGAGCCGTCGGATTTTAGAGCGACCTTAAACATCCGTCATGCCGCAATAGCCGTAAAATCGTTTCCGGCAGGAGGCTCATAATTATTGCTCCCCCATCTCACGATAGAGCCGTCAGACTTCAGAGCTATTCCGCCAAGCGAATAAGCGGCTATCGCTATGTAATCATTGCCAGCGGGAACATTTGTTTCACCCTCTTCGTTATATCCCCAGGCGCAAATACTGCCGTCGTTTTTAAGCGCGACACTATATGACCATCCTGCGGCGATTGCTTTGAAATCGTTAGAGTCCGGAACGTCTAACTGTCCCCAGGCGTTTGCGCTGTCTCCCCATGCCGCGATAGTTCCATTTTTTCGTAAAGCCAGGCTATGATAACCCGAAGAAGAAATAGCAATAAAATCATTTCCGTCGGGCAGACCTTCCAGACAATATGGATTTCCCCAGCCTACGATAGTCCCGTCATTTTTAAGAGCAAGACTGTGCGAATAACTTGCGGCCACGGCTTTGAAGTCGTTTCCTTCGGGAATATTTTGCTCTGAATCGTTTAAGCCCCAGCCCACAATCGTTCCATCCTTTTTCAAGGCAAGGCTGTGAGCGGTTCCCGCTGAAACCGCAACAAATTCATTTCCGGACAAACTCGCGGCTTGTCCATATTCATTATCTCCCCAGGCTGCGACCATATACTGCTCAATTCCGCCGGTAATCGTATAAAGCCAATTCCAGGCAAAAAGAGAGCAGTCTTCAAAAGTAACTTTGCAATCAGCATTCAAATCCCCGGCCGGAGGCGTATAACACGGATAAGAAACGCCGGAATTCTCCGCTCTGTACTTTAAAGTCAAATAATCATAATTCGAGCCGGAAACCTGACTGCTGCCGGTAACATAAACGCTGCTTTTGATTTCCTCTGCCCTTTCGACAACAACCATTGCTAAACCCAAATCGGACAGCGAAGCGGCTCCGTTATAGTTATTTTTCCATTTTATATTGCCCTCTAAGTCATAGCAGATGGTGATATAATCTGTTGACCCGATTTCGCAGCTTTTGCCGTGCACAAAAATATTCCCGAATTTGTCGGCCGCTATTGCTTCAGTATAATCCGTTGAATTGCCGCTGCCGTTATACCGCCGGACCCAGACTTGCTCGCCGGTCTCTGAATCGTATTTTACCGTCGCCGAATCGACGTTCTCCCCGAAACTGTATCCTGTAACAACAACATCTCCATCGCAGCTAAGTGCGATATCGATTGCTTCATCCCATCCAATACAATCGTAATAAGAATCCCAAAGCAATTGACCGTTAGCGGAGTATTTCAAAGTAACGTAATCGCAATCTGTATAGTTTTCCATTGAGCCGGTAACATAAACATTGCCGCTGTTGTCAAGAACCATCGACTCAAGAAAATCATTATCGAAGTCGCCGTATGTTCTTATCCAAAGCTGCGTTCCGGCGGAAGAATATTTTGCGACCGCACAGTTTCGCCCGTAACTGCTTTGCGAAACCTCTCCGCATACATAAACATTTCCTGTGCCGTCAACAGCGACTTTGTATAGCGCATCGTATGCGTTTGCTGAGCCGTTGTAAGTTTGTGTCCAGAGAATTCTTCCGTCCGACGCATATTTAATTATCAGCCAGTTATGGTTTGTAATTCCTACCGCGTAAATATTTCCTTCCGCATCGGCCTCAACATCAAAAAACTTGTCATCGTTCGTGCCGGCAGAATTATATACCGACTTGAAAATCTGCGAACCAAGAGAGGCATATTTTAAAATTACCGCATCATAACCATAATAGCTCGTATAGTTATACCCCGCGACAATTGCGCTTCCGTTGTCGATTGTTACCGCCTGAGCATAATCGTTACTCGAACCGGTGCGATTGTAACTTTGCGACCAGAGAGGCGTTCCATCAGGATGATATTTGATTGTTACAATATCATAATTTGTTCCCGCGTTTTTCGCATATCCTGTTACAAACACATTTCCTCTTACGTCTGAAGCGATATCAACCGCATAATCGTTTGAATTGGAACTGCCGCCAAACGTCCCGTTCCAGACACACGGCGCCATACTTCCAACAAGATTATTAAGGTAAACTTCAAGATTGGTATAATCATTATTTAGATCGTAATAATTGCGGTCTTCGGGGTTATGATAATCAAGGCCGTAAAGAACCTCCCAGATATCAGGCATTCCATCATGGTCGTTGTCTTGCGGAGCGTCAATCGAAGCAAGCTGGGGCCATGCGCCTTCGGGCTGCATTTCGGTTGTCGATATCGAATGGCCCGTCTTATTGATAACATCGTTTACGATACGAGTGTCGATGATGTCGCGCTTTGGAAAACTTGCGCCTGCTTTTTCGAGTACATCTGCTTCGGCCTGCGCAGCGGATGTTGTAGTTACATACTCCATCGGCAAACGGTAAGAACGATTTTTATATGCGGCAATCTCGGCATCGCTCATGCCTGCAAAATAAACTATGCTCCACGGATTAGCAGAGACAATCCCGTCATAAGAGTTATCCGCAAAATACCCGTAACCAACTTTGCATTTTTCGCGAAAGCCTACATCACCGTAGGAATGACCCGATTCTGGGCCGCGAATAAAAACGTTTCCTATGATGTTGTACCTGCTGATCGTTGACGTATCGTCATTGTATCCCGCGTAATTGCCGGACCAGTTGTACATCACATTATTTCTAAAATCGAAATATAGGCCCTGTCGGTCTAAAGTTGAGGCCAGATAATTTCCAGGTCTTGGATTTCTGCCTTTGTTGTGAGCGTAAAGATTGTGATGATATGTTTTCCTCTGCCCGAACTGACCGCGAACCAGCGACCCATAGCTGTGATCTTCATAAGTCAGCGATTCGCTGATGATGCACCATTGAACTGTAATGTGATCAGAATCTTCCTGGCAGGAAATGCCCTCATCGCGAGAGTACGATGCGGTAACATGGTCGATTATTACATTGAAGCATTCATCCATATCGATTGCGTCGCCGCTGGAGTTTGCCGCCCCTTCGTCAACACGGACGCGAATGTATCGAATAATTATATCGTGCACATCGTCTTTAAGATGGATTCTGCCTTTTATGCAGATGCCTTCGCCTGGCGCTGTTTGGCCCGCGATAGTGGTATATGATTTCGGATAAAGCTTAACTCCGTCAAGTTCTATCGTTCCTGAGACTCTGAAGACGATCGTTCTGTTGGGTTGGCTAAGCGCATCGACAATAGAGCCGGGGCCGCTGTTATTCAGGTTTGTAACTTCGTAAACTTCTCCGCCTCGTCCGCCAAATACCCATCGCCCCGAACCTTCCGCTCCGGGAAATGCCGGAACGGCCGCATATAGCGGCAGACTTAAAGAACTAAGACAGACCGCAACAGTCAGAAGCTTTTGAAAATTTAGAATCCATTTCTCTCGACAGACCGGTTTTTCCTTCATCATCCCTCCTATAAAAATCTTTGCAAGGTTGTATTATATTCTATAAGCCCTTGTTTTGCAAGAATAAAGACATTAAAAGATTTTCATTACCTTTTTAAGTCTATATATTAAAATTGCTTATTTCGCTGTTTTTACGTATACTCAATGGGAATGAAAAAGTTTTGTTCAGCGGGTCGGGCGATCGCCCCGCACCTGCTTGGTATTCTTTTTAATAAGTAATAGATTCTTAGAAGAATACGGAGCAGGTGCGGGGAGGAAAGTCCGGGCAGAACAGGGCACGGTGATGGCTAACGGCCACCTCCCGCACTTACTTGGTATTCTTTTGGCAATAAATCCATTTTGCGAGAATATGAAGTAAGTGCGGGACGGGAAAGTGCAACAGAAAGTATACCGCCAATTTGAGATTTCAAATTGGTAAGGGTGAAATGGTGTTCATCCTGCGTAGCTTCCAAGCAAAACAGTATGAATCCTGCCAGTTTACGAAAGTAAGCGAAGCAGGACGGTAAGAGCGCACCGCGATTCTGGCGACAGGATCGGCACGGCAAACCCCACCGTCTGCAAGGCCAAGTATGCTGAAATGCTCGGCCCGAGCGTTACTTCAGCGGGTAGGCTGCTTGAGGCCGCCAGTAATGGCGACCCCAGAGAAATGGTCGCTTAACCCCGTTACTATTTGTATTGTTCTCGTTTTAGATTCGATGCTGATTATCTTTTTTACTAACGCATTTTATCCAATCAGTCAGTCAGTACAAATAGTAACGGGGCGAGACAGAACCCGGCTTATAGATCCGCTGAACAAAATTTCATTTTCAAAACTCAAACTGACCGATTTTGATAATGATATTTATACAACTCATCATTTAATAAATGATAACACACTTTATTATTTATGGTTTGAGATTGCTTCGTCGTCCCGAAACGGGACTTCTCGCAATGACAGAAATGGCGTTTGTGTGTCATTGCGCGGCTGTCCGCAGACAGCCGCGGCAATCTCCACCGCTGAATCGGTCAGTTTGAGCAATTCACATGAAATTCACTAAGCTTTGCCCGGTTCAGAATGACAAAACGCGCCATTGGTTAGTCTTCAATCTATTTATTTTGTTTTCTAAATAATATCAAAGCGCCCAAACCAAATATCGATAAAGTAACAGGTTCGGGAATGATGACAATCGTTCCGCTATCAATAACGAAGTTATCCAACCACGCATTGCCTGAATCTATAGTTGAGTTGCAGGCATCCCCGCCCATAAATATTCCAACTGTATCAGTTTCCCAAAGCGAAGAGCCATCGATGATTTTCCAGGCGTTGGCTTGTCCATAACCTGTAACGCTAAGATATAATTCATCTTCAGATTCGTCATAAGAAATATAAAAAGAACCACTCTCGTCTGTTCTCACTTCACAATATTCTTCAGTTACCTCATCATTCGTTAAAATTTCATACCATAAATCTTTAACATTACTGAAACAACCTGCGCCTATCGCAAGATTGTTTTCAGGGTCAGTATAAAGCCCGAAACAAATGCTTGTGTCAATCATATCATTTGCAAAATGATGAAAATCGACTTTCAAAGAAAAGTCTTCCTCTACAGAAAGGCCCCAGCCATTCGAGCTATAGCCGGCTTCTTTGGCATCGTCTATATCCAAGCCGTCTGCTATTGAACGAAATTCCATTCTCCCATTAATTTCCTCTATCCAGGCTGTAGCGCCGTCGCTCTCGTAATAATTCCACACAGACGCGTTTCTTGAATTATCATCGAAATTGTCCGACGGTAAAGCAAAGACCGAAGTTACAGCAACCAACATTAAAATCCCAACTAACAGATGTTTCATTTGAGTTTCTCCTTAAAAAAATTTTAAAATTCACATTGCCAGACAGCCGATAGACCGCCTCGCAATGACACAAAAACGCCATTTTTGTCATTGCGAGAAGTCCCGCTTCGGGACGACGAAGCAATCTCAAACCATAAATTATAAAGTGTGTTATCATTTAGAAAATAATGAGTTATATAAATATCATTATCAAAATCGGTCAGTTTGAGTAAACTTACTTCTTTTTAGCTATCAGAGTTAAAAGTCCAAAACCTAAAATGCAAATAGTCGATGGTTCAGGAAGTTCCATAAAGTATGTATTTGTTAGGCCTGTTACGCCAAAATAACCTGTATCACCGGCGTTAAAGGCGACCGAAACAATAAACTTTCCGCTAAGTGTATCTTCGATATGCCCCTGACTTAAATGAATATGGACTATTTCAAAGTCCGCCACTTCATACAACTCGTCGTCATTATTATCTAATGATACCTCCGAGAAAGCATAAATATCGCCCTCATATTCGTGCGGGTCTAAAGATGCTTCATAGAATATAGTATAATTTACCGCAAACGTCAGGATGCAATCTTCAGTTACTGTGAAGAATCCTCCCTTCACGAAACTTGCGTACGATTCAGGGAGAATTAAGAACGGTTCGGTTCTATATACCTGGGATGCTGCGATAGGCGCTGAATTGTTAACGATAGCTTCCGCCGAAGCATTGGTTAACTCACTCGAAACACTTATATCTGACCATTTGGCTCTTGCCCGATTAAGGTTGTCCATTCCGGAATCATCGAGTGCCGCGATAAATACTTCCGAATGTTTTTCGTCCCAGTTGATTTTATCCATATTGGTAATAGTCAAAGACGACCAGTCTATCGTACATTCAGCGGTTAACTCCAGAACAGCAAACAAAGGCGAGGAAAATAAAAGTGCGCATAAAATGATTGTTAAAAATAAATAAGTGCGTCTCATGTTCTTCTCCAGAAAAATTCTTCAAGCAGTTTAAAAACCAACTTGCTGCAACTTTACCCGGAAACGAGAGAAGAAATGATGTGCTTACAGAATCCCTGTACAATAAACATTCTTCGCCTGTCTCAATACAATCTATGAGGACATACTATGCGTGTAAAGGAATTCTCCTGCTCCAATGATATAATAACCGAAAAGTCTGATAAATCAAGTAAAAAAAATAAAAAAAGATAAAAAATATAAACCTTTATACTTTAACAAATTAGGCTTACTATTTACTGCAACAAACCTTTAGCCTATATCCGATTCAATCGCAGGCATAGCCGGCAATTCAGGAGGCATTCCGGGCGATTTTTCGATTACGCGCATCGATTTCCATTTTCCTGATAAAAACCGCAGTAAAAACAAAACCGCAAGCGCACAAACATAGCCCGACAGAGCTGCCCATGCGACAAATAGGCGTGCCCTTCCATGCAAATAAGTTATCGCCGCCCAGCTTGGAATCACCATAATGAGCCAGTTGAGCCATATCGATACATACATCACAAACCTCGTATCGCCTGCGCCTTTAAGAGCCGCGGAAAAAATAATATTGCCCGTATCGAAGATGCAATAGAAGCTGACGAAATAAAGCAATACGACTGCTATAGGCCTTAACGCCTGCATCTGCTGAGGATCCGCTCCAGCGCTGAAAGGAAGGAAATACAAATCAGGAAAAAGCCAATAACTGACCGCAACAGTAATCATATAACCGAAAGTCAGCTTAGCCGCAGACCATGTCGCCTTCTGCGCAAGCTCTGGTTTTCCCGCTCCGATTTCCCTGCCCACAAGTATTGTTGTTGCCATTCCAAAACCAATCATCGGCATAAAAGCTAACATATTGATTTGAAATACCATCGATGAAGCCGCGAAGGATACCGGATCGATCCTGCCGATGAAAACGACAAAAAGAGTAAAACCGAGCACGTCGAGCATAAATTGAACGCCGCTTGGAAAACCAAATTTCATCAATCTGCCGAAAAGGTCTTTGTCGAAAAAATAATTTGAAGTGAAAAAATCTCTTCGATTCGAGGGCAAAAAGAAAATAATTAAATAAATTGCGCAAGCCGAAATATTCGCTATTACGGTCGCCGCTGCCGCACCGGCAACTCCCCATCGGGGAAAACCGAAATGCCCGAAAATTAGAGCATAATCAAGAACAATGTTGACCAGGGTTTTGAATAAATTAATCCACATTACCGTCCATGTTTTTCCTCGTCCGGTTAAAAAGCAAGAAAGAGCCGAGTCAAGGATTCCCGGCATAGAACCCAGAATCATAATCCTGAAGTAAACAAGCTCATATTGTGCAATCTGCGGCTCGTGTCCTACCATCGCAATCAAATTTTTGTCGAATAAAGCAAAACATGCCATTATCAAACCGGCAGCAAAGGAGAAATAAACGCTTTGCCAGACGGCAGGTCCGATTCTGTTCGGCATTTTGGCGCCGTCGTATTGGGATACGAAGGTGCTCGCGTATGTCGCGGTTCCCAGGAACAAGCTGAAAGGAACAAAACTCAGTATTCCGCCGAGCATCGCGCCGCTCATCGCGTCGCGGTCGAACCACATCAGAAAAACTCTGTCCACAAACATTTGCAGCGTCATCGCCGATGTGCTAAGTATCAGCGGAAACGCGATTTTGAGCACTTGCTTGCAGCCGCCTTCATTTATGTTGCTTTTTTCTGTATTTTCTTTCATTATATTTTCATAGAATATAGAATAAGGGTAATATGGTAATCTGAAATCTTTCTCTTTTCAAAATAAATATGATTGAATCTGATATTTGCATAATCGGCGCAGGGCCTTCGGGAATGATGGCCGCAATTTCAGCGGCGGAATACTCGAAGAAAGTCGTTATTTTTGAAACTAATACTACCACAGGCAGAAAACTCCTGCTCACAGGCAGAGGACGCTGCAACCTGACGCATACTGGAAAACCTGATGAAATAATCAGGGCTTTTAAACCGTTCGACAGATTCGTGCGTCACTGCATCTATGAATATCCGCCGCAGAAGCTTTTGAATTTCTTTCTCGGACGGGGATTGAATACCGTAATCGAAGAAGACGGCTGCATCTTCCCTTCTACGCATTCTTCGACAGACGTAAATAATGTTTTGATTCAGGAGCTGCAAAACAAGCAGGTTCAAATCTTTTACGGAAGAAAAATTCAGAACATTGAAAAACAAAACGAATTATTCGTTGTACCGACCGAAAAAGTTACAGTTTCCGCCAAAAACCTGGTAATCGCCACCGGCGGAGTAAGCTGGCCTCAAACCGGTTCCACAGGCGACGGCTACAATTTCGCGTCACGGTTCGGCCATAATATCGTTAAACCCGCGGCAGCAATCGTTCCGCTTATCGCGGCAGAAAAGTTTTGCAGGGACTTAGCAGGATTGGGCATCCCAAACGTAACCATAAGCTGCAAAATCGGAGACAAAAAAATCATCGACAAAGGCCCGATGATTTTTACCCACAGCGGTATAGGCGGCCCGGCGGTCTTTGATTTGAGCAGAAATATCGCGGGAATTCTTGAAAAAGATTATCAGGTTTTCATTGATTTTTTACCTGATATAAACATCGACGAGCTTGACAGGAAATTGTCTGAATTAATCGCTCAGGGCCCCAAAAAAACATCACTCAAATACTCTCGAACTTCTTTCCGAAGGCGCTTGCGGCGGCAATATGCAGTGAAAACAATATTCCCCAAATCGAAGTCTGCCAGATAAACAAAAAAATTCGCAGAAAAGTCGCCGAGAAAATAAAAAATTATCCCTTCAACATCATTTCGCCTCAGGATATCGAGCGGGCAACCGTTACACGAGGCGGCGTAGATATTACGCAGATTGACAGCAAAACTATGCAGTCTAAAATCGTGCCGGGACTTTTTTTCGCGGGCGAGGTAATGAACGTTGACGGCCCGTGCGGAGGCTATAATCTGCAATTCGCTTTTTCGAGCGGTTTTCTAACTGGAAAATCCGCCGCTAAAAGGTTAAAATAACCCGTTTCTAATGAGAATGAAGGTGTCCGAAAAATTACATAAACTGAACATACTTTTCCTTTGTACGGGTAATGCCTGCCGCAGTCAGATGGCTGAAGGATGGGCAAGAACGCTCAAAAGCGACTGTATCAAAGCTTTCAGCGCAGGTATAATGCCCGCGACTGTGAGCGCTCGAGCCGTTAAAGTTATGGCTGAAGTCGGCATCGACGTTTCAAGGCAGTATTCAAAGCACGTAAACGATCTTGAAGGCATATCTTTCGATTATGTTATCACTCTGTGCGACTATGCCAACGAAAACTGCCCGGTTTTTTATGGAAAAGGCAAACTCATTCATAAACCTTTCGCGGACCCGATGTTTGCTGTCGGCAGCGACGAATCGATTATGAACGCGTTCAGAAAAACACGTGACGATATCAAAAATTATATTTTGACTCTGCCGCAAAGTCTTGAACAGGAATTTCAAAAGGAAAAAAATGCCGAATAGCGAAAAATTAAGACGAATGGGACTCGATAAAGCCGCTTTTTTGATTTTACTGATGCTTGGGTTAATCATCGCGAAGTTTGTGATTTCTTCAAAGACTTCTTTTAATCTTTCAGGCTCAATCGCTCTTAAAGGAACAGGTCTTGAAGTTTCGATGCCTTCTTCGGAAAACTGGAAACTTCTATCCAATGATTTCAAATACGAAAACAACGAATTTCGTATTTCCGCGATTATGCGGATAAGCAGCGATTCCGCAATTTCGGCAACATGGAGATATTTGCTTATCCCTCAAAAAACTGACCCCAACGAACGTTTCCTCCAAATCGCCGCTTCTCTCCAGGGGCATATTCAATACGCGGGCGCAGAAGAATTCGGGCAGTTTATTTTCGATTACGCAAGGATCGAATCGCAAAAAGCCTTCATCTTTGTCGGAACTGCCGTTCTGCCTAACGGCAGAAATCTTGTTCTCGAAGTCGTTGGGCAGGGAACCGCTGTCGAGCTTTCTGAAAAACTTTTCAAGGCTCTTCTTGCATCGGCGAAATACAATGCCGATAATTCATTTGTAAAAGGCGCACTTTTCCTGGATGATTTCAAAAACAAATTTATGCCTGATGTTGCAGACGCCGATTTGTCCGAACAAATGATTTCCGATTATTACCGTATAAAAGATACAGCCGGAAATACGATCGGATTTACGACCGATACTCTAAGTTACTCGGATCAATCAGACAACAATTTGCCCCTGTCATCGGGGAACCTCCTTTTTTACAGTCCTTCATCCGATACTTTCGCCGAACATTCGCTTTTCAGGTCGGATACAAAATTAACATCGTTCGACTGGACAATCAGCCAGGGCTTTATGCTCACAAACCGCCAGCAGAGAACAATAATCCAGCTTCGAGCTGATGTACTTACAATAGAAAAATCCGGACGATTCGAGCAAATGCCGTTTACGGAGATAATGATTCCCGATTCACTGTTCGACCTGGTCGTCGCGAGTTTTCTCAAGAGTGATTTCAGTACTCTTTATATCGAGTCGCTTCAGGCTGACGGCAGAATCTCGCCTGTGATTTTATCAAGAATCAAATCGACCGAAACTGCCGCTCTGCCGGAGCGTTCGGCCGCGCAGGCCGATTTTTTAGGTGCGGTCGCTACATCGCAAAAAATGTATTTTGACGGTCGCGGCAGGCTCGTCTCTGCGGATATACAGGGAAATTTCACCTTCAGGCTCGAAAGAACCACAAGGGCCGCAATCCTCGCCGATTTTCCGCAATGGCTCGACAAAATTCAGCAATTAGAGCAGTCTCAAAATAAAAAAAATCAACGATCAAGATAAGGAAAGACAAATGACGCAAATCATTTACGACAGCATCATTATTGGCGCAGGCCCGGCCGGATTGGCCGCCGCGATATATAACGCAAGAGACAGAATGAAAACTCTACTGATAGACCGCTTCTATCCGGGCGGACAGATTATAAACACCGACCGTATCGAAAACTACCCGGGCTACGAGAACATTTCAGGAGCTGATTTAGCAGACACGATGCGAAAACAGGCCGAGAATTTCGGCGCTGAATTTAAAACTGGTACCGAAGTAACAAAACTTGAACAGTTGGAAGACGGAAATATTAAAATTATCTGCGGAAAGGAAGAATTCATCTCGCGTTCGGTTATCCTTGCCTGCGGAAGCGATTATAAAAAGCTCGGCGTTCCCGGCGAAGATAAGTTCCGCAACGCCGGCGCAGGCGTCAGCTACTGCGGTACTTGCGATGCTCCCTTTTTCAAAGGTAAAAAAGTTGTCGCAGTCGGAGGAGGAAATACCGCTATCGAAGAAGCGATGCACGTCGCGAATTTCGCTTCGCAACTCACACTCATACACCGCAGACAGGAATTCAGGGCAACCACAATTCTCGTTGAACAGTTAATGAATAAAGTTAAAGAACCAAACACCAATATCAAGCTTATGCTCGACAGCGTCGTAATCGCCATCGAAGGAGACAAAAAAGTCGAACGGGTTCTTGTCCGAAACGTTCAAACTAATATCCAGCAGCATGTCGAGTGCGACGGCGTTTTTATTTTTGTCGGAACAGTGCCGAACACCTCTTTTCTCAAGGGATTTGTCGACCTCTCTGAACTTGGCTTCGTCAGATGCAATGACGGCTTTTTGCGCACTAAAGTAAAAGGCGTTTTCGTTGCAGGCGACTGCCGAATGGGCGCCGCGATGCAGCTTGCGACCGCTGTCGGCGACGGAGTAAACGCCGCAATGATGACCAAGCAATATTTAAGAGACCCCAACTGGTGGACTAAACCGGTCTCCGACAAGATTATGCCATGCGAATGGTAAGCTAAAATACGCGCATAAAAAAAGTGCATAAGGTTTGAAGCTTATGCACTTTTCATTTTAATCATTATCGTAACCTCTAAAATTGTCATTGCGAGGACCCCTTAGAGGGACGAAGCAATCTCAATCCTAAGAATTATTAGAGGCTCCCTTATCTTTTCGATGTCGGAATATACTCTCTTTCTTCCGCTACGCTTTTATACGCGGGCCTGATTATTCTTCCGCCGCTGACCGTTTCTTCAATCAGATGAGCGCACCATCCCGAAATTCTTGCGATCGCGAAAAGCGGAGTATAAAGTTCGGTCGGGATACCGAGCATCCTATATACAAAACCTGAATAGAAATCCACATTCGGACATACCCGCTTGTCGGATTTTTTCACTTTCTGGAAAATCCCCGGCGCTAACCTTTCGACCATGGCGTACAAATCGAATTCCCATTCGAGGTCCTTTTCTTTCGCAAGCCGCGCAGCCTGTTTTCTAATTAATGCCGTGCGCGGGTCGGATATTGTATAAACCGCGTGGCCAAGACCGTAAATCAGCCCCGTGCCGTCAAACGCTTCTTTCCGCACTATCTTGGCAAGATAATCGGCAACCTGGTTTTCACTTTCACAATTCTTTACGTTCTGCTTGATATCGTCCATCATCTTAATAACCTGGATGTTAGCTCCGCCGTGCTTCAAACCCTTCAGCGAACCTATCGCCGCGGCTATCGCCGAGTAAGCATCCGTATCCGATGATGTGACTACGTGAGTCGTGAAAGTCGAATTGTTTCCGCCGCCGTGCTCTGCGTGCAGAACAAGACACAAGTCGAGCAGATCCGCTTCCATTTTTGAAAACTGCTTGTCCGCCCTTGTCAGCATTAAAAAGTTTTCGGCTGTCGATAATTTTTCATCAGGCGTGTGAATATATAAACTCTCGCCATCATAATAATGCGATTTTGCCTGATAGCCGTATGCCGCGAAAATCGGAAATCTCGCGATAAGTCCGATGCACTGACGCAGAATATTTTTGAGCGAGCGGTCTTCCGGCGTCTTGTCGTAGGAATACGCCGCCAGAACGCTTCTTGCCAGTTTGTTCATTACGTTATTGCTCGGCGCTTTGAGGATCATATTTTCCGTAAAGCCGTCAGGGAGCTTTCGGTTTTTTCCGAGCATATGACAGAATTTCGTCAATTCTTTTTTCTTCGGCAGTTCGCCAAACAGCAGCAGATAAGCGGTCTCTTCGAAGCCGTGCCTTTTTTCCTTCTGAAAACCGGCGACGATATCTTCGATTTCCATACCGCGATATCTCAGTCTTCCATTGATGGCGACTTTTTCGCCTTCGCTGACGATATAGCCGTGCACATCGCCGATTTCGGTAAGACCGGCAAGAACGCCCGTGCCGTCCGCGTTGCGCAGGCCGCGTTTGACCTGGAACTGCTCATAAAGGTCGGGATTTATTTTGTTGTTCTGCTTCGCGAGCCTTGCTAAATCAGTTAAAAACGGGTCCTTGGGTGTTTTTTCGGGTATGATACCTTCGATATCCGGAGTAATTGCGTCTGACATTTTCCACCTGTTAATTTAAGAAAAATCCAAAAAACCGCCTCATCACTCGATAAGACGGCATACTATAATGGATATGGATGACTAATTCAAGAATCTTTCTTGCGGCATACGAACCGTCTTGATTTTCAACGCTCGGCGTTGCCTGATGCAGCCTTAAAAAGGTCGGGTACAATTTTCATAAATTTGTTTCCTAAGTCCTTGTGAACAATAGAGATAAATGGTGTCAGGAGTCTTTTTCTGACGGCGTTGCCTGATGCAGCCTTAAAAAGGTCAGGTACAATTTTCATAAATTTGCTTTCCTAAGTCCTTGTGAACAATAGAGATAAAAGGTGTCAGGAGTCTTTTTCTGACAATAGAGACAAAAGGTATCAGGAACCTTTTATTGAACTTGTTATATATTTAGTAAAAAAAATAAATAGTTTACAGAAAATCCTTGCTTTTAAAAAAAAATATGGTAAAATACCGACTATAATTTAATGGAGCCTCTAATAATTCGAAGGATTGAGACTGCTTCGTCGTTTGTAGGCTAAAAAGCCGCAAAAACTCCTCGAGATGACAATTTTTAGAGATTACCTTAAAATTTAAGGATTAGATTGAAAATGCCTTCAGAAGCATTCTTCAATCTTCATTATTCAAAATTCAACTTACTAACCCCCCAATTTAACATTTCATCTTATTTTAAAGGAGAATTATTATGGAAAATTTATGCGCAGAAGACACACGCCGGCAAAAAATCAAACGCCACATCTCTAAAATTCCAAAAATCTACCGCCCTGCCTACGAAAAAGCGGTCACCGGCAAAAGCAAATCGGCGGCAATCAAGGCGTTCTGCCTCGAGTGCTGCATGTGGAAGAAAACCGAAATTACGGAATGCACCTCGCTTGCCTGTCCGCTTTACGCAGTCAGACCGTACGCCAGGAAATCCAAAACCCCCAAAGGCGAAGGCTTTTCCGCTCAGGAACAAACGCAAAGTCCCGAAGCCGTTTCAGTACAGGTTTAAACTTCAAAAACTCTTTAAGGAGACTGAAAAATGGAAGTTTCATCGGATTACAGAACGCTCGAACGGAAATTCGGCACTTTGCTGCTCGACGAGGAAACTTATTATCGCGTTCACGGCACCGAAAAGCCCCGTCCTTATCACAAATTCAAAAAAATCACCGCCCTGAAATTCGACAAAGGCGTCGTTCGAGGCTATTTCGCTTCAAATTCAAAAACCGTATCGCTCGCAAGGATGCTGATGATTCCGAAAAAAAGAAAGGTGATCGACCACATCAACCGCAATCCTTTGGACAACAGAAGGCAGAACCTTCGAATCGCGACCATCCGGCAGAACAACCTGAACAAAGGCTGCCGAAGCAACACCGGTTTTTTCGGCGTTTCAAGAAGGACCTCCAACAACCGCACAAGTTTAATAGCTTCGTTCAAACCGCAGACAGGCGAAAGGCTGATTTTCACTGTGCCGGACACCACTCAAAACAAAATTCTCGCCGCTTTTATGCGCGATAAATTCGTCTTGCAGGCGGGCGACGAGGAATATGCGCCGCTGAATTTTCCATGCTTCAAAAACGAACCGTTTAAAAGTTTTTTACTTACCTCGAAACCGAAAGATTTTTTATGCCTGAAAGCAAAACAAAAACAGCTCTGCCTTTTTTGAGAGCGTACGCTTTTCTGCTCGAACGTAATGATTTGACAGTGGCCGAAAAGCTCATACTGATAGTTCTGTGTCGTTTCTGGCCTTCGCCGTTCTGGGGCTCTAACGCCTCGATCGCCAAAAGTCTCGCTGTCAGCGAAAGATATGTCGAAATGCTCGTGCGAAGGCTGGCGAAGAAGAAGATCATCAAAAAAGGTTATGCGCATTCTGAAAAAAAAGGAAAACATCACACGGTAAGAGTGATTGTGCCGCAGTGCTTTGGCGACAAATGCTCTACGCCGATAAACTGGATTGAGCCCGAACAGCCGGACGGTCGGCAAACCGAACATCTGGGCGCTTCGCCGCCGTACAATATTGCGTTTTCGCCCGAACAGCGGTTCGACCTATTAGAAAGGAATAGAAGAATGAATATAAAGGCGACGTCTTTGCCTTTGCCCGCTCAAGAGCAGGCAAAGACGTCAGAAGAAAACTCCGCCTCCGGGCCAACCGGCAGAATCAAATACAGCGACATCCTTAAGCAAAAAGCCCTGAGACACACTCCTTTGATGACTCCGGAGGAGTTCGAGAAAAACCGCCGCAAGCAGATAAAAGCCTTACTGGCTAATTCTTGACTTTCAACGCTTTTCTGCGATACTATAAGTATGATTAAACCTTGCTGGTATTATACATATGTTTTAAAATGCCAAAAAACTAGCACGTTTTATACTGGTTGCACAAGCAACCTTAAACAGAGATTAAAACAGCACCAGAAAGGTGAGGTATATTCTACAAAATATAAATTGCCGGTTGAATTGATTTATTTTGAAGGCTGTTTAGATAAGGCCGATGCTTTTCGAAGAGAAAGGTATCTAAAAACCGGTATGGGAAAAAGATATTTGAAGAATAGGATGAAAAAAGGTCTTACTGAGGGATGAATCCCGTTAGACCTCTTTAATACCGAAAGTTTTGAATTATAAAAGAGTAATGTGTTTTTTAATATAGGTAAGAAAATGACTAACTTATTGAGAGGTCTAACGGGATGAAGGCCGCTGAAATGAAAAAAGGGCAAGTCGTCATCATTGACGGCAAGCTCTATACGATCATAGATTTCGAACATGTAAAACTCGGCAAAGGCGGAGCGATTTACCAGACAAAGCTCAAGAGCGTTACCGACGGCCTGATTTCAAACGCAAGAATCCGCTCCGAAGAATACATCGAAGAGGCGACTCTGGACAAACGGAAATATGAATATCTTTATTCCGAACCGAGCGGCCATATTATTATGGATTTGGAAACGTTCGACCAGATTACGCTCGACGACGATGCCTTCGGCGACGGCAAAAAATACCTCAAACCCAATACCGAATTGCTCGTAAGCTCTTATCAGGGCAAACTGATTTCGATTGTCCTGCCCAATACCGTCGATTTAAAGGTCACGGATTGTCCGCCCGATATCAAAGGAGCGGCAGCGACTGGCCAGAAAAAATCCGCGACGCTTGAAACCGGAGCTGTCGTTTACGTTCCGACATTCGTGAAAATCGGCGATGTCGTCCGAGTCGATACGCGTACCGGCGATTACGTTACGCGCGTTTAATGAAAGCCACTAAGGCACTAAGACACAAAGAAATTAATCTATATCAAATATTTCGTGCCTTTGTGTCTTCGTGGCTATAAGTAGTTTTTTGTTTTTTTTGAATTGTTTTTTATGGCACAAAGCGCAATAAGTAAATTTCTCGTTAAGATCTTCGGCTCTCGCAATGAAAGACTCGTTAAAGGCTATATGCAGACCGCTCTTGCCGCGGGCCGATACGAAGAGGAAATAAAAAATCTTACTGACGATGCCCTCAAGGCCAAGACTCAGGAATTTAAAAACAGTCTCGCGCAGGGGCAGAACCCCGATGATATTCTTTCCGAGGCTTTCGCTGTCGTCCGCGAAGCGGCAAGGCGAACAGTCAATATGCGGCATTTCGATGTCCAGCTCATCGGCGGAAACGTCCTCTACGACGGCAGAATCGCCGAGATGGCAACAGGCGAAGGAAAAACTCTCGTCGCTACTCTGGCCGCGTATCTGGTTCACCTCACAGGCAAAAAAGTTCACATCGTTACAGTAAACGACTATCTTGCCAAACGCGACAGCGAATGGATGGGCCCGATTTACAAAGCGCTCGGCCTTTCTGTCGGCGCTATTCAGGCCGATATGGACACAAGCGGCGACGAACGCAAAGCCCAATACGGCTGCGATATAACTTACGGCACGAACAACGAGTTCGGCTTCGATTATCTCCGCGATAATATGAAAGTCTCAGCGGAGCAGCTCGCGCAGGGCCCGCTCGACTACGCTATCATCGACGAAGTGGACTCGATCCTTATCGACGAGGCCAGAACGCCGCTGATTATTTCAGGCCCCGCTTTCGACGATGTCAGCAGATACAAAAAAGCCGACGGCGTAGCAAGACAGCTCATAAAAATGCAAAGCGAGTACGACCGCATAAAGCAGAATATTGATACCGCTCAAAAAACTTTAGCCAACGCGCAGGGCGAATTGTCCGATGCAAAAAAAGCAAAAGACGAAACGAGAATGCAAAAGGCTCAGCAGGTTATTGATAAATCAAAAATCGAAATCGAAAATCTTCAGCCTCGTCTCGAATCCGCTAAACAATTTTACGAAGTCGAATATGACCGCAAGAGCGCACACCTCAATCACGACGGCACCGGCGCAGCACAGGATTTAGTCGGCGTAGGCTCGTTCTTCGTCGGCGCAAATACAGAATGGAAACACCTAATCGAGCAGAGCCTTCGCGCTCATACCGTTTTCGAAAGAGAAAAAGACTATGTCGTTATGGACGGCAAAGTCGTCATCGTCGATGAGTTCACCGGCCGATTGATGCACGGCAGACAATGGTCGGACGGATTACACCAGGCTGTCGAAGCCAAGGAAAACGTAACGATAAAAGAAGAGTCGCAGACCCTTGCGACTATTACGCTGCAAAACTTTTTCAGGCTCTACAAAAAAATTGCGGGTATGACCGGCACTGCCGCGACGGAAGCCGAAGAATTTTCACAAATTTACAAGCTCGAAGTAATTACGATACCGACAAATAAACCCTGCGTTCGCGACGACAAAGACGATATGATTTATAAAAGCCTTCGCGAAAAATTCAACGCCATCGTCGATGAAATTCACCAGGTCAGCTCCGCCGGCAGACCCGTTCTTGTCGGCACAATCAGCGTCGAGAAAAGCGAAGCAATCTCAAACGCCCTTACCAAAAAATACGGCCTTGAACATGAAGTCCTCAACGCAAAGCAGCACGCGCGCGAAGCCTTGATCGTCGAAAAAGCAGGCCAACAGCACACTGACCGCAGCGGCAATCTCTGCGGCAACGTTACAATCGCAACCAACATGGCAGGCAGGGGAACGGATATAAAGCTGATTCCGAGCGTACTTTGGGAAGTTGTAAAAACAGAACCAGACCCCGAAGACAGCAGCGTTGAAATCTATACTTTGAAGCAGGGCGGAACCGAAAATACGACAACATACAAATCGACCGACCTTCTGGCAAACGTCTTTCAGACAAATGGAAACACGAAAGTCGCCGGCGGCCTTCACATCGTCGGCACCGAACGACACGAAGCGAGAAGAATCGACAATCAGCTTCGAGGCCGAGCAGGCAGACAGGGAGACCCGGGTTCAAGCCAGTTCTTTTTGAGCTTCGACGACGATTTGATGAAACTCTTCGGCGGAGAAAGAATCCCAAAACTTCTCAGTCTTGTCGGATGGAAGGAAGGCGAACCGATTCTTCATCGAACCATCAGCAAACAAATTGAAAAGGTTCAGAAAAAAGTCGAGCAGCGAAACTTCGAGGCGCGAAAAAGCCTTCTCGAATATGACGAAGTCATGGACTACCAGCGAAAAACCTTCTACTCTCGCAGAAGACAGGTAATCGACGGCATCGGCCTTAAGGAAGTTATCACCGCTATGATTGAAGCAACCATCGATACCGCGGCCAGCACGATCCTGGCAGAAGGTTATCAGTATAAAGGAATCTCCGAATGGGCAAAAACCGCTTTCGGAGTCGATATCAGTCCAAAACGGTTCACGGATTTGGACGCCGAAAACGTCGAGGAAATTATTAAGAGAACCGCGAAAAACGATGCGGCAAATAATATTTCCGTTACGCTCGGCGAATATCTCGAAGATTTCGAAGACCGAAACACATGGAACATCGAATCGCTCGTCAAGTGGGCGATGAGCACGTTCAGCGTTAATCTCTCGGGCAGCAAAATCCGCCAGATGACCGCTGAGGAAATTCAGCAGAACCTGATTGAAGCATCCGCAGAACAGATAGATAAAAAAGATTGTTCGATAATCAGTACGTTCCTCGACCCTGATTTCAGAATCAAGACTTTCGTAAATTGGGCTGCCAATAAATTCGCGATTAAGCTCGACGTGAATGAATTAAAAGATTTAAAACCCGAGCAGGTTTACGAAAAACTGCTTGAGCAGGTCCGCGTTCGTTATACAAGACGTGAAATAGAATACCCGATCGAGTTCGCGATGAGCATGACCTTCCGCGGCGACAGCGTTAACGTTTACGCTTTTGAAACTTTGTCGAAGTGGCTAAAAGACAGGTTCGCGGCGGAAATGCCTGTTTCATATCTTCAGGAAACTTCGCCGAACACCATCCATAAAGAGCTTTTGAAAATCAGCGAAGAATATCACACCACAGGCCTTGAGAAAGAAATCGATGAACACATCGCCTCGGCTCAATCTCCCGCCCTGCTTGCCGAGTGGGCTAACGCCAGATTCAAGGCAAATTTAAATAGCGATGATCTCGCATCAGAGCCGCGAGCGTCAGCGACCGGTAATAATAATGACTCGGCAAAAGAAACGCTTCTCAAAGCAGGCAAAGATTTTCTGCGTACCGAGCTTAGCGAACTTGAAAAATATGTTCTGCTGCAATTTTACGATTCAGCGTGGAAAGACCACCTCTATTCGATGGACCGCCTAAAGGAAAGCATCTTTATGCGAGCCTACGCCGAGAAAGACCCCAAGATAGAATACAAAAGCGAAGGCTTCAGAATGTTCAGCGATATGCTCGATTCGATCCAGGACAAAGTCACTGACACGATTTTCAAAGTTCGTCTCGAAGCAGGCACGAGAACGCGAAACGTCTGGCAGTCGGGCAGAACGCAGCATCAGGAAGTTGATCATTTCGAAGTTTCTGAACAGCAGCGAGCCGCCGCACAGGCCCCGCAAGGCGAAGCCGCCAAAGTCAAACAGATCGTTCACGAAAAGCCGAAAGTCGGCCGAAACGATCCCTGCCCCTGCGGCAGCGGTAAAAAGTACAAGAAGTGCCACGGCCAAAACGCGTAATTGTTATGACTTTTTGATCCATTTGCGGCGAAAAGTTTCGCGGATTTTGTCCGTGAATGTGATTCCCATTTTTTGTGCAGAACTTGAAAATTCTATCTTTTTTAAATCATGAGGTTTCTGTTTAGGCTTTAACAACGAGGAAATAAACATTATGACGGCAATTTTAAATTCTTCAATCTTCAATCTTAATTCTTCGATTTATCTAACTCGTGCCATTTTCGTCGCCGCCAAAAGCTGCTCGCCTGTAAGGCTTTCTATTTGCGAACTGCTGAACAACTGATGTCTTTCCAGAACTTCCGGCTCATCGCTATAATAATGTTTAACCGCATCTATGCCGCCTTCGACAAGACCCTGTGTTTTATAATCAATATCCAAAAGCCATTTGCTGACCTCATCGTTTTGCTCGGCCGGATAAATAATAGCGGTTACAAATTTTCCATTGTCGTATTTTGCAAGATGAACTTTCGCCTTTGTCGGAGGCGCGGTTGAAACGGCTGAATTTACCAGCTTTTTATAATCGCCTCGCGCTGTGCTTTCATCGGATTCATAAAAGAACATTCCGGCTTCAAGCTCGAATATCGAATTGGGCACGCCTTTAAGTTCCATTTTGCCGTCAGGGTAGGCCCTGTAAATTTTATAAACTTTTATGTCCTTGAATTTTTCACTTTCGAGAAGTTCGGCAACTTCCTCAGCGGTAAAACCAACTCCGCTATGGTCTCCGAAATCGACAACATAAAGGCCCTTGTATTTTTCAGCATTTTTCATTTCAGGTAATTTCATCCAGTTAGACCCCTCATGCAGAAAACTTTTTAACTTCACTCGGCAGTTTTACAAGTGTAAGTGTCTCAAGCGATATTTTTTTACTTGCGTTATCTATATCAATCCCAACAAGATCACCTTTTTCATCGTAGTCCAGAACAACACCTTCGGATACTTCTCTGCTTTCAGTTCCATCTTTTTCAGCAAGATCGATATATAACGAATCAGTTTCAGGATAATAATTCAGCTTCATAATTTAAAGCTCCTGTCAAAAAAAGCGTTGTGTATTGTCAGCTTATCAGCCAGCGTTACCACTCGCAATATTCTGTTGCCAAATTCTTCAATTTTGCCCCAATATCTGAAGCGGTTATTTTCCTGCGGTTCAACTTTAATTGGATTTTTTACCACTTCTATACACCATTCTTTTTTAATATAAGGGCGTTTCCGCAATACTTCATTTTCAAAATAATTTGTAAAGTTATACTCCATTATACCAAAAATCCGACTGCACAGTTCTAATTTATCAGCAATTTCGCAAATTTAAGTTTTCCCGCACGAACAATCATTCCATTTACAGGTATTATCGATTTATTCGGGTCGCTAATCTTTTCACTATCGATACTCATTCCGCCGCCGGCGATAAGCCTTTTCGCTTCTCCGCCGCTTGAGACAAGATTGCAGGCCGTCAGAAGCTTAGCCGCGGTTATCGCCTCATTTGATATTTTAACTTCCGGCATATCCTGCGGCAACTGTTTCTGGGCAAATACTTTTTCAAATTCATCGGCAGCGGTTTGCGCAGCAGCTTCGTCGTGAAATTGCTTTATAATGGTTTTGCCGAGGAAAACCTTCGCTTCTTTCGGATGGGTCTTGCCGGAATCAACCAATTCTTTGATTCTTTCCATTGGTATGTCTGTCAGCAGAGTATAATAATTTTCCATCATCTCATCGCTGATGCTCATCACTTTGCCGAACATTTCTTTAGGCGAATCCGTTACGCCAATATAATTACCTTTCGATTTGCTCATCTTCTGAACGCCGTCAAGTCCGACAAGTATCGGCATAGTAATTACAATCTGTGCTTTTTGCCCGTAAGCCCTTTGCACATCTCTGCCGACAAGGTTATTAAACGTCTGGTCGGTCCCCCCCAGTTCGACGTCACTTTTCACCACCACCGAATCGTATCCCTGCATCAGCGGATACAAAAATTCGTGAGTGTAAACATCGATATCGTTTTGCAGCCGCTGTTTGAAACTGTCTCTTTGCAGCATTTGTGCTATTGTTTTTTTGGCCGCAAGCTGGATGAGTTCCATTAGGCTCATCTTGTCGAACCATTCGCCGTTATATCTGACTTCCAGTTTATCGTTGGAAGTATCGAGCACCTTGCCCGCCTGAGCGATATAAGTCTGTGCGTTTTTCTCGATCTGCTCTGGCGAAAGCATCGGCCGAGTTGTGTTAACACCTGTCGGGTCGCCAATTCGAGCGGTATAGTCTCCTATAATCAGAACAGCCTTGTGCCCCATATCCTGAAACTGCCGCATCTTGCGCATAACGACAGTATGGCCCAGATGAATATCCGGCGCGGTCGGGTCCATTCCGAGCTTGATTCGAAGCTGCCGTTTTTCCTTTGCCGCCTCGACAAGGCGATCGGTTAGCTCCTTTTCATTGAAAATTTCAACAGTTCCGCGTTTTAGCTGTTCAATTTGCCGGTTTATATCTTCCATAAATACTCTCTAAAGAGTTAAAAGATGGAATTTTAATCGAAATTACGTTTTCAATCAAGAATTGTTTCATCCCAATTCCCGCTAAAAAAAGCTCTTATGTGCGCTAGGCCCCCCGCCATCGCAATTTAATGAGCAGCCTTCAAAAAAATAATACCGCAAACAATAAGAATAATTCCCAAAAATCTAAGCATACTCATCGCATCGTGAAAGAAAACAACTCCGATCAGAAATGTGCAAACCGCGCCGGTTCCGGTCCATACCGAGTATGCGGTTCCGATAGGTAAAGCTTTTTGCGCGATATACAGAAACCATCCGCTCAATGCCATACTGATTACGGCAAATAAAATCCAAAAAATCTTATGATGCGTTATTTGTGCCAATTTAAAACCAAGCGGCCAACCGACCTCAAATATCGCGGCGATAAATAAATATACCCAGCTCACAGCAAACCTTATTTAATATCTCAATGTTAAACCATCGCAGCCATTTCGTCAAAGCGCAAAAAAATCCCGCATTTAAGGACAAATGCGGGAAAGGGCAAAAATGAACCAAAAATTACTGACTTAAACATCAGCCTTCGCTTTCATTATATGAAAATCGTATTTTTTATCCAAGCCGTTTAGACCGAACTGAAAACCTTAATTGAGTAATAACGTTTCATTTTAGTTAAGACTCGGCTTTTATAGGACTTCGTAAAAAAATTCTTTGGCATAAAAATTCGTTCAACTTTTAAACTTTTAAAGCCGATAATCTTTATGAATAAACAGGAGCTATATGCAGGATAAAGTCACAATACTTGTCATAGATGACGATATCACAATAAGGACACTGCTGAACAGCACTCTTTCAAACAAAGGTTTTAATGTTAAAAGCACATCCAGAGGCGCAGAAGGTTTAAAAATTGCACGTTCCGAACTGGTTGATGTTATACTTCTCGACTGGCTCATGCCGGAAATGGACGGAATGGAAGTCCTGACCGAACTAAAACGCGACAGCAAAACAATGTACATCCCCGTCGTCATGCTCACCTGCAAGGAAGATTCGAAGGATATCGATTTAGCGATCACCAAAGGCGCTGTCGATTATATCGTAAAACCATTTAACGCTTTTCAGATCCCGGACATGGTTCAAAAGCATCTTGAAAAAATTAACGGCAAATCCGGCAAAAAGGGTTTTATAAGCAAATTATTCTCCTGAGTTTAATTGACAAACATGTTATAATTCCCAAAAAGCTCCTCAAAAAGGGGCTTTTTTATACTCAAAAAAAAGTAGATTTTTCTCTTGCATTTGCAATTAACTGTGGTATAATGCACGCTATAAATGAGGTGGGAGAAACACGAAACACAAGCTCTTTCTTTTTTAATTTCGCTTTTACGTTTTGAGCTTATTTGGAGGCAGTCATCTTTTCCAGGAGATCAAGTTATTCAGCGCATGTCTTGCGCGCGTTTTAAAGCAACGTAGTACCGCGTTTTGGAGGCGCAAGTTTTCCAGGAGTTCAAGTTATTTTGCGCGGAAATTCTGCGCATAGCAGTAAACTTTTTTGGAAAAAATTATTGAAAGGTACAAGGAATGAAAAAAACATTAGAAATCTGTTTAATTCTGATTGCGGCTTCAACTACTTACGCCGCGACAATCCAATCTATAACCGCAAATAACGCGGTCACAAATTTCAACCATACGAACGGTCTTTTTGAAATGACAGGCACCGGCGGTTTAGTTATATACGAATCAGGCAATGTAGCTCTTAGCGGAACATTTACGCTTAACCTGTTTTTGCAGAATGTTCCTGCCGGAACCACAGCGACCGCGAACCTGAAACCAAGTACAACCGGCTCATTTGCTTTCACTGACGGCAGTACTAATTATTTGTCGGGCACGATCACATCTTTTAACATCGTCGAAGTGTTTAATGGCGGCGGAATGCTTGCAGGCATAGGCGCTTTCACAGTGTCGCCAGGCAGTTCGCTTGTTACAGATTTCGGTTCCATTGGTGATATCGTTAATATTACGTTTTTTGTTCCAAGCGGTATTGACGATTTTACTTCGACAAGTTTCACCACCGCGGCTTCTAATTTCACGGTTAACTCTATTCCAGAACCCGCGACCATTGCAATGCTGAGTCTCGGAGCATTGTCAGTTTTCAGAAAAAGAATAGCTAAGTAGTTGTAACTGCAAAAGGCCGAAATCTATGACGTCCAAACAAATTACGCGGTTATTTTATGGGTTACTTGCATTTGGCTCATTCTCTTTTGCTGATACAATAACCCAGAAAGTAGATTTAGGCAGTGACGGAATATTCGACCAATTCGATTGCAGTAAAGGGATACTTAATTTTATCAGGCTTGATTTGACATTGAACATCTACGGCGGACAAATTAATTACGATAACGACAGCGCATCCGAAGCTATCGGCACTCTTTTGTTCGGTGCAGCCGTTGACATAAAAGATACTTCGGATGTCAGCCTGTTGGATTCTTCATATCAGTTGATTTTCGATAATGGAAATGTCTATGCTTTCACAAGCTTTGATTTTATTCTCGCTCCTGACAATGGTGATGGCAAAAACAATTATGATGAGAGTGCCCCTGATGGCGCTATTGCAATTGGCACAGATAAAACTGTGTCAGATAGCGGTTTTATTGCAAGCTCGTTTTGGTCACAGGGGAATAAAGGTTTTCTGGGAACCGGAAAATTTGTTATTCCTTATTCGCTGATATCTCTTACCGAGTTTTCGGGCGAGAACGTAACTGAGATCGAATATTCCTGTACTCCGCCTGTTTGGACGGATGGTTCTTTAACATTAACATATGATTATAACCCTATTCCAGAGCCGGGGGGCTTATGCCTCATGGCCGCCGGAGTTTTCACCTCTTTCATCAGAAAGAAGTATGAACGTCTTTTGGGCGGTAATACTTCTTTTGGGTATGAAATCCCAGATTAAAAATTTATTATCTTGCATTTTCTAAAAAGCAGGATATAATTCTTTTAACTGGGGAGTTGGTGAAAACACTTAAAAATAAACATTTGCATTAATACTCAAGATGTTTATTTCAATCTGGAGATGGGTTAACTCGCATTGCGATTCTACGCAATTTAATAATGGATATGCCGCAATTTTCGTCTTTTTATAAAGATGTTTTTATTTATTGCCGCATAAAGAGTTGGGAAGTTTTATATATTAACAGGAAGGAATCGTAAAAAGTTCTAATGGAATCCTTGAGTGAGTCAATAAGAAGAAGTTATTTGACGTTGATCTAATTGAAGAAGAAATTCTTATTGAAAGAGCTGCCGAAGCTTTTAGGTCGGCGGCGAACAAGGATTAAAAATGTTACGTTATTGCTTTTTTATTTGTGTCATTTTTTGTTTTGTTTCAATGAGCTATGCACAAAATAATTATGACGTATTTATGCAGGAAAGCCCTGTTGG
>JAKJEQ010000029.1:16639-16892 GCA_022705345.1 Planctomycetota bacterium | reverse complement strand
AAGAAGATTCTGCACAATTATAGAAGCATTAAAATTCTGCCCATCTACGGCCGGTAATGAACCGAATTGGCCGGCAGAAACTTCGACATTATATGCTCGCAAAGATGCAACTACATCCTGAATTGTCATTTGGTAATTTGTCAACTTATCAGGATTAAGCCAGATACGCATCGCATATTGAGAGCCGAAATTCTCTACTTCGCCTACGCCCTGAATACGCGCGAGTACTTTTTCAAGACTGGACTGCGCATAA
>JAKJEQ010000029.1:0-16620 GCA_022705345.1 Planctomycetota bacterium | reverse complement strand
TCTTCTGAAATAAGACCGACAAGCAGCAGCCAATTGCTCGTTGACTTGCTTACTTTGACGCCGCTTCGCTGAACGACTTCGGGCAGGCTTGCCATCGCAAGCTGTAATTTATTTTGCACTTTTGCCCATGCGAGGTCAGGGTCTGTACCCGGCTTGAAAGTCAGTTCTATTCTCGAAGCGCCCGCGGAATCGCTTGTACCTGAAAGATAAAGCAAATCGTCAAGTCCTGTCATCTTCTGTTCGATAATTTGAGTTAAACTGTTTTCGACAGTTTGAGCCGAAGCCCCCGGATAAAAAGAATCAATGGAAATAGCAGGCGGAGCTATCGGAGGATATTGCGATACAGGCAGGTTATAAATCGCAAGACCACCCAAAAGCATAATTACAATCGCGACTACCCATGCAAAAACCGGACGATCCAGAAAAAACTTAGATAACATTAAACGCCCCCATTTATTCGATCTTGCGCAATACCTTTTTTAGTCTGATTAAAAGGTACAACCTTTACGACGCTTCCGGAACGAACTTTTTGAAGTCCTTCCACCACGACCCTCTCACCAAAAGCCAGCCCCGAACTTACAAGCCATTGATTTCCAATCTCCCGGTCGACGGTCAACATTCTTAATTCTATTTTGTTTTCGCTGTTAACAATAAACACGTATGGATTACCCTTTACATCACGTGAAACCGCCTGTTGAGGCAGAAGTATCGCCTCGGGCTGCACACCCTCTTCGACTAACACACGAGTGAACATTCCGGGAAGAAGAACGCCATCAGGATTGGGAAATACCATCCTTAATATAACCGACCCGGTAGTGGGATCGACAGTTACGTCGCGAAACTGAAACGTGCCATCCAGCGGGTATTCTGTTCCGTCTTCAAGAAAGAGCCTTACTTTCCTTTGTGAATTGTTTTGTATGTCTCCGTTTTCCAATCTGCGATTCATTTTCAGCATTTCGGCCGTAGATTGCGGGACATCCACATAAATAGGATCAAGCTGCTGAATTGTTGATAAGGCGACAGGCTGATACGCAGTAACTAAAGCGCCGTCTGTAACGTTGGATCTTCCAATCCGTCCGGATATCGGCGCGGTAACTTTTGTATAATTCAAATTAATTTGCGCGGTTTCAACCATAGCCTTCCAATACTGAATATCCGCTTCGGTTTGATTCAGTGCGCTCTCGGCATCGTCGAATTCCTGCTGACTTACAGCCTTATCCTCAAGAAGCTCCTTATATCTTTCAGCTCTTGAACGCACGGAAAACAGGCTCGCCTGTGCTCTTGTAAGCGATGCCTGTGCGTTGTTGAAGGCGGCCTGGAACGGGGCGGGGTCGATTTCATAAAGCACCTGCCCTTCATTTACGTCGGAGCCTTCGGTAAACAGGCGTTTGAGTATGATCCCATTTACCTGCGGCCTGATTTCGGCAATACGGTAAGCATAGGTTCGGCCGGGCAATTCCGTTGTCAAAACAACTTGCTGAGGCTGGATCGTTACTGCCGATACCTCCGGTGGCGGAGGAACCTGCATTTTCGACTTACAGCCGGTAAGACCTATGCCAATTAATACGACAATCGATAAAAATATTAACCTGTAGTTACTCATATAATCCCATAGAACAAACATCAGTGCTTTTATTAACTTACGTTTAACAACATACTAAAAAAAAACTGCTCTATCTGCATCAAGCCGTTTCGAACTTTTAATTCGTTATAAACCTTCGAAGATTCCATAATAAACGCCTGGAGAGTTGCCATCAAAGAAAGAACAACGATTTCGGAATCTACTTGCCTGAATACGTTTTTTGAAATGCCGGTTTGTATAATCTCCAGCAAATTTGAATGAATGGCTGCTTTGATATCATTTGATTTTTGCGAGCGGCCATTAACGATAGTCAATGTCCCGTATTCTGAAACGTACAGTTTAATAAACTTGATATTATCTTCGGCAAGCTTTTTATGAGAATTAATGAAAAGGCGCAATTTGGCCTCTTCCGGCAGGTCGCCAACTAATATCGGGCATAGGACCTGATATATCTTTTCGGCACAATCATTCATTAAATCCTCGAAAAGCTGCTCCTTGCTCTGGAAAAAGTTGTAGAGAGTTCCAACCCCGAATCCCGCACCGGCGGCGATATCCTGCATTGAAACACTATGAAACCCCTTTTCCGCGAAGAGATTCAAAGCTTCGCTGAGAATTTCTTTTTTGTGCCTGATTTTATCTCGTTCTTTCCTTGAAAGATTTTCCATTAAACCAAATTTTAACCTTTATTTCAGATATATTCAACAAACAGAATTCTTGTTCATATTATGAATACTAATTCAGTAAAAGTCAAGTTCACATTTTGGTTAATTTTAGAAATTTTTTACTTTTTTTTTCTTTGTCGGTTAGATTACCTGGCCGGATTGTTTAAACGATTCAGAAATTAAGTCCCATAATTGAACTATTTCACATTTCGTAATTATTTATTGTTATAGATATGAAGTTCTATATAATTAGTTAGAAATAATTAGTTAAAACAGCATTTCTTCAGGTTCGCCTGAATCAGGAATAAAAATGGTTACAAACAGCAACGGCACGCAAACAAGCAGTATAAAAGTTGCTTTGCGTGCCTTAAAACATAGAAATTACAGGTTATTTTTTGCCGGTCAGGGTATTTCCTTGATTGGTACGTGGATGCAGCAGCTTGCTTTAGGCTGGCTTGTATACAGGTTGACTTCCTCCGCATTTTACCTTGGCGTAGTTCCGTTCTGCAATCAATTGCCGGTATTTCTTGGAGCACCAGTGGCGGGAGTTTTCGCGGATCATTGGTCAAAACGAAAGATTCTTATCACCACTCAAATCTGCTCGATGGCACTTGCTTTAACGCTTGCGGGCCTGATTTACTTTGAAAGAATTGAGCTGATGTGGATAATTATTTTCAGCATCAGTATTGGAGTAGTTAACTCATTCGATATTCCTACCAGACAGGCTTTTGTTTATGAAATGGTTGATAATCAAGAAGACCTGCCCAATGCGATAGCTTTAAATTCGCTAATATTTAATATAGCAAGATTAATAGGCCCTTCACTTGCGGGATTTTTAATCGCATTTACGGGCAGTGAAAAAATCTGCTTTTTGATAAATGGCGTGAGTTATTTAGCTGTGATTTTGTCGCTTATTGGAATGAACATATCTCACAAACCCATAGTTCAGCCGGTGCGTGAAGTATTAAAGGGCTTTAAAGACGGAGCAAATTACGCTTTTGGTTTTATGCCGATACGAACAATTTTATTCTTTACGGCGTTGATAAGTATTTTTGCGGTACCGTACGTGATATTGATGCCGGTGTTCGCAAAGGACATTTTGCATGGCGATTCGAGCACCTTGGGCTTACTTACCGGCTGTATCGGGCTGGGTGCGTTCGTAGGAGCAATTTTCCTCGCTATGCAGAAAAACGCCCGGAAATTCGGTGAAATTGTAATCTTTGCGGCTTGTGTATTTGCGGTCGGCTTAATAGGTTTTTCCTTCTCGCGGGCTTTGTGGCTTTCGCTTATATTGATAGTATTTCCCGGATTCGGTTTGATGGTTCAGTCTGCATCGACGAACATTATTCTTCAAACGATTGTTGACGATGACAAACGCGGGCGGGTGATGAGTTTTCACGTTATGGCATTTGTTGGAACCGCCCCATTCGGCAATCTGCTTGCCGGTTTTGCGGCGGAAAGAATCGGCGCTCCGAATACTATGTTTTTGTGCGGCATTTTAAGTATCGCAGTTATGTCATATTTTATTTTTCAGATCCCGCGAATTCGCCAATTAGTTCATCCTATATATGTTCGTAAGGGGATTATACCTGAAGTAGCAGAAGGCCTGCACAATGCGGCACAAGTAACGGCGCAAACAAAAGAATAGCATTTTCAGTTTGCGCTGATAGTGATATTTTTTCCTGTTTCGCCAGGCTCAAAAATGTGCGATTTATTTACATCAATATACATTGTAACCTGATGGTCAACGTCAATTTTCGTATGGGGATCGAGATTTGCGATGAATTTCTGGTTCGCCGTACTGGTAAGATAAACATCTTTTCTGTCGCCAAGGGGTTCAACTACGTTCACTTTAGCTTTTATTCCATTGTGAGCCTGCCCTGCCAGCGGTTCAACGGTTAAATGCTCAGGCCTTACACCAATTATCATTTCTTTTTCGAGATAATTTTTGTATTGGCCGTTTGAATTTTTTAAAGTAATTACATCACCGTCATTTAAAATAAAAGCAGGACTGCCGTCTTTTGTCGATAACTTGCCTTTCAGAAAATTCATCGGCGGCGTTCCGAGAAAGCCCGCGACAAAACGGTTTACGGGTTTATCGTACACCTCCATAGGCGGTGCAACCTGCTGTATTTCGCCGTTATACATAACGCAAATTCTGTCTCCAAGCGTCATTGCCTCTGCCTGGTCGTGAGTTACATATATCGACGTGGTGCTTAGTCTTCGATGCAGAGCTTTCAATTCCGCTCGTGTAGTTACGCGGAGTTTTGCGTCAAGATTGCTCAAAGGTTCATCAAACAAAAATGCCGCGGGATTTCTGACGATTGCCCTTCCCAGCGCGACACGCTGCCTTTGTCCGCCTGAGAGGGCTTTTGGTTTTTTGTCGAGCTGACTGTTTATATCGAGCATTTCAGCTACTTCGCTGACACGTTTCTTTATCTCGGCTTTGGGAAATTTCCGCAGCTTCAGACTAAAGGCAAGATTCTGAAAAACAGTCATATGGGGATAAAGCGCGTAATTCTGAAAGACCATTGCGATATCGCGGTCTTTAGGCGGAACATCGTTGACTACCCTGTCGCCAATTGTGATTGTTCCGGCTGAAATTTCCTCGAGCCCCGCGATCATTCTGAGTGTGGTGGTTTTGCCGCAACCAGACGGGCCGACTATCACCATGAACTCCTTGTCGGCGATATCAAGATTTGCACCTTTTACGGCTGCAAAACCGTTATCATAAACTTTTTGAACGTCTTTAAGAAATACTTTTGCCATAAATTCGGTACCTCAATCGAACATCCGTGCTTTTGATTATATCACAATCGAAATTTTATGCAAATGCCGTGTTAATCAAAATTTACCACACTCGCAAATGCTTTTTTGGGCTTATGCTGAATATCGAAAAGCAAAGGCCAGTCTTTTCGTCCTTTGACGGGGAAATTATCGAGCCAGGTATAGTCATCCGCGACTCCCCAGAATGTCACGCCCGTGATTATATCGCGATAGTCCCTGAAAATCTTAAAAATCCCTTCGAACCTTTCCTGCTGGAGCCATATCATTTCATCCGTGGGTTGTTTGAATTCTTTAGTAGCGTCTTCAAAGAGGTACATCGACATATCCAGTTCGGTTATCTGTATCTTTAACCCAAGCGATGAAAATAAATCGATCGTATCCATAATCCTGTCAAAAGACGGATTATAAATATTCCAGTGCCCCTGCATTCCGATGCCGTCAATAAGATTGCCGTGATCTTTGAGCCTTTTGGCAATGTTATAGATTTTTTTGCTCTTTTCAGGTGCCGTACAGTTATAATCGTTATAAAACAATATTGCATCGGGATCAGCTTTGCGTGCAAACTCGAAAGCCCTTTCGATAAAATCTGGACCGATGATTTTGTACCACTTGCTCTGTCGGAAGATATCAGCACCTTTATCTTCCGCCGCTTCATTCACTACATCCCAGCAGTACACCTGTTTTTTGTACCGCTGCATCATAATCGTTATATGTTCTTCCATCCTGTCAAGCAGCACATCCCTGTTTACTTCGTTGCCTTTGTTGTCGAGAAAAACCCAGTTCGGAACCTGATTATGCCAGATAAGGGTATGCCCCCTGACTTTCATCCTGTTAGCGACGGCGAAGTCAACGATTTCGTCGGCAGGCGAAAAATCCCATTTCTTTTCTTCGGGATGAATATTAATAAACTTCATGTGGTTTTCGCAGGAAACAGTATTAAAGTGTTTAAGCAAAAGCTCTCTATGGCTTTTAATCACTTTCGGACAAACAGCCGCGCCGATTGGAAAAAAATTAGCGTATGTCTTGCATAATGATCTGTTCAATATTTCATTCATAGTTTTACTCCTTGTTCAATAACCGGTTATTTTAGAATCATCAAGACCCGGATAAGTATTTGTCTGGTCTCTCAACTCACTTATTTCTATTAAACATACCCCATTTTTATTTAATGAAAATTTTAGTTCCGCAATTCCATTTTCAATTCGCTGACGTTTTATAGCTATTGCGGGTACAGCCGCCTGTTTAAGCGTTTGAATCTGCTGCTTATCAGGATATCTCGGCCTGCCTATGGTTCGCCAGGCGTTCCACGCATTACCGTTTTCCTCATCAACTATCTGCTGTTTAATCACACATTCACTGCAACCATAAGGAATCTCCAAATCGAAATTGCATTTGAAATTATCGTCCTTTTCGGTGACGGGATTCCATGCGACAATAACTATCGCACCGTCATTTCGTCTTGTAACAATCATATCATTATCACGATATAAAAGTTCATCGCCTAATTTGGCAAAAAACGCAAAAAGATGAAACGTTGGTTTCACAATTCCGTTCAAGGCAACAAGGCCAAAACCGCCATGGAACTGAGACTGAGGTACATCGTCTTCTTCGAACACATCGCTGAATGTCCAGTACGAAAACGAATCGGCGTAATCGCTTCCGAACGCGAGAACTTTGCCGAGAAACGCGGCATTGAATGCGGTATCGTGAACGGGACATTTCGGTATATATGAAGAATTAAATTCTGTGATATGCAGCGGTAAAGTATCAGGATATGCAGAATTAATTATGTGCTCTCGCGATTGTTTGAACTGACTGAGCAAATGATCATTGGGCAGCAGTTCCTGATACACAATCTCAGGCCCTTTTTCAGGAGTTTTGCCGCAGTAAGAATGCTGCGAAACAAAGTCGACAGGCGTTTTAGTATTATCGCACATCTCAAGGAATACCGGTATCCAGTGAATCGCCCCCGGACAAGTCGCAGGCCCGCCGACAAGAATACCGGAATCTGTCTCTTTGATTGCGGCGGCAGTTTCACGATATAACTTGAAATATTCCTGCTGATCGCCGTTCTGCCAGAAAATCGGCAAATCCGGTTCGTTCCAGACTTCGACAGGCCACTTGCGCACCTCTTCGATACCATACCTGCTTATAAGGTGTTTAAAAAGGGTTTTAATCAGATTTCGCCATAAAGCATAATCTTTCGGCGGCGTAATGTTTCCTTTCCAATAGAACACTGTTTGCGTTCCGCTGGCAAGCTGGTTCGGCATAAAGCCAAGTTCGACAAACGGTTTGATTTTATGCGATAAGAACGAATCGAATATTCTGTCGAGATAAGTAAAATTGCATACAGGTCCGATACCGTGCTTTTCCCTATAAATTCCTACATCATCAGTTAAAAGACCGTGTCCGCGGATATAATCAAAACCTATATTTTCCTGCACAATCGAAAGCGAATCCAGATATTCTTTTTGAAGCGCAAGGCCCATTCGGCCGGTCCCGACGCATCGCTTCCAGTTGTCATTAAATTTTACGTTCGAACTTACGGGTATTTTAATCTTTGCCATTAGTTTGCCTTAAAACAAAGTCCGTCCAAATAAAAATTCATATCCTGCGTCTTATCAAAAGTGTCATTAAGATATGTCACAGTCAAAGCATGTCTGCCTTGTGTGATATCCAGCGAAGCTATTTCAAACTCTTTTGTATTTTGTGACGTTATTTCTTTTTGCGCAACAATTTTATCGTCAATCCTGATTTCCACTTCAGCGAATTTGCCGTTTACAGGCGTTGAATGCCCTTTTAGAATTAAGGTATATTTTCCCATTACAGCACATAAAAATTCGGCCGCTATGGTGCCATTATTTCGCATGATTATTCGCGTATTTGTTTTTTCAAAATGCGGGCTGTCGCCTATAAGGTTAAATTCTTCGGATGAGAGCCATGTTTTATCCTCTGTAACTTTCGTTTCGAAAGATGCACCGATATTTGCGAATAATGCCGAGGCATAACGCAGCCCTTTTGTATTCTCTGTATCTTTATCCCATCGAACCGTATCGATAATGACCCTGCCGCTTCCTGCGTTAATGCTTGTAAGAGCAGCAGGCAGTGTCAGCATTTTAATATTTTCAGGGATATCAATGATCATTCCAATTCCGATACCTCGGAGTCTTAAAGTTCGCGTAGCTTCCCAATGATTGCCGTTAAGAAATTCTATTTCGATTTTGCTTTTACCGGAGGGCAGCCGGGCAAAAAACCTGTGATGACGAACTTCTTCTCCTGTAACGCTGATTTGAGCCGCAGGCTTGTCATTTATCTTTATCGAGACAAGCGGATAAACTCCTCTGTGCTGCGTACCTCCTGCAATCAGAGCCAAATCGTATAATCCCTCTTTTTCAACATAGAGCCATCCATTTGCTGAACCCCTCGAATTAAAAACAACAATTTGATTTGCCTCATTGGAGATTGAATTTGCTTTCAGTTCCATTTTTTCAGCCGAAACGATCCCCTGCATATAATCAACCGGAAATTCAGGCATTAGAGCCGTTTCAATCACCGCCGGGTCTAAAGACAATTCTCTCCTCCAGCCTCTATGCCTGTCTACAAATAATAAATCCTCACGAGAAATGCCGGCAAGCATATTGTCATCTCTGTAAGTAATCTCTACAGGTCCCTGTGCTTTGGCAATTTCAAGCTTTTGGGCTTTAAAAATATTTCTTAACTGATAAAAGGTTTGCGAATCAGGGCAGTGCCAATATATTGTTTTCCCGTCGTTCAAAAATGATGAAATAGCATCTTTCGCTTTTGCTATTTTTTCATCGGCTTGGTGTATTACAAGAATATCAGCACTTTTCAGGGTCTTTTCATTTATATCATCGATTAGTTTTTGTTTTAGTCCGATTTGATTAAGAGTTTGGATAAAATTGCTGTTATCAGCCAGTACAAGCGTACTGATTTCTTTTACTTTTCTTCCTGCCATATAGCTTAATGAATTCTGGAAGATTCTTCTTGCGGCCGGTTCACTATTAAATTTTTCTCCAACAAGCGCCTGGATGAACAGAATGTTCCCTTTTCCATAAGGCTGTTCGAGAATCGCGCAATGTTCGATACCGAGGTTTCCGCCTGAAACGGTAATCGCTCTTGCTCCGCCAAAAAATGGCCGAACAATTTCATAATTAGTTACATAATTATCTCCTCGCCAAAACTTTAAATCGTCAGGATTAATTTCCTTCAGAACAGGATGACGCTTGTTTAATGGAAATGTCATTGTCGATGCTTTTGGAGCAAGAGAAAGGTCAATGCCAAATTTATTAAGACTGTTTTGTTCGAGCACAATGGCTTTTCCGCCATTTCCAATAAAAGAAAGAAATCCTTTTGTATCGAAATCCGCTGAGCCGATTTGAGGAATGTCATTAACGTTTTTAGCTGAAATCTGCGGCGCTATGATTAAAATATCTGTTGATTTTAAATCTTCAAACGAGCTGATTCGCTTTGCAAAAGGCGTATTTCTGAAGAAACTTTCACAAGGATCGTATATACAAATATTTGCACTGACCGGAGGCATGATGTTTCGCCGTTCTACTTTTAATTTTTGCTTAATTGAATCAGCGATTTCATCATTCGCTTTAAGCGTCATCCTCAATTCGTATTCAGAGGGCGAATTTATATCTGGCGCGGCAAAGCGAATCGTTACCGGCTTATAGCCTCCCGCCGGCAAACTAAATTTTTCAACTGACATTATCCGCCTGATTTTTTCATCCTCTATATGAGAATCGCTTATATACCACGTCATCTCAAAATCACAATCATTAACGCTGTCGTTGAAAATATCAAACGTTCGCTCGATAGTATCGCCTGAGAAAAATCTTGTATCCTTATTTCTCAGAAACGCGGCTATGGGACGATAGAAATCTTTTTGAGCTTCGTAGAAGGGCTTTTCTACCTCTTCAACAACTACACCATGCCCAAAACACGTCCAGGGACAAATTGCGGAGACCCCCATTCTGCGATATGCGATACTCTGGTCTATCCACGCCTGCAATTTTGCCTTATGATGATAAGCGGCTCTGTCAAGAAACGCATCGTCACCAAAAAATATGGTGCCTGCGGAGTAATCTTCCTGCGGCGCCCAAAGATATTCGCCTATGTAAAGGGGCTTGCTTCTGTCCCAATAAAAATTTCGCCGGGTCATTCCGAGCATTCCGCCGCCTGCTTCTGTTTGCGTTCTATTCAAAAGCCACTCCGCCGTATTCGGCCAATCCGTATAAGTCGGCAATTCATGCGGGTAATGCAATCCAATCACGTCTGCCGCGCCATCAGGGTCGATATCGGCTTCGAACGTAATAGGATGATAAGGGTCGAGCTGCTTTGCGAACCGGCCTAAATCGCCGAGCTTTTTCGCCAAATCTGGGCAATGGTTCTCCATTCCCATAAAGAGAATTTCATTTTCAATGCTCCACATGATTAAGCTTGCGCTGTTTTTATCCCTGTTGATGAAGTTTTTAAGATGCTCGCGATAATTATTCCAGAATCGCTCATCGTTATACGCGTACATTCCGTAAAGGTCTGTATAAACCGCCGCTTCATTGACAATCATTATTCCTACTTCATCCGCGATATCGTTCCATCTTTTCGGCCATGGCGAAGTATGAAAACGAAAAGTATTATTGTTCCCTGCTTTTATCATTTCAAGTTTCTTACGCACTTCGTCATGAGTCGGCAATGTTCTGCCCGAAGGCCATGTACTCGACGCGAGCAAATGCCTTTTCACGCCGTTAAGATAAAAATCAGGTCCCTCAATCCAGAATTCCTTAAAGCCGAATCGCTTATCAAGCGTATCGATAACTTTTCCATCTTTGTTGGTAAGAATCAGAATCAATTTATATAAATGAGGACTTTCCGGCGACCAGTACTTAGTGTTTGGAAACACGGCCGAAATTTTAAAGTCATTCCCGTCAATTTCGCTTATGGGCAATTCAAGAACAGTTTCGTTGCCGTCGATTACTTTTGCATGTACGAGCAAATCATTTACATCTGGCTTGATTGTTCCTGTTACTGTTAATGTTTTTTTTCGAGTGGAAGAAATGATGGTAATATCATCGATATAAGTCTGCGGCCGGGAAACCAAAATAACATCATCCCACGGCCCAAAGAACATCAAATGCCCGCCTAATGGAGCGAGTATTTTCCCTGCCAGCATATTTTCGGGCTGATTGGGTTCCAGGATAAACCCATCCTTATAAACAGCAGTTTTATCCCGGCATCGCAATTGAAGCCAATGAGTTGAACCGGCCTTTACAGCAGAAGTAATTTCTAATTCAAAAGGCGACCAGCCGTCGAGAGCTTTGCCGATAAGCTGACCTTCTATATAAACGTGAGCATCATAACTTGCTCCGCCGAAATAAACAAAAATTCGGCTGCCCTGCCAATCCTGCGGAATATCGATTTGTCGTTTTGCCCAATAATATTCCGGATCGCCTACGCCGCTGCTGACCGTTCTTTCCGGAACATTAACATCCTGCCATCCTGTTTTGGGAATTGCAGTAAGATTTTTTCCTTTGATGCCCTGCCACGTACCATTGAGGATTATCTGCTGACGCATATCAGCAAGAGAAATTGAAGAACTTAATACCAGTATAAATGTGATAAGTTTCTTCATAACAGGTTTATCCTTTGACAGCGCCGCTTGAAAGTCCGCTGATGAATTCCTTTTGTAAACAGAAGAACAGAATCGCAGGCGGAATAATCGCAAGCAGAGTGCCCGCGAGAAAAACTCCGTATTGATTTGCGTAAACGCCGACATATTGATTAAGCACCACAGGCAAAGTCAGTTTCGATTGGGCGTTAATGTAAACCTGCGGGCCAAGAAAGTTATTCCAGCTTCCTAAAAATGTTACAAGGCAAAACGCGCCTGTCATCGGACGTACAAGAGGCATTATCAAATTCATAAATATAGAAAATTCGCTGCAACCGTCAATTCGTCCCGCTTCAATCAGGTCGTTGGGAATACCGACAATGGCCTGGCGGAACAGGAACATCCCAAAAACGCTGCAAGCCCCCGGCAGCACCAAAGCCCAATAAGTATCCATCAAGCCGATATTCACGATCAATTTATAAACTGGCGCCAAAAGGACAACGCCGGGAATCATCATCGACGCGAGCATGAAAAGCATAACCATCTTCTTGCCGCGAAAATCGTATTTCGCAAGCGCGTAGCCGCCCATTGACGAAAAGAACATCTGCACAATCGTCGTAATCGAGGCAAGGAACAATGAATTGATTATATATTGCCAGAAATAAACATCGCCTTCCATTGAGGGCTGATTTTTGAACAGTTCTTTAAAATTGCTTAGATTGATTTCCTTCGCCCATTCAGTAAGCGGCGGCAGAAAAGTATATTTCATCAGAACATCGGGGTCTTTGAAGGCCGCACAAATCAGCCAGAAGAACGGCGCCAGGACAAGGGCGGCAATCAAAATCAGCACAATGTACCGTAAATATATAAAAGCGATTTTTGGTCGTTTAGGCTGAAAAGCATAAAGAACCGCGAACAGCACCGCCAGTACAAGAAGGAAAGTATGTATGCTATTCATCCCGTTAGACCTCACGCCATAAGTAATTTTTTAGAAGCATATCAAACGTACTTATCTGCAACTTATAAAAAAATATATCACATTTAAGAGGTCTAACCGGATTCATTATTTTCCTTCCTCCAATGTTCCTGAAAGTTTAATCTGCGCCAGACTGATGATCATAATGATTAGAGTCAATATCCACCCAACCGCGGCGCCGGTACCGAGGTCGCCTGCGCGAAACGCCATACTATAAAGATAGCTCACGATGAAGAGACCTGAACTTGAAGGCCCGAATTCGCCTTTCAAAAGCGCAAACGGCAATTCGAATAACTGGAACGAACCGATGGTACTCATCACCACTACAAAAGTCGCGACAGGTTTTATCGCGGGCAATGTTACGTTCCAGAAAACCTGCCACGGATTAGCGCCGTCGATTCTTGCCGCCTCAATAAGGCTTTTATCAACACTCTGAAGACCCGCCAAAAAATAAATCATATTGAAACCGACATACATCCAAAGCGCCGTAATAATAATCGCGGGAAGCACAAGCGTCGGATTTTCGAGCCATCGGTTTTCAAGCCCCCAATAAATCAGCGACTGCATAAAACGATTGAACAGCCCGTATCTCGGAACAAACAAAACGCTGAATATTACACCGACAAAAATCTGACCGACAAGATTCGGCGAAAAAATAATCAGCCTGAAAAAACCTTTCGTTTTGTCTTTTGCGGCATTTAGCAGCATCGCAAGACCGAGCGAAATCGGCAATTGTAAAAAAATAGAAAACACAGCGTAAATGGCCGTGTTGGTTACAGCTTTATGAAAATCAGGATCTGTCAATACGAATGAATAATTGCT
This sequence comes from Planctomycetota bacterium, assembly GCA_022705345.1. Taxonomy (GTDB): domain Bacteria; phylum Planctomycetota; class Phycisphaerae; order Sedimentisphaerales; family UBA12454; genus UBA12454. The sequence continues at coordinate 3,160 of JAKJEQ010000029.1, read as the reverse complement.
AAGCCCTACAAACGCCCTGCTTTTGGGGCCGTTTGTCTGTTGGAAGGAAAGCATAAATGCGCTAATCAAAGGATAAACAAAAAATATGCACGTAAGACAAAGATACGGAGCCAGAAACAGGTAAGGCGTTCTCTTTACATACGCTCTGTATTTCTCATGTTTCATCCGGCGTTTTCCTTCGAAGCGTTAGCATCTGTTACCTGCAATTCCGTTTCCCGCATAAATACGTTACGATTCATAACTTTCCGGATGTAAGCGGCTTTCTGTTTTAACTTCTGCGTCACAAACTCTCTCAATCCGTCATTACCGTATTTTTCATAATAAACGCCTCCGTCAACCAGCACTTCCCTTGTTTTACCGTCAACCATCTCATAATAGGCGCCAACGTAATCAGGCGGAGTTTCCTGCGCAAGCTCGGCATAAATTTGTCCGACTTTCTGGTTCGAATAATATGCGTCTTCAATCTGAAACGCGGGCAGCTCCCATGCTTCTTTAAGCGGAGGTATAATATTCAAGAGCGCGAAACGGTCGCTGAAATCCTGTTTATTCAGGTAGAGAAATTTCGCCAGTTCCCACGCGAGTTCTTTATTTTTACTTTTTTCGGTAATCGCCAGACCCGTTCCGCCCCACGTGCTCGTGCGTCTTCCGCCTTTTTCCCACGCCGGCAGCGGCATCAAAGCCATCTTGCCTTTTAAATCTTTTGCGTCTATTTCAAAAACTTTTGACCTCCAGTCCGGCACAAAATTAAAAAGGATAATGCCGTCGGAAAGAGCTTTATAAAAAGGCTGCCCTTCACCCGCGGGAAATGAAATTCTTGTTTTTCCGCGCGATTGATGAATGTACCATATTATAGTATCTATTGTTATTTCCGAATCGACTGTTAAATTGCCTTGCGAATCGAAATAAGCCCCGCCTCTTTGCAGGAGCACGATTGGGAAAAAGCTCGTGCCTGAAATCGATAAATCCAGCGCATATCTGTCAATTATGCCGTCGCCATCTAGATCTTTGACAATTTTTTCATGTGCGATTCGGACAAAATCTTCCCAAGTTTCAATTTTATTTACATCGATTCCGAGCTGCTCGATAATATCTCTGCGATACGCAAGCGCGACAGGATGAACATCGTGAGGCAATGCGAATATCCTTCCCCTTGATGACCAGATGCTGAATCTCGATCCCACCATTTTTTCATCCAGCTTTTCAGCTTTGATTCTGTCTGTCAAATCGACAAAGCCGACATCCTCTAAAGGGCCTTTCATAAAAGCGCCCATAAAAGGATTCATTATTTCAACCATATCCGGCACATCGGTATCGGCCAGCAGCGCAGATTGCAGACGGGTTTGAAGAGGCCTTTGATGCACCTGCTGAAGCTGGACTTTAACATTATGTTTGCGCTCGAATTCAGGGATTAGTTTTAGATATGCATCATAATGGCGCGGGGCAAAAACCACAAACACCAAATCAGGCCGGCCTGCACTGGTAAAAACCCGGGACAGCATCATCGCTGAACCGGTAATTATCGCCATTACAAGTATCCAGAAAGGCGCTTTGCCGTAAGGAAATTCCATTTATACAACACTCCCATGTCATACTTTTAGCTTAATTATTTTAAGCTCTCCCCATTTTAACACATTCTTCTTGATTAAACTAATAAAAGTTCATGCCTATTAAACCAAAAAGGATGTCTTTAAATCTGCCACTATCTTCAAAGTGCTGCCATTATGGAGCACCATTTTTGATATACATTGTTGGATCTGATACCCACATACCTGTATTTTTGCGAGTACGCTGAGTACCTATAGTGATGATTTCACGGTCAGCCATTACAAAAATTTCCTGCTTTCTCATAAATTTGACGTGGCCATCGTAAAATCCGATATTAGCCCCTTCGCTATGCCTATATATAACAGGACCAAATACAGGGTCAGGCAGCAAGTTCGCTTTTGAATTTTCATAGGGTGGATTTTTCCGGTAATCATCTATATTTGCCTGCCCTACTATATCCCACGCGTTAACGTAGTCGGCCCATCTCCAGGTAACCCACCAGTCGATAGCATCTATAAAAGCCAATTTCGTTCCAGGCTGTTTTACGTTAGAAGCTTTATGACCCGCATCCGAAGGTTTTCCATTCCAATTTGTCCATTCTCCAATTATCGACCATTCAGTAAAATTATAGCCGTAACTTAGTAGAACTTCACCACCTCCTAACTGAGGATCTTTAAAACGATTTGATTTCTTATGGCTTATTATATCTGAAGGACACATATAAGCATCCGGCAAATCAAATGGGATAGTATCGCCATTAAATTTTAGGTCGTCTTTCTTTAAGTATTTATCGATTTCCAACAGATTTCGAAATGTTTTATTCTGAAGCCACGCGCCGGCCGTTGATCTGACAGGCACATACGCCCCGTTACAGCTAACAGAATATGCTACATTTGACATTCCAAAGGTCTTTAAATGATTTGAACACATTATACGTTTAGCTGTCTCTCGAGCTTTCTGTAGACTGGGAATCAAAATTGCAAGAAGTATTGCTATTATCGAAACCACAACCAGCAATTCCACTAATGTAAAACCCTTTAACTTTCTCATCACTAAACTCCGAGATAAATTTATTTCTTATTATCAATCCGCTTTAATTTTTGAGCTGTAAAAACAACTCGCAATACAGCGGTTCGGCAGCGAACCGAACCGCCGTTAATAACTTTATTCAATTACCAATTTGGCAAACAATTCTCATCTTCAGGATCATTGCAAAGCATCCAGTTGACCGCAAATTCTGCGAAATCCGCGAAGTTGATCTTGCAATCCTCATTAAAATCAGCAGCGCTTGCATAACCTCTGGAGATCAAATCTTCACAGGTTTGCGGCTGCCATGCGAGATAATGAGCCAAAATACGTTCTGGGCTTAGTAACCCATCGTAAATGGCAATTTCATCATAGTAACCTGGAATTAAATTATATGTATTGCCAATATCATTCTGCGCGCCTATTAACATGTGCGACATTTCCGGTCCCAAAACAGCCCTTGCACCTGTGAAATCGGTATCGTCCTTCCATACGCCGTCAAGGTAAAGCTGCACGAACATCCTGGCCGGATCGCCTAAATAATTCTCATCGTATGTAACAACCATCTGGTGCCATTCGCCGTCAAACT
>JAKJEQ010000028.1:13419-17011 GCA_022705345.1 Planctomycetota bacterium | reverse complement strand
CTACACAGTGTCAATCCGTGTTAATCCGTGTCTAAAATAACAGTGTCAATCCGCGTCTTTATTCAGAACGATTCTATCTCTTTTTTCAACGCCGCGAATAGCTGCGATTTTTTTGCCATTCCGATTTTTTTGCCTTTTTTATAAATGAAACCTTTATCAGCCGCCGCGCAAACCGCTACATCGGCGTCAGCCGCTTCGCCGGGCCCGTTTACGATACAGCCCATAACAGCGACTCGGATTGGCTTATGGATACCAGCCAAATATTTTTTCACTTGCTGCGCGAACCCGACCAAATCCCACTGGCATCTTCCGCAGGTAGGGCAGACGATTAGTTGCGGCTCGTTCAACTCGTACAATTCCAGTGCCGCAAGGATTTTCTTTCCAATTTCAACTTCGCCGACCGGATCACCAGCAATGCTGATTCTGATTGTGTCCCCGATTCCCTGATGCAAAAGCGCACCCAGTGCAACCGAAGCGGGGATCAAAGCATCCTCCGCAAGTCCCGCATGTGTTAGTCCAAGATGGATCGGATAATCGAATTTTTCCGCAATCGCCTTATTAGATTCAATTGTCCGCAGTACATCCGAGCTTTTGACGCTTAACACAATATTGTCAAATCCCCGTTTTTCAAATAGCCGGACATAACCGTCCATTTCCTTGATCATCAGTTTCGTCCGCTGCCTGTAAGGTGTGTCCTGCGATAAATCCCTGATGCTCGCCTCATTGATTCCGATACGGATTGCGATTTTATGCGCCTTTGCGCAGTCGATTATCCTGAAAATATCGTCTCTGCTCTTTATATTTCCCGGATTGAGCCTGATTTTCGCCGCGCCTCCCTCGATTGCCTCGATTGCCCGTTCAGCAGAGAAATGAATATCAGCTATCAACGGAACGTTGACTTTTCGCACGATTTTGGCAAAGCCTTCACTGTCAAGCCTTGTCGGAACCGCCAGCCGTACCAATCCTGCGCCAGCCGCCGTAAGGGCGTTTATCTGTTTTACACACCCGGCGACATCGGTAGTAGCGGCCTTAACCATCGATTGAATGACTATAGGGTATTTGCTGCCGAGTTTGACTGTCCCGGCCGTTGCCGTTTTTGTTTGTCGTCTTTTTATCATAGCTATAAATTCTATCTTGTTTTATACCGCATATCAAATTAAAATAAGCTTTAGAACTTATTTGTATTTTATACTGATCGAATTTATAACTCAAATTGTAAATAAATGCTTTTACCGTCAATAATTTTAATATTGCTCGCATATTGGCTTCTGGGAACTGTCCTGTTCTTCATGCAGCCGCGTTTCATATTCAATCCGACAAAAAACGAACCCTACACGCCGGCCAATATCGGCCTGCCGTATGAAAAGGTGCTTTTGCGGACTCCAGACCGTTTAATATTGAACGCATGGTTCATCCCTGCCCATAACGCCGAAATTACCATCCTTTTCTGTCACGGCAACGGCGGAAACATCTCCTACATTCTAGACTCCGTTAACATCTTTAACGAATTAGGATACAATACCTTCGTTTTTGATTATCGCGGCTACGGAACAAGCCAGGGAACTCCGACCGAGCAGGGCACTTACATCGACGCTCAGACCGCCTATGATTGGCTGACCCACACAAAAGCCATCCACCCGAAAGACATCATAATTTTCGGCCGTTCACTCGGCGGGAGCATTGCCGCAAACCTCGCATCGAACGTTAAGGCAAAGGGGCTGATCATCGAAAGCGCTTTTACTTCTTATGCCGACATTGGAGTTAAGTTTTATCCTTATATGCCCGTCCGTCTTTTCGCCCGTTACGAATACGAAACGAAAAAATACCTCCCCAAAGTTCATTATCCGGTTCTGATTATTCACAGCCGCACAGACGAAGTCGTCCCCTTTGAATTCGGCCTTCGGCTGTATGAACTGTTTTCAAACGAACCAAAGGACTTTATCGAAATTTTCGGAAATCACAACGATGGTTTTTTATATTCAGGTGCAGTTTACCGAGACGGTATAAGCAATTGGGTTCAATCCCTCACAAAAGAACAGCGCCGGCAGATACCTTTAAAGCTTCGCATTGTTAAATAATTTTATGACTCTTAAAACGCAAAAATATATCTTTTTATTCATTGCTCTTGCGGCCATTCTCGCGGTCTTCATCTTTTCCTTGCCGCGTACGAATCCTGTTCCCGCATCGCATAAAGAGACTTTGGACAGGATAGTTTCTCTTGCACCAAATATCACCGAAATACTTTTTGAACTTGGCATCGGCGATAAAATCGTCGGCGTTTCCGAATTCTGCAATTACCCGCCCGAGGCGCAGAAGATTCCCCGCGTCGGCGCGCTTCTCAATCCGAATTATGAAGCAATCATCGCCTTGAGACCCGACCTTGTCATCCTGCTTGACGAAATGTCCGCGGATAAACCCAGGTTCGACTCCATTGGCATAGATACATTATTTATACAGCACGATACTATCGCCGAAATACTCGATTCTATTCTTCTCATCGGAAACAGAACCAAAAGAACTAAGCAGGCCGAAAAAATCGTAAGTGATTTAAAATCACGTATTCGGAATATCCAAACCTCCGTCCCGGACAGCAATCGCCCCAGAGTGCTTATCAGCCTCGGCCGAAATTATTCGCAAGACCCCTCCGCAAGACCGCAGAATATCTCCATCGCGGGAAATGATGGCTTTTACAGCAGTATGATTGAATACGCCGGAGGCAAAAACGCTTATCAGGGCAAAATCCCGTTCCCCGTCGTTAGCTGGGAATCCATAATTTCAATGAATCCGCAAATCATCATCGATATCGCGCCGGTCGAGACAAAACCAACTGACGCCGACGTATCCGTTCAGCAATGGAAGAACTTCACCCAGGTGGAAGCCGCAAAAAACGATCGAATTTACGTCTTCACCGAAGACTACACCGCCATCCCCGGCCCAAGATTTATACTGACACTCGAAAAAATTGCGCGTATAATAAACCACGATGAACCAAACGATAATTGAAACTTACTTAAACTTTGCGGTATTTACCTATGTCATCCTGAGCGTAAGCGAGGGATCAGGCCCTATGAATAACGTTATTATTCAGACGACTGATTTAACTTTTGCAGGTACTTGCCCTTGTCATGTTGAGCGAAGCGAAACATCTGGCCTTAGAATATGAATAACGTAACAATAGAGACGGTTGATTTAAGCTTTTCAGTATCGGGCAAACGGATTTTGGATAATCTTTCTTTTTCTGTTTCCGCCGGCCGAAGACTTTTTATTGTCGGCCCAAACGGCGCCGGCAAAACCACGCTTCTGCGCTGTCTTTGCAGGATCATCAGCGACTTCGATGGCGTTATTAAAATCAAAGACAATGAAATAAAAAATTATTCACAGAAAAAACTCGCCTCTGTCGCGACCTACGTCCCCCAGTCTCTGCCTGCCGATATCCGGTTCACCGTCCGCCAGTTTATATTAATGGCAAGATACCCGCACCTCAGTCCTTTTTCCGTAATAAGCCCCGGCGATGAAAAGTTCGCTTCCGATGCGATGGAAATGACACAAACCGCCGGCTTTGCCGAAAGGGTGATGGCAACCCTTAGCGGCG
>JAKJEQ010000028.1:241-13409 GCA_022705345.1 Planctomycetota bacterium | reverse complement strand
GTCAACAGGTCAGCATTGCCGCCGCCCTCGCTCAACAGGCCGAAATCTTCCTGCTCGATGAACCCGCCACGTATCTCGACTACAAACATCAGCGAGACATACACTCACTGCTGATGAAAATCAACAAAACCTTCGGCACGACTCTCGTCTGCGTCACTCACGATTTGAATTCCGCGGTACTTAATGCGGATTCGATAATCGCTCTTCGTGACGGCCGAATCGTTTTCACCGGCAGCCCCGATGAAATTATGGATGAAAAAATTCTTGAAGAAATATATTCCAAAAAATTTAGTTTCGCCAATCACCCCGTTACAGGACAGAAATTAATTGTACCGGATAAAGTTGAATGAATCCCATTAGACCTCTGAGGTTTTATGCTTATGTTTAATTATGGAATTTGTTTCACAAAAATGGTACTTTTACAAAGAAAGGCAGGTCTAACGGGATGAGAAAGAAAGTTATATTTATTTTGATATGTATTTTCGCTTTGGCGGTCATCGTCATTTCGCCGTTCATAGGCTCTACGCGCATCCCGTTGTCTTCGCTTCGTGATATAAACCTCACATCTGTTGAATCCCAGATTTTCTATTCCCTGCGTCTTCCGCGTGTTTTAACCGCGTTTCTGGCAGGGGCCGCTCTATCCTGCTGCGGCGTCGCTCTCCAGGCAATGTTCAGAAACCCGCTCGCCACTCCCTTCACTCTCGGCATCTCTTCAGGCGCTGCCTTCGGCGCGGCGATGTATGTGATTTTTGCCGCTTCCTTAAGAATCCCCTTTGCCGGAATTATTTTTTCTTTCATCGGGTCTCTGGCCGCCGTTCTGCTCGTTTACGGTTTCACAAAAGTAAAAAAAGGTTTTTCCGTCGGTACTATGCTGCTGGCAGGAGTCGCAGTCAACTTCTTCTTCTCCAGCCTCATTCTCTTTCTGCAGTATGTCAGCGACTTTACTCAATCATTTCGAGTTATTCGCTGGCTTATGGGGAGTATCGATGTCTCCGGGTTCCAAACGCCTTTAGTCTTTCTGCTCTTCACCGCCGCCGGGATTGCAATCATTGCTCTTCAGAGTCTAAATCTCAATCTCATGAGCATCAGCGACGAAATCGCTATCTCTCGCGGCGTTAATCTTTCCAGGTCACGTAAAATTATTTTCTTTGCTACTTCTATCATGGTTGCTGTCGTTGTCGCGTATTGCGGCCCCATTGGTTTTGTCGGGCTGATGGCTCCGCACATCTGCCGTCTGCTTGTCGGATTCGATAATAAAATCCTGACCGCCGCTTCCGTCCTTTTCGGAGGAGCATTTTTAGCTCTTTGCGATACCTTCGCCAGAACCCTTATTGCACCTGCTGAAATCCCCGTCGGCGTTATTACTTCGATGCTCGGTGGCCCGTTTTTCGTCTGGCTTCTGCTGCGAAGCTCCCGCTCGAATAATCTGTAACTCTTTAAATAAATTAATTTTATTGCTTGCATTTACTAAATAATATGGTATAAGAAACATCTTGTAATTATCTGCCATGGGCGGATACAAGTTTTATGTTTTTTAGTTTTTTCGGAGAAAAACACGTGAGAGATTTTAACAGAGGCGGTCAAGGCGGAAGAAGTTTCGGACCGCGCCAGATGTACAAAGCTGTCTGTGCAGAATGCGCACAGGAATGTGAAGTTCCGTTTCAGCCTAAGGAAGGCAGACCGGTTTACTGCAAAAACTGCTATTCCAAAAAGAAAAACGGTTAATTTGGCCCACTAATTATGCCCGTCAACTTGGCGGGCATGATTTTTATCTTTACTCGTTGTGATTCCTCGTTACAGGTTCGTGGGTGTCCCTGTCTTTGATTTTGCCTCTCGTATATTCACTTCTTAATTGCAGGGTACTATGGCCTTGAGTCTGTGATTGATATCATCTATCTGGCAATATCGACGCCTCGCCGCGAAGAATCTTAGCGTCAGACTCCGGAAGGTTCGGGTTTATATGAACTCCCGTCCCGATTTCAAAACCTGCCGTCTTTTCCGTCCTCGGCCTTATCCGCAGGTACCAGTGCAGATGACCTCTCGTTTTTTCTCCGCGAGAACCTGAATATATCACATAATTATAATCAGGATCGTTTATTCTTATTGTCAGCCTCGTCAGAGATGTCTTCAGCGCATCGGCCAGTTCGATTTGGTCTTTGTCCCCGAGATTTAAAAATTCCCCTTCGTGTGCTTTCGGCGCTATCCATATCTCAAACGGCACCTCCGCCGCAAACGGCACAAAACAGTAAAACGCCTTATTTTGATAAACCATCCGCTCGTTTTCCTGCATCTCATATTCAACCATATCGCAAATCAGGCAATGATTCTGTTTTTCATAATGATTCTTCGCGGCAGTTTCTTTGTCTGTAATATACTTCGGCGTAAAAGCTATCCCTGCAATTTGAGAATGGGGATGAACAAGGGATGTCCCCGAATCCGCTCCGTGATTGCGAAAAATTATTATATTCTGAATTTCTTTGTAATTTTCATAAATAAACTTGTATCGCTTCACGTACGTTTCTATTATTTGCTCGACATGCTCCTGGGGCATTTGAGTTATATCGATATTATGAATCGGGCTTTCAATTATCACCTCGTTTCTTCCACACGCCGTCACGCTCGTGTAAATTCCCGTCTTGTAATCTTCGATTTGCTTTTCATACGTCAGTGCCGGGTATTTATTAAGCACCGCACGTGTTCTCCATTCTCCGTTTTTATCGCTAGTCTCATACAAAATTTCGGGTATCTGTCCTTCGTTCCCAGGGCAGAAAGGACAACGCACATCGCGCACCGGCAGATCATCCGTTTTGGGCGTTCGGCTTTCTTCTTTCTGCATCGGCCGGTTCGCGCGGTCGGTCGCATAAACCACCAATTGCTGCGTCAGCTCATTAAATCTTATTATACCTGCCATTTTATTTGTTTAAAACATTGGAATTTCGAATTTCTTCTTTTTTTTCGGATTTCGTTTTTCGTATTTCGGATTTATTATTTCAATCTATATTTCGTCTCAAAAGATGCGAACATATCAAGGTACTGCTCCAGAAGTCTCGTCATTAAAAACTGTCTTCTGACAGACTCTTTTGCCTTTCTGCCTAATTTTTTTCTCAACCGTTTATCATTAATTAACTGAATTATCCTTTGTGCCGCCTCTTCGATGCTCGAAACGAGAAAGCCATTTTCGCCGTCTCTGATTTGATACCGGATTCCCCCCGCGTTGCCGCCTATTACTGCAGTGCCTTTCCACATAGCTTCTGTTACTGTAAGCCCGAATCCCTCACGAATCGATTTCTGCAAAACTACCGCGGCATGTCTCTGGAGCGCATTTACTAGCGCCGTATCCTCAACGCTCAAAATTTTTATCCGCTCACTCTGATTATCCAGCAGTGAACGATATACATCAACTCCTTCGGGGTCGTCCGTCGCGACATTGCCAAGAAGTACAAGCGTCGCCTTTACTTTTTTCTGCGCTATCTTAAACGCCTCTATCACTCCTTCAGGATCTTTCCACCGGTCGAACCTCGATACCTGGACCACCAAAGGTAAATCTGTCGGTATTTTATAATGTTCCAACCGTTCCTTAATTTCCCATTCGCTCATTTCTTTGTTCTTGATTGAAAAAGGATTGATTGCCGGCATAAAAAACAACTGCGGCGTCTCAAGCTTCTTTTTATATTCCTGCAGACTGAAAACCACCGCGTCATATTTTTCTATTATCGGCATTAAGTAATCCCATAGCTCGCGGTTCGGATTGCTCATATCAAGATGGCACCGCCACACCCAAGGCCCGTATTTCTTATAATGCTTGATCATCGAAAGAGGCTGCGGGTCATGAACTATCACCATTTCATGATTAAGATGATTGCGAATGGAATTTTCCTCGACTATCTCCTCGTACAATTCCATTTTTCGTTTCGTAAGATTTATCTCGTCACCCTGCAGGGCATTATGCATCTTTTTCGTAATGCTGAAATAATCCGGCGAACCCTGCATCACTCGCCATCCAGCTTTTATGCCGATTCCGTTCATCAGCAGCGTCATTGACGAAAGCAGCTCCGCAACTCCGCCGCCGTAATATGTGGAATTGATATTTACAACATGAAACCCCTGGAACTTCGAGGCTTTTTTCCTGATGCGTTCGATTGTCTTTTTGCCGACCAGCGGCTCATAATCATCGATATTGACTACTCGCAAATTGCTCTCTCATAAATATTTGTCATCGTGTATCCGCCTGTATGATTAAATCCGCTTTAACTCGTTCTCATCTTCGCTGTCGACCCTGACCATAATTGTCACTTTAAAATTATCTGAGGTAACAACGAATCTGTTCTGCATATTCATTTCTTCAAGCGCATCCTGTGCCTTTTGAACAGAAGGCTTGTATCCAACTCTGCGGGACCAGTCCTGAAGGTTGGGAAAGACATTTTGATTGTCCATTCCCTGGTCTCCTCTTTGATTTTCATTTGCATCCTGCCTGCTTTTATTTTCCTGCCCGTTTGCCAATGTAAAAAATCCGAGCACCAGTATAATCAGCCCGCGTATTAAGATTTGCTTTTTATGCATTTTCATAAAACTCTCTTTATGATAGTGGAACCATTATTTTATTATTTACCTTGCATTTTGATATAAGGGATTTTAACCATTCTTTTCAGCTCATAAGTGAAAAACCTGAAACTTGCCTTGCCCTGACATTACATTGCTGAGAAATCGCTTAAAATTTGTCAATGGCTTTTTTTAACTTCATGGTCGGCGTAATTATTGTTGCTTTCACGGAGAATTGGCAGCGTGTCGGCGACAAGGCCGCACGTACAATTGTAGTTGTAAAAAGATAAATATATGGCCTTTGCCCTGAAAGGAGACTATTACTAACAGACAACCGCTTCATTGCCCGCAATAAGGATTCGGGGTAAATATTATCCGTTTGGACAGCCGTCATTAAAGACAAACTGAGCGACCGACGGAAGCGTCGCAAGCAGGCAAACGAACCCAGAAGTTTACCTGCCTTTAAGGCAATCGGGGTGATAGGATTCGAACCTACGGCCTTCTGGTCCCAAACCAGACGCTCTAGCCAAGCTGAGCTACACCCCGTAATATCTCAGGGATTTTACTACACTTAGGTCGCATTTGCAACAGAGACTTTGATTATTTACATTTTGTTTTTGGCCGATATAATAATTTCTTATACGTTTATTTCCTATGCTTTTGAGGTAAAAAACTTATGTGTGGTATTGTAGCATATTTTGGAAGAAAACCGGCTCAGCCGATCCTTGTTGAAGGCTTAAAACGTTTAGAATACAGGGGTTACGACTCCGCCGGCGTAGCTCTTATTAATGATCACATTATCAATATTACCAAATCCAGCGGACGCATCAGCGTACTCGAATCATTGCTTACCGAACCCAATCCCACCGAAATACTCGGAATTGCCCATACACGCTGGGCTACTCACGGCGAGCCAAATACCATCAATGCACACCCGCATTTGGATTATACCGGCAAAATAGCCCTAGCTCACAACGGCATTATCGAAAATTACAGTGCCCTCAAGACATTTCTCGAAACGAAGGGATGCACATTCAAAAGCCAGACTGATACTGAAGTTATAGCAAATTTGATCGGCTATTTATATTCTAATCCTGACGGCAGGGATTGTCCTCACGACAACGTTAACCGCTTCGAATGGGCTGTCCAGCACGCCCTAAACGAGCTGGTCGGCACTTATGGCCTTGCCATTGTCTGCACCGACTTTCCAGATATGCTTATCGGCGCCAAGAAGGGCAGCCCGCTTATTTTAGGCCTCGGCAAAAACGAATACATCATCGCCTCCGACGCCGCCGCAATCGTCCAGCACACAACGCAGGTCATTTACCTCGCCGACAATGAAATGGTCACAATCTCTCCTAAAGGCTTTAGCACAAAGACCATAGATAATATTGAAATCCACAAGGAACTCAAACTCCTCGAGTTTTCTCTCGACGCCATCGAGCTTGATGGCTACGGACACTTCATGCTCAAGGAAATCTTCGAGCAGCCCAAAGCCCTCACAACATGTCTCGGTGGCCGCCTCGATATAAGGGATAATCGAATCGTGCTTGGCGGTATCAGCAATTATTGGCGCGAAATTACAAGGGCGCAGAGAATCATTATCAACGCCTGCGGAACTGCATGGCACGCAGGTTTAATTGGCGAATTTCTCATTGAGCAGTTAGCAAGAATCAATACCGAAACCCAGTATGCAAGCGAGTTTCGGTATCGCAATCCAATCATTGAAGACAACACAATAGTCATCGCCATCAGCCAGTCCGGCGAAACAGCCGACACGCTTGCCGCCGTTGAGCAGGCAAAAGAACGCGGCGCTCTGACATTGGGAATTGTAAACGTTGTAGGTTCTACAATCGCCAGAACCACAGATTCAGGCGTATATCTGCGAGTCGGCCCCGAAATCGGTGTTGCAAGCACAAAGGCCTTCACCGCGCAGGTAGCCGTACTGGCTATGCTTGCCATTGAATTAGGCCGGCGCCGTCATTTACCTGCTGAACAGGCAAAATTCTACATTGATGAGCTGTCAAAAATCCCTTCAAAAATCGAGCAGGTACTCGCTCTTTCGCAAGACATAAAAAAGATCGCAGAAGCTACGTGCCAAAGAGAGAACTGGCTCTTCCTCGGCAGAGGGTTCAACTATCCCGTTGCGCTTGAGGGCGCGCTCAAATTAAAAGAAATCAGCTATATCCACGCCGAAGGCCTGCCCGCTGCCGAAATGAAGCATGGCCCGATCGCATTGATTAATAAGGGTATGCCCGCGGTTTTCATCGCGACAAAATGTTCGCAATACGAAAAGATCATTGGCAACATCGAAGAAGTTCGCGCCCGAGGCGGCAAAACCATCGTTGTCGCAAACGCAGGGGACAATCACATAAAACAATACGCCGATTACATCATTCCTATACCCGAAGTCCCTGAGGAATTGCAGCCGATGGTAACCGTTGTGCCGCTTCAAATTTTGGCTTATCACGCTGCCGTACTTCGAGGCCACGATGTCGACAAGCCCCGTAATCTCGCAAAAAGCGTTACGGTTGAATAATCATTTTTCGGATGCAAGCCATTGTTCGACTTTCTTTTCGAGCATATTGAGCGGCAATGCGCCGTCTTTCAATATTACATAATGAAATTCGCGAATATCGAATCCGCCGCCAAGCTGTTTTTCGGCCGTTTTTCGCAGCTCTTTTATTTTCAGTTCTCCCATTTTATAGCTCAATGCCTGTCCCGGCCATGCGATATACCGATTTACCTCGACAATCACGTTGTTGCTGTCCATCGAAGTATTTTCGAGCATAAAATCGATTGCCTTTTGCCGCGACCAGCCGAAATGATGTATCCCCGTATCAACCACAAGCCTGCACGCCCGCCAAATATCGTTATCGAGCATGCCGAACCTGCTGTATTCATCTTCGTATATTCCCATCTCATCGCCGACCTGCTCGGCGTATAAAGCCCATCCTTCTGTAAAGGCGGTAAAGCCCGCCATTCGCCTGAATAATGGAACATCATTGATTTCCTGCGCAAGCGCAATTTGCAGATGGTGTCCCGGATTGGTCTCATGCAAAGTTGTCGCCGCAAGATTATATAAAGATTTACTGTTTATATCATAAGTATTAACAAAATAGTAGCCTGGAGAAAGTCCATCGAAAGAGGGGCCGGAGTAAAAAGCTATCGGCGATGTCGCTTCGATATATGCCGGTACTTTTTTAATGCCCACCGGCATTCGAGGCAGTACTTTAAAAAATCTCGGCAGTTCGCCGTCCGTTTTTTTCATTATCCACGCGACCCGCTTGAGCATATCCTCGGGACTTTCCGCTCGGAATTTCTCATTCGTTTGAATATATTTTTTAAACTCTTCGAAATTCCCTTTGAATTCCGTTTTGGCAATAAGCTCAAGCATTTCTTGCTTTATGCGTTTAACTTCTGCCATTCCGATTTCGTGAATCTTCTCAGGTGCAAGGTCCAGCGTCGTATAATCGCGAATCGATTGGCGGTAATATTCTCTTCCGTTTGGAAGTCCGTATATGGAAATTTCTTCCCGACCTGATGGAATATATTCTTCCCGAATAAATTCAAGAATCCGTTTATACGCAGGCCGAACAGTTTGCGCTATTGCCTTTTCACCTTCGCTGCGAATCCTGGCTCGCTGCGATTGATTGAAATCGGCAGGAAATTTCTTAAACGGCTGATACAAAATGCTCTCATTTATATCTTCGGATATCAGCGATTCGATTGTGCCGGGAATTTGCTCAAGCACTATTCTCGGCGGAACCATCCCTTCCTTTATGCCGATTCGCATCAGTTGCAAATACTGATCGGTATAAGAACCGAACGCGTTTAGCCTTGCTATATAATTTTCATAATCTTTCGCCGTCTTAAAGCTCAGTTCTTCCGCCAGTCTCGCGAACCCCGTATAAAAACCGCCCATCTGATCAATAGGCATTAAATAAGGTTTCAGCTCATTCCATTTAATACTGTCTTCGAGCAGCTTTTTGGCAATATCGTAATTTAATTTATCTTTCTGCGATAATTCTTCACGATTGATGGACTTCAAAATCGATAGAAATGTTTTCGCCTTTTCGTTTCTCCGCTCGATTGCCTCCATAGACATTTGCGACAGCTTGTCATCGAACCTGTGGTCTCCGTACGTTGTCGCGAATACCGGATTCTCGCGCAGACTGAATTCAAATTGTTCATCGAACAATTTATGGAGACGCTTTGCCGCCGAATTTAAATCATTGCAATAGCCAAAACCGGCAAACCATAAAATCGCTATTACGATATTCAATTTTTTCATAACTGCTCCGAGTATTTAAAAAACACTCCGCGGACTGCCTCGGCAATCTCAAAGTTTAATGCAAACGTATTCGGCAAAGAAACCTTCATTATAATTCTTTTTCAATATTTTAAAACCCGCGATTTCGAGCATCTTTTCCATTACCCAGTCCATCGTGCTGAATTCCTGCGAGATGTGTACTTCAAATCTCCTTTTAAAATCCCGGTCGCCTTGAGGTGCTGTTTTGCTTATCCATCGCTGAGTGTTTTTTTCATAATCCTTTATATCAAAGGAGTACACAATATCCCAAAGGTAGAATTTTCCGTTTTTCCTCAGCATTTGCGCAAGTCTTCTCAGGGCGATCTGTTTCCAGAAATCCGGCAGATGATGCATCGCCAGTTTGGATACTATCGCGTCAACAGGTTTAGCCTTATGTTCATAGCTCAAAAAGCCCGCGCGGAAAAACTCAACGTTTGCAATTTTAGCCCCTCGGCATTTCTTCCTGCATAAATCAAGCATTGCCTTAGAAACATCCACCGCAAATATTTTTCCGCATTTATCCGCCGCATTAAGAGTAAAAGCCCCTGTACCGCATCCCATATCGATAACTTTATCCTCGAGGCCGAGCCCGATCGAGTCAATTATTGCAGAAGCCTCCTTTTTAAAATCCCGTATCTGCCGGTGTTTATTTTCATATCGTTCAACTTCTGCTGAATCGGAAAAATCCACACCGCAATGCTTAAACTCGTCGTATTGCCATTTGGGTATTTTAATCATTTCGCGCAGCTCCTGTATCTTTTACCGTAAGTTTTATAATCTGTTTTACCTCATCGGCTGCCATATCGATGCGATTCTGATTAAACAGCAGGGGCGCAATGCCTCTCCAAAGGTTTTTGTCCTCATACCACTTGATTTTCCGTTTAACCTTTTCTTGTCGATAGCGACCTGCGTTCTGCCAGTCGTTTATCGCTGTTTGTCGCTGTAGAACCATGCAATATCTTCATCGCTTTTTTTACATCGGCTACCTTCAAAACCGCGGTAGTCTTCCCGCCTTTTGCGCCTGATGTTACGTAAGCATATGCGATATTTATATGTGCCTTGGCGAGTTTGTCCGTTATTGACGCAAACGCGCCGGGCTGATTGGAAATCGTTACGCAAAGAACTTCGGTCTCGTTGAACTGAATATTTGTCTTGTTAAGAACGTCACGAAGCTTATCGGCTGATTCAGGAACCACACGCAGAACGCCATGCTCCACGGAGTCCATTACTGTCAGAGCCGTGATATTTATTTTTGCATGGGTAAATTCATCCAGGATTCGGGACAGTATTCCGGGCTTATTTACCATGAAAATCGAGAACTGTTTTACTGTTTCCATCACTTTCTCCTTTCAAATCTTGAACCAAAGAAGGAATCAGGTTTTCTGCGTTTTCGCAAGCTCGCTGATCGCGCTCTGGGTGTCAGGATAAAAACTGAATAATTTATCAAGGTTGGTTATTTTGAAAACTCGGTAAAGCTGCGGGTTTATTCCGCAGATGAGCATAGTTCCGTTCAATTCCGAAATCTTTTTCCTTGTATCAAGAAGGATTCCAAGCGTTTGAGAAGAAAAAAACTTTACGCCTAAAAAATCGATTACAAGATTTTTCGGTTTTTGTTTCAGGATGAGTTCAGAAATTTGTTTTGCTACGGAGTCCATATCTGCGCCTGCCGTAAGGCTTGAGACGTTGAACGATACCGTTGTTACATTTTTGTCATTCGTTATTTTTGTGATATTACAGTCGGTCATAAAAGTATTATAACAATCCAACGGCTAAAAGTCGAGAGTTTTTACGCTTAATTACTGCGCCTTGAAACACGCCGCCTTATGCCCCGCCTCGAACTCCTTCAAAGGCGGTATCGACTTGCAGCAAAAACCGTCTGCCGCCGGGCATCGGCCCGCGAATGGACAGCCTTCTATCGTCTGCACGCCGCCGCCGCCCGATTGAAATACCGCTCTTTTTCTCTCCGGAACAGGTCGAGGTATCGCGCTTAGCAGAAGTTTGGTATATGGATGAAGCGGCCGTTCATAAAGGGCCGCCGCCGGCGCTATTTCTACAATTTTGCCCAGGTACATTACAGCTACACTATTGCTTATAAATTCCACGACCGACAAATCGTGCGCGATAAAAAGGTAAGTCAGCCTAAACTGTTCCTGCAAATCTTTGAGAAGATTTAAAATCTGAGACTGAATCGAAACGTCAAGCGCGCTCACAGGTTCATCGCAGATAACTATCTTCGGCTCCAATGCAAGCGCACGGGCAATCCCGATTCTCTGACGCTGACCCCCCGAAAATTCATGAGGATACCGGTTGATATGACTTGCAGATAAACCCACCTTTTCCAGCAGCATCGCAATCCTGTCGATAAGCTCCGATCCTTTGGAGATATTATGAACTTTCAGCGGCTCTGCGATAATCGAGCCGACCGTCATTCTCGGATTGAGAGAACTGTAGGGATCCTGGAAAACTATCGATATATCTTTTCGCATTTTGCGCAGCTTTGGCGGCGGTAGTTGAAGAATGTCTTTTCCTTCGAAATATACTTTGCCTGCCGTTGCGTGAATTAATCTGGCGATGGTTCTGGCCGCTGTTGTTTTTCCCGACCCGCTTTCGCCAACAAGCCCGAATGTGCTGCCCGACGGAACATCGAAGCTGATATCGTCAACCGCCCGAACATAGCCGACTGTCCGTCTCAGCAGACCTTTCTTTATCGGAAACCAGGTCTTGAGATTTTCAACTTTTAAAATCGTATTATTTTCAGCCATATAGATCATTCAATATTTGCCATTGTAGGGGCAGACCTATGTGTCTGCCCGGGCGAACACGCAGGTTCGCCCCTACAGTTTAATTTTTTTCATTATCTTTCTCATATCCCGGTGCATACCAGCATGCCGCGAAATGATTTTCGGAAACTTCTCTTAATTCAGGTTCAACGCTCCGGCACCTTTTGTCGTTGCAGCCGACAGGGCATCGCGGATGAAATTTGCACCCCGATGGAAAATTCATCGGTTCAGGAACATTTCCGCTGATAGTATTGAGCCTTTTCTGCTTAGCTCCCAACTGCGGCAGAGAATTGAGCAAGCCCTGCGTATAAGGATGCAGCGGATTTTTGAAAAGTGCGGCGCACGAACATTTTTCGACTATTCTCGAAGCATACATCACCGCGACATCATCTGCACGCTGCGCGACAACGCCGAGATCGTGAGTAATTAGAAGGATGCTCATATTCTCGCTCTGCTGTAGCTCATCCAGCAAATCGAGTATTTGCGCCTGGATAGTAACATCAAGCGCCGTTGTCGGCTCATCGGCAATCAGCAGGGCGGGTTTGCATGAAATCGCCATCGCGATCATCACTCTTTGCCGCATACCGCCGCTAAGCAAATGCGGATACTCGCTCATCCTTCGAGCGGGGTCTGGAATATGAACCTTGCCGAGCATTTCTTCTGCGATCGCCCACGCCTGCTGTTCAGTTTTTTTCTGATGCAGCGTTATTGTCTCGATGATTTGCTGCCCGATTGTGTAAACAGGATTAAGGCTCGTCATCGGCTCCTGAAAAATCATACCGATTTTATTGCCGCGGATTTTTCTCATCTGTTTTTCGGAATATTCAAGAATGTTATGATTTCTGAAAAATATTTTTCCGCTCGCGATTCTGCCCGGCGGGGTCGGAATCAGACGCATAATCGAAAGAGCGGTAACGCTTTTTCCGCAGCCGCTTTCCCCCACAAGCGCAAGCGTCTTGCCTCTTTCAATATCGAATGAAACTTCCTGTACGGACTTTGCAGTCCCCGATTCCGTTTCGAACCAGGTCGAAAGATTTTGAACTGATAAAATTTTTTCGTTGTTATCTGTCATACCGCTTTTCTCAATTTCGGGTCGATCGCGTCACGCAATCCTTCGCCGAGCAGGTTATAAGCCGTTACCGTAAAAAATATCGCAAGGCCGGGAAATAGCGTCAGCCACCACAAAAACTGCCCCGAAGTGCTTACGCCCGTGCTTAGCATCTGACCCCAGCTTGGCGTCGGCGGGGCGACTCCGAAACCCAGAAAGCTCAACGCCGATTCGATGAATATCGCCCCCGCGATTCCGAATGTCAAATTAACAAGAACCGGCGCAATCCCGTTTGGCAGCATGTGCCTGAACAGAATGCTTCGCAGCGGCAAGCCGAGCGAAATCGCCGCCTGCACAAAATCCTGATTGCGAAGCTTGAAAAATTCCGCCCTGACAAACCTCGCGTCGCCTGTCCAGCTTGTTATGCCGATTATAATCATAATATTAAAAAGACTTCGCGGGAAAAATGCCACGATCGTAATAATCAAA
>JAKJEQ010000028.1:0-231 GCA_022705345.1 Planctomycetota bacterium | reverse complement strand
CCGCCGAAGTACCCCATCATTGCGCCGAAGATAATCCCGATAATGCTCGAAATTCCGACAGCGACAAACCCCACCGAAAGTGAAACGCGCGTCCCGTGAATCAGTCTGCACAAAACATCCGACCCCACATCATCGGTTCCGAGCCAGTGTTCTTTGCTCGGCGACTGCTGGCTGACTTTTATATCCGTGCGCGCGTAGCCGTAAGGAATAATCGGAAAGACCCCCTTTGTT
>JAKJEQ010000027.1 GCA_022705345.1 Planctomycetota bacterium | reverse complement strand
AAATACCATAAACGAGGCGATAAGGAATACAATAACACTTGACGTGAATTATCTATACAGGAAGAAGCTGCGGCGATGGCTTAAACTTGTTGAAGAAGGCAGAAATCCGGCGGAGTCGCTCAGGCAATGCGGGATAACCGAATCGCTCGGGTTGCCTTTTGAGCAGAAGAGCAATCCTGAGAATACGCTTTGCGTGCTTGAGATGATCGAGAGCGTTTATCGATCTAATTATGATTACAGGGTTAATCTTGCGAGGTTTATTTTGCTGCCCTGCACGACGTTAATGCTCGGAGGAGTGGTAGGTTTTGTAGCGTATGCGATTATGGCGCCGATGGTGGAAATAATTACAATTTTGACGAATTTTATATGAAAAAAGAAAATAAAAAGCTCAGGAACCTACTAAAAATTCTAAGACCAGAGATTGCTTTGTCGTTCCTGCACGGCAAAAGCCGTTTGGAACTCCGCGCAATGACAGAACGTTGCAAGGGGTATTTATTGACGGAGACGATGATTGCGCTTGGGATACTTGGGACGATTATGATAATTATGGCGCTGGGGCTGAAAACGTACGGCAACTTCAATCATTATCAATATGCAAGGCAACAATGCATTGCGGCGGGGCAGGCGCAGCTTGATTCGTTATCGGCAATCGGAAAACCAATCAGCGAAAAAGAATCTACAAGACTATGGCCTAAGGTTCAAATCAGGATGGAACAATCGGATGGAACGGGTCAATGGCAGGGACTAACGTTAATTAAAGTGAAAACTTCAACAAAGAGTTATCACAGAGATGTAAATATCGAAATGGGAAGATATATTGCTTTGAAGAAAGAAAAACAGAAATGAAAAAGGGTTATTCATTAACTGAAATGTTAGTTGTGCTGGCGATTCTGGCAGTTATAGCATTGCCGTTGAGCAGACTGTCAAAAACAGTAATTTATGATATTCCGAGATCTTTGAAACTTTATGAATCGAATACGAGCATTTTGAACTTTGTACAATTTGTAAGACGAGATATTAATTCGGCCGACAAATTGCTGAAAGACGGCAATCAATTGCTGCTCGAGAGAGGAGACAAAAAAATAAAGTATGTTTTCGAAGAAGACGAGATAACAAGGAATATTTCCGGCAAAGACGAAATAAAATGGGAAATACCTCAGGGCAAAATCGAATGGAAGGTTTGGGAAGAGAAAGGAAAGGGGATCGCTGTTGAAATCAGAAAATGGGTGGAACCAAAAAAGCACGGCAGGGCGGATAAAAGGATAGAGAATTCTTATGTGTTTTTCGCGGGGGAAATAGAATGAAAAAAGGATTTGCAATGCTGATGGTTATGCTGATCCTTTTTATAATGGGGATAGAATTTGTCGTGCTTAACAGCGCAGCCAGTCGGGCAGCATTCGAAACGAATGCGGTTTTTCTCGAAGCAGACAGAGAAAATATGGCTGCAAGCGGCATTGCGCTGGCGAAGCTGAGTGGCAAAGCGGGGCAGATAATTGAGCCGAATACGAGCGAATTGGCTTCGAGATATGCAAAAATGAGCCTTAAAGTCGAGAATTCAAAAGAAGTAACGATGAACATTTTCAGCCGAAGGGGAGGGCAGGAAATTAAGAGTGCAGGAATGTATTTTATCGCGAAATGAGGATATTTGGAATCGTAAGTGCTTTTAATTAAGAGGTTTGCAGAACAAATCGCTTCTTTTTTTATATTTTTGCTTAACAGAAGCTTGCAATGAGCGTAAAAGGCTATATAATACTTAGCTTTACATTTTATAGATAAGGTGATTTATGAAAAAAGACATACATCCTAAATACCATGTAGCCAAGGTAAAATGCGGCTGCGGAAATACGTTTGAAACACGCAGTACGGCAAAGGAAATCCATGCCGATATTTGTTCGATGTGCCATCCGTTCTATACAGGCAAGCAGAAATTCGTAGATACGGCCGGCAGAATCGAAAGATTCCAGAAGAAATACGGCCAAAGCTATATGGCACAAAAGGACGAAAAGGCAGCGAAAAAAGAGAAATAGGTTTTTTTAGAAATACAAACTACGCTGTTGGGCATAATCAAACAGATTACGTACCGGCAGCGTATTTTTTTGTATCGACACAGATTGACACTGTTTTTTAGACACGGATTTACACGGATTAACACTGTAAAAAAATTATATGAGTGACACAAATACAACTGTAATAAAAAAACTTGATGAGATTGACCAGCGGTATTCGCAATTGCAGGAACAGCTCAATGACCAATCTGTATCATCAGACCATAATAAGTTAGTGCCAATAACAAAAGAAATGGGCAAACTTAAAGCGGTGGTAACAAACTATCGTGAGTATAATAAACTGCTTTCCGAAATTGAAGCGAGTAAGACGATTTTGAACGATGCGTCTTCCGACGAGGAGTTCAAACAACTTGCCGAGGAAGATTTGAAAGGTCTTGAAGAAAAGAAAGAGAAACTTTTTGACGAGATTAAAGATTCGCTTGTTATGTCCGACGACGCGGCGGTAGGTTCTATTATTATGGAAATTCGAGCCGGCACGGGCGGTGACGAAGCGGCGTTGTTTGCGCGTGATTTGTACGACATGTATATTCATTATTCCGAAAAGCAGAAATGGAAAGTCGAGCTGATGGATTTCAGCACCAACGAGTTGGGCGGTTTTCGCGAAGTGGTTTTCAGTATAAAGGGGCCCGGCGTATGGACCCATTTTGGCTACGAAGGCGGCGGACATCGCGTGCAGCGAGTTCCGGAAACCGAAACGCAGGGGCGAGTTCATACATCAGCGGTTACGGTTGCGGCGCTGCCTGAAGCGGAAGAGCTTGATATTCAGTTGAATCCCGCCGATATTAATGAGTTTGTCAGCAGGGCAGGCGGGCCGGGCGGTCAGGCGGTTAATAAACTTAACAGCGCCGTGAGATTGGAGCATATTCCAACCGGCATAACGGTTAATATGCGCGAGGACAGAAGCCAACACAAGAACAGAGCCAAGGCATATCGTTTGCTTCGAAGCAGGGTGTTCGAGCATTATCAGAGTATTGAAAGAGCTAAACGCGAAAAGACTCGAAAGACGATGATAGGTTCGGGCGATAGGTCGGAGAAAATCAGGACGTATAATTATCCGCAGAACCGGGTTACTGACCATCGCATAAATCTTTCGCTTTATAATCTTGATAAAATTATGGCGGGCGATATGGAAGACCTTATCGCGGGACTGGTCGAGTATGATAAAAAGTTAAGACTTGAAAATCTGTAAGACACGGATTTACACGGACTTTTTTGACACGGATTAACACGGATTAACACTGTAGATGAAAAATTTGTAAAATTGTGCCGGCTGATTTATAAAAGAGTATCAGCGGATGTATCACTTCAAAATTTAGTTCAATATTATTCATCACTTAAAAAAGCATCAATTCTGGGCGGTTCAGAAATTGCTTCAGAAAGAAACAGATACAGCTATTTTTGCGCAGAGCCTGTTGATATATTTGAATTTGGCGATAAAGATAAAAATCCATTTGAGAAGTTAAAAGCTGTTCTAAGCAAGTATAAACTGGAGAATAGAGATTGCCGCGACTTGCTGCGCAAGTCTCGCAATGACATTCATAATGATTGTCAGAATTTAACTGGCAAGTCTGGCAATGGCATTCAGCCGATTTTTACGGGCGGGTGGATCGGATTTTTCAGCTATGACCTTAACAGCTTTATCGAGGATATTCCGCAGTCGTGCGACGATGTGAACCTGCCTTTAATAAGATTATGCTTTTATGATAAAGTGATTTGCTTTGACCATAATGAAAACTGTTTTTATCTTTTCGCGATAGAATTGGACGGTGAAAAAAAGTCTGGGCAAGAAAAGATAAAAGAAATTGAAAATTATTTGTCAGCCTCCCCAAGTGTCGGCCTAACCCCCAGTATGAAGCTGGGGGCTAATCCAGCAAATAATGGTTTTCAATCGAATATGACGAAGGAGTATTATCTTGAGGCGATTGCGAAAACGAAAAAACACATTTATGATGGCGATGTTTATCAGATAAATTTTTCGCAGAGGTTTAGTTCGGATTTCAATTCAGAGGCATATAAACTTTTTTTGTGGCAAAATAAATTTAATCCAAGTCCTTATGCGGCATATATCGATGCGGGCGATTACCAGATAGTAAGCGCATCGCCGGAGCTGTTTATTGATATTGAGAATCGAAATATCATCACATGCCCGATAAAAGGAACCCGGCCGAGAACAGGCGATAAAACTGCCGATGAGAAAAACTATAAAGAACTAATCGAAAATGAAAAGGAGAAAGCCGAGCTTGATATGATAATAGACCTTGAGCGAAACGATTTTGGCAGGATTTGCGTGCCGGGGTCAATCAAGGTTGTGAAAAGACGGGATATAGAATCCTTTGCGACGGTGTTTCATGCGGTGGCGACAATCGAGGGCAGGTTAAAAGATGAGATTGATTTTGCCGATTGCTTAAAAGCGGTATTTCCGGGAGGGTCTATAAGCGGGGCGCCCAAAATCAGCGCGATGGAAATTATAAATCGGCTCGAACCGACCGCGAGGGGGCTTTATACCGGCTCTATCGGGTGGATAGATTTATGCGGCAATGCATGCTTGAATATCGCGATAAGAACCATTATCATTAAGGACAATAAAGCTTATGCTCAGACAGGCGGCGGAATCGTGGCTGATTCTGAGCCGGAATCTGAGTGGAATGAAACGCTTTTGAAAGCAAATGCACTTTTGGCAGGAATTAAAGCAGTAGAAAGAAAAGAATGACACAAAAAGTTTTTTTGAATAATGAAATAATAGAAAGCTCTGAGGCTAAAATAAGCTGCGCTGACGGCGGGTTTTTGTATGGGGCTGGGCTGTTTGAGACTATGCGGGCGTCAAATGGAGTTGTATTTTCGCTGGATGATCATATCGACAGGCTTTTTACAAGCGCGGAAAAATTGAAAATCAATATGCGAGGCGACCTGCCATCGCAAAGCTATGGCAAGGCAGGCAGAAAATTTGTCGCTGACGCGATTTACGAAACTTTAAACGCCAATGAACTAAAGGAAGCAAGAATCAGATTGACAGCGACAAGCGGAGTAATCGGGAGCGAAAATCCGGAACCGACGCTGCTTGTAACGGCGGTGAGTTTCGGGGCTTATCCGAAAGAATATTATGAAAAAGGAATTCTGGTTGTATTGAATTCATACCGCCAGAATCCATCAGATGTACTGAGCGGGCATAAAACAACGAGCTATTTCGCACGAATTTCTGCGCTTGCGACGGCGGTTCAAAAGCGAGCTGCAGAGGCGATTTGGTTTACGGTTGACGGAAGGCTTGCGGAAGGATGCGTGAGCAATGTATTTCTTGTGAAAGATTCGGTGCTTTATACGCCATCGCTTAAAGCGGGTATATTGCCCGGGATTGCGAGAAAAACTGTTTTAAAACTCGCGGCTGAGAATTCAATTAAGCTCGAAGAAAAAGATTTGACTATCGATGATTTGCTTAAAGCTGATGAGGTTTTTATAACTAATGTTATTATGCAGGTTCTGCCGGTGACGGCAATCGAAGCGCATGATGTTGGAGATTCAAAACCGGGGAAAATGACGAAGAAGATTATGATGCTCTATTCAGAATATTTTAATAAGATGGTGCAGAATGTTAAAAGTTAAAGATTGCATAAAAGAAATCGAAAGGATAGCCCCGCCGAAGCTGGCGCAAGGGTGGGATAATACGGGTTTGCTTGTAGGCGATGTCAACGCAACAGTTAAAAAAATCCTGCTGACAATCGATATAACGAAAGATGTGATAAAAGAGGCGAAACAAGCGGGCTGCAATTTCATAATCAGTTATCATCCGGTTATTTGGGATGGTTTGAAGACTGTAGAAAAAGATTCGGTTGTTTATGAGCTTGTTCAAAATGATATAAACGTATATTCGATACATACCGCTCTTGATGCGGTATCGGGCGGCGTTAATGACGGGCTTGCGGAAATTGTCGGCATAAAAAACGCGCAGCCTGTTGGAGATTATATTGCCGGAAGCGAGCAGAGAAATTATAAACTTGCGGTTTTTGTACCGGTCAAGTCTCTTCAGAAAGTTGCGGATGCGGTTTTTAAAGCAGGCGCAGGATGGATAGGAAATTACAGTCATTGCAGTTTCAATTCAGCAGGTTTGGGGACGTTTGTTCCGCTAAAGGGAGCCAAGCCGACTATCGGCAAAGTAGGAGAAATCGAGAATGTGGAAGAAATTAAATTCGAATCAATAGTTCCCGCTGAAAAAATAGCAGATGTTGTAAAAGCTCTGAAGGCTGCGCATCCGTATGAGGTTCCCGCATTTGATATTATAAAAATATATGAAACAGAAGACCAGAAAATCGGGCTTGGGCGGATTGGTCAGCTTGAAAAGCCAGTGCAACTGGATTCGATTCTTAAAAAAATCAGGAAGGTTACTGGCGCAAAAGCTGCGGGAATAGTCGGACCAAAAAAAAGATTAATCAAAAAAGCGGCAGTCTGCGCGGGTTCGTGCGGGAAGCTGATTATGAAAGTTATCGCAGAAAAATGCGATTTGTATTTGACAGGCGAGATCAAACATCATCAGGCACTTGCGGCACAGGAGGCGGGGGTTACGGTTGTTTGTTTGAGCCATACGGTTTCGGAAAGATTTATTCTTAAAAAAGTTGCAAAAGAACTACAAAAAGGTATAAAATCTGTTAAAATTATAATCAGCAAAACAGATAAAGACCCATTTAATTGGATATCCTTAAGGGTGTAAAATCCCGCGGTTGGAAATCAGGAAATAGATATGACGGAAGAATTCGAGCAGCAGGAAGCAGAACTGGACAATCTTTCAGAAGAAGTCGGACAGGAAGAAAATATTGAAAATCTGGAGCAGTCCGAACCTCAAGGAACTGAAGAGCAGGGAGAATCTCAGCAGAGTGAAGAAACTCAAGCTCCGTCTCAGGATGTGACTACTGAATCAGTAATTGAGGCGATACTTTTTGCTACAGATGAGCCGTTATCGGCTGAAAGGCTCGTAAATATTTCTCAATTGAACGGCGGCGTCAAGCAGGTAAAGAAATGCATCGAAACGCTGAATCAGCAGTATGCAGAGACGAAAAGGGCTTTTCGAATTGAGGAAATAGCGGGCGGTTATCAGATGATGACGCTGCCGGAATATAATAACTGGCTTAAAAATATGCTCAAACAGCGAGCGGATAATAAATTGAGTCCGGCCGCTCTTGAAACGCTGGCAATTATCGCGTACAAGCAGCCGATTATTCGAGCCGATATTGAGGCGATTCGAGGGGTCGCATGCGGCGAAGTTGTCAGGACCCTGATGTATAAGGGGCTTGTTAAAATAGCCGGCAAGGCGGAAATACTGGGTAGACCACTCCTTTACGGGACAACAAAAAAATTCTTGCAAGTCTTTGGGCTGAGCGAGATTAAGGATCTTCCAAAGGCTGAAGAACTCAAACAGCCAGGTCAATAAAACTCCAGTTTTTTGGACTAATTAAGATATGTTCTTACCTATTTGTTGCTTTTCCTAACATATTTGGTATAATTTAGAATGGATGGTGGAAGGATTATATACAAAGAGGCGATGTCCTATAATGTTGCTGCTTAGTATGTTGTGCGGCAATATTTACGCATTGCAGGGTTCTGTGGGGGGGAACGGCTGCAATGCCAAAGCAGTTCACGACCTTGGCATAAGAGGCACCGGTGTAAAGATCGGTTTAATCGGCAGTCAAAATGTATTTGTAGAGCATAATGCTTTTGAAGATGTAAATGGGATTGTTCATGTCCTGAATATTAATAGTGATTTAACAGAAGGCTTTTGGCATGATACGATAATGGCTGGGATTATAATCAGCCAGGGCCAAGCGCCTAATCATGTTAATGATATTGGCGTGGCTCCCGGGGCAATGATTTATAGTTTTAGACTTGGCTCGGAAAAGGGCAGCACACTTAATATTGTTCTCACCGAATTGATTGAAAATCGAAACTGTAAAATAATTTTAACAGGTTTTGAATATGAAATAGACCCTAACGGTCAATCGCAGGAAACTCTAAAGTATGATTATTATGCCGATTCATACGATGTCATATTCGCAAATGCGGCCGGGAATACAGGGTCATATATTACAGTTCTCGGCGATGGGTATAACGGAATAACCACAGGGGGACTTGCAGAAACCCAAACCGATGTTTATAAAAAAGCTGGGCAGGCGACCAATGACGGTCCAACTTCCGACTTTCGCCGCAAGCCTGATATAATGGCGCCTTCAACCAACCAGGTTACTCCTGCATATAATAGCGGTGATCCGGATTACTGGAATCCGACAGGTTATTCCGACGGGGCGACAAGCTGGGCGGTTCCGCATACGGCCGGAGTTGCGGCATTGCTTTTGCAATACGCAAATCAGACTTCAGAACCGCACGATGAAAACAATGTGGTTATAAAAGCTGTGATGGTTAACTCATCGTTTCCAAACATAAACAGGAGAGATAACGTGCCGACGTATCCGGCAAATCCGGCGAATGTCTGGCATCCTCAGAGAGGATATGGAAGGCTTGATGCTTTGAAAGCATTTCAAACACTTTCTTCCGAAAAAATTTCAAAAGATGTTTTGATAACATCTGATACTACCAAAGGGTGGGCATACGATGTAATGAATCCTTATGCTACCCATACGTATTATATTTCGGCAAAAAAAGATGAAAGGCTTGCTTTAACAGTAACATGGAACCGCAAGATCGATTTAAAACCCGGGCCTGTTTATGAAGTAAATGAGCCGATGTTCAACATCGACATGACAGTACTGAATCCATCTGGCGGGGTATTATTCAACGAAATTGATGATGTAAACAACCTTGAGAAAATCGATATGATCCTGCCGGTAGATGGAAATTATACAGTACTGCTTGAAAACACCACATGTAAACAACGGGCTTACGGTTTGGCGTTTGAAATTTTTGAGCCTATGGCGGGAGACTTCAACCTGGATTATATAGTGAATAAAAAAGATTTAAGACAGTTAGCTCTTGAGTGGTTAAACAGCGGAGAGGGAATGGAAACTGATATAAATGCCGATGATATCGTAAACATTCCGGACTACGGCAGGTTTGCTGAAGATTGGATGAAAAATGACCTGCGATACTATAATCCATAATATTAACAATTTTCATAATTATAATATAACTAACATCATACAAGAAGTGTTTTGCTTCAAAATTTCAAATCAAGGGAAATAAATCTTAAAATATTGATTGATAAGATAAAGTGTTGCGAGTATTGTTATGCTTATAAGGTATTTGAATATGAGGCCGATTAACTGAGAAGTAACGATTGAAGCATTTCCTGAAATATATCATATCACTATTTAGTTTTGGCAAATTTAGAAATAATGAACGCTGCACGTGCGGCTTAAATTTTTGATTGAGGAAATTACAAATGAATATTTATGTAGGAAATTTGTCAAGAGAAGTAACTGAAGAACAATTAAAAGAAGCTTTTGGAGCTTACGGTGAAGTAAAATCTGTGGCGATAATTAAGGATAAGCTTACCGGAGAAGCAAGAGGGTTTGGATTTGTCGAAATGCCATCGAATGAACAGGCAAAAATGGCGATGGAGGAACTCGATGGGAAAGACCTTGGCGGTCAGGCACTGAAAGTAAATGAAGCTCGTGAACGTGCAACCGGAGGTGGCGGAAGGGGTGGAAGTAGAGGAGGCCCCAGAAGAGGCGGCGGAGGGGGCTATGGCGGAAGAGGCGGCAGAGGCGAGGGTGGCGGCGGATATCGTTCACGCTAAACATCTGCTCAGTATTTAAGTTTTATTTAATTTAACAACTTCCAGCAGCTTATATCAAAGGATATAGGCTGCTTTGTTTTTGAGGCAAAAAATGGGTTTTGTTAGAATTTTTAGTATTGACAAAATAAATTTAAAATGTGATAATTATAAGTCTTAAGTTTTCCCCGATAGCTCAATCGGTAGAGCGAGCGGCTGTTAACCGCTAGGTCGTAGGTTCGAGTCCTACTCGGGGAGCTTTGTAAGTTACGCTGAATTCGAGACTTATGAATACCCGCCATGTCGGCGGCGCGGCCGTAACCTTTAACAGAAAGAGTAGTACTACTCTTTTTTTTGAAAGGAAATACGCCATGACCGCTAATCAAACAAACAAATCTTTTGTACCCAAACTCCGTCATCACAAGGCAACAGGGCAAGCATACGCCGTTTTCAACGGAAAAGCCATATATTTTGGAAGGTCTGATGATCCGCAGAGTGAGCAGAAGTATTTCCAATTTGTCGCTGAGTGGGGAGCGAGCGGAAAAGCGCCTCTCGCTCTAACAGATGAGATTACAGTTGCCGAATTGATAGCACAATTCTGGATCTATGCCCAAAGTTATTATGTGCGTGCAGATGGTAGTAATACCCATGAAATGGATAATATCAAATTAGCTATGCGGCCATTAAATAAGGTATACGGCCATACACAAGTTAAGGACTTTGGCCCGCGAGCACTGATGACGGTCCGGCAAAAGATGGTTGAGCAGGGAATATGCAGAAGCAGCGTTAATAAAAGAATTGGCAGAATAAGACTTATGTTTAAATGGGGGGTGGCAAATGAGCTTGTTCCGGGCAATATCTTTTCTGCTTTACAGGCTGTAGCTGGACTGAGAAGAGGAAGAAGTGCAGCCAAAGAAACTGATCCGGTAAAACCCGTGCCCCAGGAATATATAGATGCAATCCAGCCATATGTTTCAAAGCAGGTGTGGGTATTGATACAATTGCAGTTACTGACAGCGGCAAGAAGTGGAGAGCTTGTGATAATGAGGCCATGCGATATTGATATGTCAGGCAAGATATGGATTTACAAACCTGCTCAACATAAAACATTGCATCATGACCACGATAGAAATATTTACATAGGGCCAAAAGGACAGGAATTATTAAAACCATTTCTGCTTAGGCCGGCGGATGCATATTGTTTCTCACCGCAGGAAGCGATAGCGGATATGAGATTAGAACGGGCACTAAATAGGAAGACCCCAAAGGGATATGGAAACACGGCTGGAACAAATATCAAATTAAATCCCAAAAGGCAGCCTGGCAATCATTACACACCAAACGGTTTAGGCCATTCTGTTTTAAAGGGAATTAAACGGGCATTTAGACCTGAAGAAATGTCGGATAGTGAATTCAAAACATGGAAACCTGCGCAGCATTGGCATCCACACCAATTAAGGCATAATGCGGCTACGTATTTGAGAAAAGAATTCGGCTTAGAAACGGCACGTATTATCCTGGGGCACCGTTCTGCCGCTATAACTGAAGTATATGCCGAAATGGACCAACAGAAAGCTATGGAAGCGGTGGTGAAGGTTGGATAAGGTCTATAAGAATCAAAAATGTGGACTGTTTAACATAAGTATTGTAAAAACAATCAATTAAGTAGAAAGATTATTGGCTGTTGCGAGTCCAATATTGTTCTGGTATTATTATCAAAAACAGGATTATTTTGCATACAGGACATTATAAATGGCAACTATTGAATGGATGAGAAGGCGAGAGGCGATCCCGCATCATTTCTATCAAATCGATCGCAAACTGACTCTGTACCCTTTCGACCAGTTTATTAATCTGAATTTTAGTATATCGGAGCTTTATGGCACATAAACTTTCACTGTCATGGCTGGAAAACTTCCTTGAAGAAGCCTGCGAATCATTACGCGGAAACATGGACGCTTCCGAGTTTAAGGAATATGTCATTGCTATGCTTTTCCTCAAACGAGTCAATGATCAGTTTGATGTTGAACGGGATAACCGTAAAAAGCAGCTTGAAAAGCGAGGCGTAAAAGGAAAAGACCTTGAAGAAGGACTGGAGCGAGAAGACGCTTATAAATTCTTTGTTCCGATAAGTGCCCGTTGGGAAAAAATCAAGCATCATAAACAGGATGTCGGTTCTGAACTTATGAAAGCTTTTGCAGAGCTGGAAGATAAAAACCTTGATAATCTGGAAGGTGTTCTTAAACCAATAGATTTCAATAAAACATTTGGCAAGAATAACAAACGAATTGATAACTCCGACTTAATTGACTTGATAGCTCATTTTGACAAGGTCGTGCTGACAGATGACAACCTTGAATTTCCAGATTTGCTCGGTTCCGCATACGAATATCTGATTAAATATTTTGCTGACAGTGCCGGTAAGAAAGGTGGAGAATTCTATACGCCGCGTACAGTTGTTAAACTGCTGGTAAACATACTCGATCCGGAACAAGATGCAGAGATATGTGACCCCGCAGTTGGTTCCGGCGGTATGCTGATTGAATCGTTTAATTATGTTGAGAGCAAATTTGGTAATGCCCGCAACCTTACCTTGTACGGACAGGAAAAAAATGGCACCACATGGGGATTGTGTAAACTCAATATGTTATTTCATGATATATTGGATGCGCAGATTGAAAATGGAGATACAATAAACGACCCCAAGCATATCGAAGGTGCAGAGATTATGCATTTTGATATAGTCATCGCAAATCCGCCATTTTCGCAGAATTATACCACAGAAGGAATGAAGTTTAGGGACAGGTTTCAGTTTTGGATGCCTACCAAAGGCAAAGCCGACTTTATGTTTGTTCAGCATATGATCAGCGTATTGAAATCTACCGGACGCATGGCCGTTATTATGCCGCATGGTGTTCTGTTCCGTGGTGGTGAAGAACGCAAAATGCGTGAATGGATGATTAAGCGTGGGTTCCTTGAAGCAATCATTGGCTTACCGCCTGCACTTTTCTATGGTACAGGTATTCCGGCTTCGGTTCTTATTATTAATCGAAGGGGTACAGAGGCTCGCAAGGAAGTGCTATTTATTAATGCCGACCATGAATATAAAGAAGGCAAAGTTCAAAATACCCTTCGCAGCGAAGATATAGAAAAAATCACTTATGTGTACCGCACAAAACGGAATCTTGACAAATACAGCCGACTGGTTTCGATAGAAGAACTTGAAAAAGAAGAGTTTAACTGTAATATCCGCAGGTATGTTGATAACAGTCCGACTGCGGAACCGCATGACGTGCGTGCTCATCTGCATGGCGGTATTCCTGTCGCAGAAATTGAAGCGATGGGCGATTACTGGAAAAACTATGATTGCATTCGTGAACAGCTCTTTGTTGCAGCCAATGGTAAATATAGCCGGTTTAAAGTGGCTATAGAAAACAAAGAAAGCATAAAAACTTTTCTTGATGCCAGTGTCGAAATAAAAAACAAACATGGTAAATTCAGCAAGAGTCTTACTAAATGGTGGAATGAAAATCTGCCTGCATTGGAAGCATTGCCGAAGAA
This sequence comes from Planctomycetota bacterium, assembly GCA_022705345.1. Classification (GTDB taxonomy): domain Bacteria; phylum Planctomycetota; class Phycisphaerae; order Sedimentisphaerales; family UBA12454; genus UBA12454. Next base: position 4,373 of record JAKJEQ010000027.1, on the reverse strand, counting down.
AAAGAATGTTTACGAACTCTATCACGCCTTTTCTGCCAGTATATCGCAAATAATAAGTAAACTTGGAATACTGGACGAGTTCAAAAGCCGTGGAGCCTTTGCTAATTACTGGGATACCCTCTTTACAGACCTGCGCAGCGTCGCGGCAAGCGGCTGGAATGCCGAACTCATACCGGATGAAGAAATATTGCAAAGCCAGTTTCCTGAAGTATTAAAGGAACTGAAAGATAACGAAGCCAGACGAGACGAACTGGAAGCTCTCTTTAAAGAAGTGAACGAACTGGAAGAAGGAGCATGGAACGAAGACGATTATGAGGTATTCCCAAAAGACGAAATTGCCCAGGTAAGAGTTACAATTAAAACATTAGGCGGCGAACTCAAAGAAATATCGCGAGATATAAAGAATAAAGAAAAACAGGTCAAGGCGTTAATAAAAGCAGACGAAAAATATACGGCCATTGAAAAGGAAATTGATAAACTTGAGATTGAGGCAACTCGATTGAAAACCAGTATTGATGCTGAAGAAAGTCGCATTGCTCGGCATCTTGAATTGGATACGGAGCTGAAAAACTGTAAGAAAATCATCAAAGAAATAAAGGCGAAAAAAGAAAAACTCGTCGAGGAAGCCCGCCTTAAAATCGATGAGGCCGAAGCCAAGACACTTATCCTTGCCCGCTGGGAACGCACACTTTATGCGATAGTTGAAGAATACCTTGCTCAATACAGCCGCTTGCTCCGCAGTAGTTTGGAAAATCTCTGGGAAAAATACAATCAGCCCCTGCACAGTATTCTGAAAGACCGCGATAATGCCAGCATCGAATTATCTGGATACTTGAAGGAACTGGGATATGAATAATATCTATTTAAATAGTTTAGTTGAGCCTGCAAAAGAAAAAAGTAATATATGCAAAGATAATAATTTACGCTATATCGGATTAGAACATCTTGACTCTTCTGTTAATGAAATACGACGCTGGGGGGAAGTTTCTGAATCAATAAGTATTAACAATATATTCTATGCTGGTGATACACTCTTTGGGAAATTACGCCCAAATTTGAGGAAAGCGGTTTTCGCAAAATTTAAAGGTTACTGTTCGACAGATATTCTTGTATTACGTCCGAAACTAAACATAGACCCTCTTTACGCTTCTTATATTTGCCAGTCAGAGATTGTTTTTGGCTTTGCAGAAAGAACAGCAATTGGAACCGGAATGCCACGTACTTCGTGGAAGGATATTTGCAAAATTAATGTATTTTGTCCAGTATCACGTAATGAGCAACAAAAAATTGCGAAGATATTATCAACTGTTGATGATGTGATAGAAAAGACACAAGAAGCGATTGACAAATATAAGGCGATAAAGGCTGGTATGATGCAAGACCTTTTCACTCGCGGGATTGATGTCACAACAGGCAAACTCCGTCCATCTTACGCAGATGCTCCACAACTTTATAAAGAAACCGCACTCGGCTGGGTACCAAAGGAATGGGATGTAGTTGAACTTAGAACTTGCAGCGAAACAGGTTTCAAATATGGGATTAATGCGGCTGCCGTTGAGTATAATACTACACTGCCGGTTTATTTGCGGATTACTGATATTGATGAAGAAGGACATTTTGTTGCTCATAATAAAATGTGTGTGAACTCGGTAGAATCAAAAAACTATGTACTGGCAGAAGGTGAAATAGTGTTCGCCAGAACAGGAGCAACAGTTGGGAAAACTTACTTATATGATAAGGACGATGGAGAATTAGTTTATGCTGGTTTCTTGATCAAATTTAGTCCAAATCAAACTAAGTTGCTTTCCTATTATTTAAAGACGTATACTGAAACAGATGCTTATAAAAAGTGGGTCATTATTTATAGCTCGCGTAGCGGTCAGCCTGGAGTCAATGGGAAAGAATATGGGATGCTGGTGATTCCGTTACCTCACATTCAAGAGCAACAGAAAATTATAGAATCTTTTATAGCAATTAATAAGATGATAATTGATGAGCAGTTAACATTTAAAAAATATCAGCAACTTAAACAAGGTTTGATGTCCGACCTTTTGACGGGTAAGGTACAGGTAAAATATGAAGAAGAAAGAGAGGTAGCGTAATGGCCAAAATAGAAAATCATAAATACAGCATTGATGAAGCTTTTCGTGAATGTTTTTATATCATTCCCGATTATCAAAGGGAATATGTATGGACAGATAAGGAAGTTCATCAACTTTTGGAAGACATAAATGATGAAATAGACACTTCTTCCATAAAAGAATATTTTATCGGCACGATTCTGGTTTCTCCTACAAACCAAAAAAATCACTATGAAGTTATTGACGGTCAGCAGCGGCTAACTACTTTTTTTCTTGTTCTCTGTGCTTTGAAGAATCTCTTTAGGGCAGAACCACAGGAAACAACAATCAGTGGTCTTATTTCCACCAGTTATACTGATGCTAACGGTGACACAAAAACTAGCTTAAAGCTTGAACCCCGCTACGAAAACGCGGGTGAACTGATGAATAAAATAGTCGATCTCAATGCTGAACCCAACAAAACAAGAAACGCTATCCAGGCCGCTGGCATAACTTTTTTTGGATCGCTGGAAAATCTGTTAAATGCCTATGCGACAATTTATCGCTACTTAAATGAAAACTATGAAGATAAAAATAAATTAAAAAAATACTGGGGCTATCTTGCTAATAATGTGGTGTTCATACAAATATCCACAGATATAAGCAGTGCATTGAAAATTTTTGAGACCATTAACGAACGCGGTGTCGGGCTTAATCCTATGGACCTTCTTAAAAACCTTCTTTTTACCCATGTAAAAACAGAAGAGTTTATAAAATTGAAAGATGAATGGAAGAAAATAACTAAACCACTCGAAAAGCAAAAGGAAAAGCCTTTACGATTTTTACGTTATTTCCTGATGGCTAATTATAAAATTGAAAATGATAGAAAAGATGCAACAGTACGTGAAGATGAAATCTATGACTGGTTTATTGATAAGAAAAATGCAGCACTTTGTGATTACAGCAGCAAACCATTTGAATTTGTTCGCAAAATAATAAGAAATGTAGAAAATTATCTGGCATTCGCGGCAGGAAAAGGAAATGACGGACAAGATAACCTTTTTATGGATAATTTAAGACGGCTCTGTGGCGGTGCGTTCAGTTTACACTATGTCTTACTGCTTTCTGCCAGTACTTTGCCTAAACCATTATTTGACCACTTTGTAAAGCAGCTGGAAAGTTTTTTGTTTTACTACATTTTTACAAAAACACCCACTAAAGAGCTGGAACGTAATTTTTCTATGTGGGCAGACGAACTCCGTACCATTTCGGAAATAACAGATTCTCTTGTTCAAAAACAAAAACTTAATGAGTTTTTAAAAGAACACTTTGCCAAAAATATGCAGGATAAAAATGGAGAATTGGCTGATGACCTGAAACGCTATACGCTTAATTCAATGCAGCAATATCGTACACGCTACTTGCTCGCAAAATTGACTCAACACGTGGAAATGGCATATAAGGGGCTAAGCGTTCCTGGTTCATTACAGGATTATACCGTTCTGGAAATTGAGCATATCTTGCCAAATAATCCTGAACCTGAATTGCGTGCGGATTTTATAAAGAAAAATCCCGGCAAAGAATATGATACATATAAAACAAGATTGGGGAATCTTACTCTGCTTGAAAAGCCAATCAATATCGTGGCAAGTAATGACTTTTTTAAAAATAAGTGTGCTGAATACAAAAAATGTAAGTACTATCTTACGAGTAGTATTCCAGAATTAACCACTGTAGGTAATAACTCATCAATTAATCGGATGAATAGCAAACTTGAAGCATTTACTGATTGGAATGCAGGTACGATTGAAAAAAGGCAAGGGTTGCTGATTAATCTTGCGTCTGATATTTGGAAAATTGAAGAAATCGAGGTGCAATGATGTCTGAATACAGCAACGTGGAGAAACCATTTCTTGACAAATTGCGGCAGCTTGGCTGGGAAGTCATTGACCATGGCAGCGGTTTTATTCCGCAAGACCCTGCAATCAGCAGGAGAACTTCATTTAGGGAAGTAATTCTGGAACAGGAATTTAGAGCATCACTTAAACGAATTAATGTTACAGGGGATGGCCGTCAATGGCTCACGGATAAGCAAGTGGGTGATGTGGTACGTGAAGTTGTTAATCAGCCCGGCTTTGGTCTGCTTGAGGCTAATAAAACAATTTTTGAGTTGTTGACAAAAAACACGACTGCAAATATTAATGAATTAACTGGCGAGCAAAGCCCAGTTGTACGGCTGATTGATTTTCGTCATCCAGAACGTAATAGTTTTATAGCTATAAATCAATTTCGCATTGACACGCCGGGTTCAAG
>JAKJEQ010000026.1:6171-18058 GCA_022705345.1 Planctomycetota bacterium | reverse complement strand
GGTTCGTCAGGTTTAGGCAGTTTAATATCTATTTCATCTGCCTTGCGAACGAATTTCAAATATTGGCTGCTCGTCCAGAGCGTTGCGCCTTCCGGAGGAGCAATTTTATAATAATCTCCGACTGCCTGACCAACAAGCCTGACCTTTGTCCCTTTATTCAGGGTTGTTTGTACGCTGTCAGAAACCATCGCGTCCCGGTCTTCTGCGCCTGCGTAAACTCTCACATTTTCCGCGTTGACAGTTCCGACCTCCGGTTTGTTGCCGTCAACCAGTACATACTGTTTGAATATCCATGAAAAACTCCCCGGAGGAGGAAGTATCTGACTCCAACTGAATTTCTCGCCGACAACTACTACTCTCTGGGGCGTACTGATTTTTCCGCAGCTATAATAATTCATTCCCGGCCCTGAACGTATATTTAGATTCGAGCCTGTAATTTCACCCACATACGGAAATTGTGACTGATTGGCTTCGGCAACTTGAGGTTCGTTAACAGAAGCTGTTGCCGCTGGTTGTACCGGCGATGACGGAACTTTTTCCGAAGGAGACCCTAACGCCGCTGGTCTTTTACCTTCTGCTGCTATTGATATTGCGCACAATGAAATTGATATTATTATAGCTATGTGGAATAAGTTAATCCGTTTCATAATCTTCCCTTTCCGTAAGAAAGTATGTATAAATCTAATTTATAGCTTAGCATTCAAAGCAAAGCTATATTAAAAAAGATTCCATGGCCGAAGGCCATTCAACACTTTTGAGCTTTTAGCTTTAACTTTTAAGCTGCTTTATTATCTCAAAGCATTTGCTATTGTCAAATGTTTCTTTAAGATTCCTATAGGCGAATTAAAGATTAAAACAGTGTAAATCCGTGTCAATCCGTGTCTAAAATGTCCGTCTAAATCTGGGTCTAATAACCGTGCGTATCCGCGTCATTCTAAGTTTCCAGTCTGCGTATTTCATCTTCGCACATTTTCTTCTGAGATGGGTCGTTCAGCTTGCTTATCGCCTTTTTCAGATACTCCAAAGCCTTTTCTTTATTGCCAAGGTATCTTCCGTAAATTACGCCCAGCATTAACATTACCTGCTCTGCGAACTCATATCCGCCGTAAAAAGACAGAAATTTTTCGTATGCCTCCGCCGCCTCTTTCCATTTTCCTGTCGCCATTAACTGATTGGAGATATCCAGCATCGCCTGCCGAGGCAATGGTTGCGTCACTTTTTCCTTGATAAGTTCCAGGTATAATTCGGTTGCCGACGCCACGTTCCCTTGGTTGATTCGAGTCAAAATTTCTCGCCTCAGGTCCGCTATTTTTTCCTCTAATCGATGCTGCGCCTCGGATTTTACTTCCTTAACTTCGATTTTTTTGCTGATTCTTCCTGCGAATGGATCCACACCCACGGCCACAACATCCCGATAAACTCGCCTGCGGTTCCACTGCTTCAGCATCGACCACAAATCAAAATGATCTTCCTGTATCAGCCCCACCGCGCGTACAAGTAAAATTGCGGCGATCCCGAACGCGTATCCCGCAAGATGCGCATCGTAAGCTACGTTAGCCGCGCTTCGGGAAATTATATTATCGATAAATATCATTTTAATAATAATCAGGTACAAAGCTGGTATTTCCATCGTTCCGATAAAGAAAAACCAGTAAACAATGGTTATCAGAGTCTGCGGAAACAAAACAAGATATGCTCCTGTAACCGCCGCGATTGCGCCGCTTGCCCCGAGCACCGGTGTCGCTGCTCCTTCACCATAAAAATTTGCCGCGAAGATATGCCCCAATGCGCTGAAAACCGCGCCGCCAAGATAGAACAGCAGGTAACCCATATTGCCGAGCCGGTCGTTTACATTTCCGCCAAAAATATAGAGGAAGTACAAATTACCGAAAATGTGCCCGATGCTTCCGTGCAAAAACGCGTATGTTAGAAATTGCCAAAGGTAAGGATAGGAAGGCGTAAGCATATATGCAGATGCCCACTTCTGCGCAGACCCCTTTCCCCCGGCGTACATGAAAACAAATATCACGATATTTATCGCAATCAGTGCATAGTTCATATACGGCGTTTTATACGGCCTAACATTCGTCCTTAATGGTAGTAGCATATCCTTATTTTCTTATAAAATTTAACTCGAAATAATTGTAAAAAATGGTATTTTAATACCTTATGGTACAGGTTACAAGCATTTTAAAAAAACGTATCCAAAAAGTAAGGCGGCTCTTCAGTGCCCAAAAGGCTGACTGTATGCTTATTGCCTTGCCCGCGAACATCTCATATCTCACGGGCTTTCTGGGTGAAGATAGCTGGCTTCTAATCACCGCCCATACAAACATCCTGATTACTGACAGTCGCTTCATTCTCCAGGCCGAAAAACAATGCCCGAATTCAAAAATATACGTCAGAAAAGGGCGAATGACCCAGGCATTTACTGAAATCCTTAAAAAATATCCTGAAATAAAAACCGCCGTTCTCGAAGACACAGTCGAGATCGGCACCTATAATATTCTAAAGAAAAAACTGCCCGTCAAAGTTAAAACAGTTTCCAAAGTTGTGGAAGCTGCTCGCGAGATAAAAGATCAAGCAGAAATCAGTGAGATTACAAAGGCAGCCCATATTTCAAAACTTGCTCTCGATAAAATTTTGAAAAAAATTCGAATTGGAATGACCGAAATACAAATAGCCGCGATGCTCGATTATGAAATGAAAAAATTCGGCTGCAATCCCGCCTTTGAAACAATCGTCGCTTTCGGCACAAACTCCGCGATGCCGCACTATAGACCCGCAAACAGAAAATTGAAAAAAATTGACACGATTCTTTTCGACTTCGGCGCAAAACTGAATAATTATTGCAGCGATTTGACAAGATGTTTCGCCGTTGGAAAAGTCACCGATTTCTATGCGAAAGTTTACAAAACAGTCCTCGAAGCGCAAACCGCCGCAATAAACATTCTAAAAGCAGGCCTTGAAGCAAAAGATGCCGATGACGCCGCAAAGCAAATAATTACTTCGCAAAATTTAAAACCTTACGGCCACGGTCTCGGCCACGGCTTAGGCATCGACGTCCACGAACTGCCCACAGTCTCGTATATGTCAAAATTAAAATTGCAGGCCGGCAATGTTATAACCGTCGAGCCCGGCGTTTACATCCCAAACAAATTCGGCATCCGCATCGAAGACGACGTTTTGATAACTGATTCCGGCTGCGAAATCTTAAGCGCCCTTCTAAAAACCGATGACACCCCGATTCTAAAACTAAAATAAAAATTTTTAGTTAACTTCTAAAAATGTCATTGCGAGGAAGTTTACCCCCGCGCAGGCGGGGGAAGCAATCTCAACTCCGATTTAACCGAATATTAAGACTTCTCATTTATCCGTAAATAAGGGTATTTCTGTAAAATTCTAAAGAGATCAAACTGACCGATTTTGATATGGCGTTTGTGTGTCATTGCGAGGCTGTCCGCAGACAGCCGTGGCAATCTCAACCGCTGAATCGGTCAGTTTGAGTAAAAAACTAAACGCCCGTTCACTTTAGCAGGGCTTTATCGATCGCCGAAAGTTCTTCCTTCGTAAATTCAAGCTTATCCAGCGCAGCGACATTTTCTTCTATCTGGCTGACCTTGCTTGCCCCGATCAGCGCCGAAGTTACCCTCCCGTCTCGAAGAGTCCACGCAAGCGCCATTTGAGCAAGCGACTGACCTCTTTTCTTTGCGATTTTTTGAAGAGCCGTCACTTTAGCGAGTTTTTCTTCTGTAATATTTTTCGGCCTCAGAAATCCTGTCGGCTTACCCGCGCGGGAATTCGCCGGAATGCCATGAAGATACTTATTCGTCAAAAGCCCCTGCGCAAGCGGACAAAAAGCGATGCACCCTATTCCCTCCTGCTCAAGAGTCCCAAGCAAATCACTCTCGACTGTCCTGTCCAGCATATTATAATATGGTTGATGTATAAGACACTTTGTCCCCATTTGCTTTAGTATTGCCGATGCTTTTTTCGTCGTCTCAAAATCATAATTCGAAATACCGGCATAAAGCGCTTTGCCCTGCTTAACGATTAGGTCCAAAGCTCCCATCGTTTCTTCGAGCGGAGTATTCGGATCGAACCTGTGCGAATAAAAAATATCTACATAATCAACCCCGATACGCTTAAGCGAAGCATCGATGCTTGCGACTAAATATTTTTTCGAGCCCCATTCGCCATAAGGCCCCGGCCACATATAATAGCCCGCCTTACTGGAAATTATCAATTCATCGCGATACCCCGCAAGATCGCTCTTCAAAATCTTTCCGAACATCTCTTCTGCCGAACCCGGCGGCGGCCCGTAATTATTGGCTATATCGAAATGCGTTAACCCAAGGTCGAACGCTCGCCTAATCATCTCCCTGCAGTTGCTCTCCGTATCCACCTGCCCGAAATTATGCCACAACCCAAGCGATATCGCAGGCAGCATAACTCCGCTCCGCCCGCAGCGATTGTATTTCATTTTTTCATAGCGGTTTTCCGCTGGTTGATATTTCATTTTTCGCCCTTTCATCTCAATTTGATCTGCTTATATTTCCCTCTTCGATGCGCAACTCTGTCCGGATTTTCCGCCTGTATTTTTTCCTCATAAGCCGCGAAATTGCCAACAAACCACTGCGTTTTTCCATTACCTTCAAAAATTAGAAGATGCGTGCAAATCCTGTCCAGGAAAAATCTGTCATGGCTTATCACCATCGCGCATCCCTGAAAATTAATTATCGATTGCTCAAGCACCCGCATTGTATTGACGTCAAGATCGTTCGTAGGCTCATCGAGCAATAATAAATTCCCGCCTCGCCGCAGCATTTTCGCAAGATGAATCCTGTTGCGTTCTCCGCCCGAACATTCAGAAACTTTTTTCTGCTGCTGCGTTCCCGAAAAATTATATTTCGCTACGTATGCCCGTGATGCCACGGATACTCCCCCGACATCTATCGAATCTTTCCCATCCGATATTTCCTCGAAAATCGTTTTATTATTATCCAGTGCATCCCTATGCTGATCGACATGACCGACCGAAACAGTCGAACCGATTTCAATATTCCCTGAATCCGGTTTTTCGGTTCCCGTGATCATTTTAAACAATGTTGTCTTGCCGATTCCATTCGGCCCGATCACACCGACAATCGCATTTGCCGGCAGCTCAAAAGAACACTTATCGATCAAAACATTATCGCCAAACTTCTTGCACACATCCTTAAACGATAGCACCTTATCGCCAAGCCGCTGCCCTGTCGGAATCTGAATAAGTATTTCGTTGTTCCTCTCTTCTTCTGCCTGGCTTGACAATTGCGAATATGCGTTAATGCGAGCCTGATTTTTTACATTTCTCGCCTTTACCGAAGTATTAATCCACTCAAGCTCCCTCGCCAGGGTCTTCTGCCTCTGCGATTCTTTCTTTTCCGTCACTCGCAGAATCTCCGCCTTCTGCTTTAGCCACGAAGAATAGTTCCCTTCGAACGGCAGCCCCCTGCCCTTATCGAGTTCCAAAATCCATTTCGTAATATTATCCAGAAAATACCTGTCGTGCGTTACAATAATCACCGTCCCGTGATATTCGCGCAGCGCCGTCTCAAGCCACTGCACAGTCTCGGCGTCAAGATGGTTCGTCGGCTCATCAAGCAGCAGCAAATCAGGCTTTTCCAAAAGCGCCATACAAAGCGCAACCCTTCTCCGCTCACCGCCCGAAAGCCTCCGCACAGGCGTATCATCCGGCGGCAAAACCATCGCGTCAGAAACAATATCAATCAGCCTGTCAACCTCCCATCCCTCACACGCGTCGATTTTATCCTGATAAACCGCCAATTCCTCAAGCAGTTTATTCATCTGTTCATCCGACTGCGGCTCACCAAGCTGCTCCGAAATTTTATTGAACCGCTCGACCATATCGAGCGTTTCCTTCGTCGCCAAAAGCAAATTTTCCCGCACAGTTTTATCAAGCTCAAGCTCCGGCTCCTGCGCAACATACCGCAGTTTCATTCCCGATGTCAGCCGCGTCTCGCCATGAAAATCCTTATCGATCCCCGCCATAATCTTCAGCAGCGTGCTTTTCCCCGCCCCGTTTTCGCCAATCACGCCAATCTTCGCGCCGTAAAAAAACGACAGCGATATATTTTTCAATACTTCCTTCTGCCCGTAACTCTTGCAGACATCGTTCATTTCAAATATAAATTTCGGCGGCATATTTTTTCAATCCTTGTAAACCTGTCATTGCGAGCCCCTTAGGGGCGAAGCAATCTCAATCCTTCTAATTATTAATCTAACCTCTAAAAATGTCATTGCGAGGAAGTTTACCCCCGCGCAGGCGGGGGAAGCAATCTCAGGCTTTTGAATTATTAGAGGTTTCCTTATTTTTTATTTTACTTACTCAAACTGACCGATTTTGATAATGATTTTTATATAACTCATTTTAATAAATAATAACACACTTTATAATTTATGGTTTGAGATTGCTTCGTCGTCCCGAAACGGTACTCCTCGCAATGACAAAAATGGCGTTTATATGTCATTGCGAGGCTGTGTCCACAGACAGCCGCGGCAATCTCAACCGCTGAATCGGTCAGTTTAAAGAAATTATTTATAAATATTATATAAATTTTTCTATAAAATTTTTTAATTCGGGAAACTGATTTATAAGAGTATCTTTGTCGCCGTGCTGATAATCGGAGAATTCGAAACCCGGGGAGACGGTGCAGCCGAGGAGAGCGAATTTTCCGCCGGGGAGAAGTTTTGTTGCCTGCCAGATGTTCTTTTCAACTACGACTTGCGGACTTTGGTTTTTGAGAATGTCAGTTCCGAGAATTTCTGTTTTTACATTGCCTTCTTCGGTAATTTTCAACATTTCTACAGGGTCGCCAAGATAAAAATGGAAAATCTCGTCACTTTTGACGCGGTGGAGTTTTGAAAAACTGTCAGACGTTATCAAATACAAAATGGCAGTCGAAAAATTTCTTGCGCTATCGTATCGTTTTGGCAAGCAAGAGATTTTTTCAGAAGCGCGATAAGTTTCAGTATAAAAGCCTCCTTCATTTGGGAGCGGCTTTAAATTGAAACGTTTAATTATTTCTTCAGCGGTCATTAGCATTTGTTTTATGATTTCTCCACTTCGTTCACTCATAAGAGTTCACTTCGGTCGAAATGAAATACGTGTTAATCTTCTTTCAGGACGATATTATCGTACTCGAGTTCAAAACGCAGTTTATGTTTTGCTTCCTGCTGAGCGAGAGAATGAAAAAGTTTTTTTGCTTCTGGGTCGCCGACTGTTTCAGCGAGGTCTGTATAAAGGGCGAATGATGCTTTTTCTTTTTTCATCGCGAGAGTCAGGATGTCCTGATATTTCATATTTTCGGTGGGCTTGATGTCGACGGCATAATCCGCGATTTTCAGGTCGGGTACATTTTCTGAACCAAGTTTGACCTTTTTGCCTTTTTTTACATCTTCGAGGATTTGGCGGTGGCCTTTTTCTTCTGCGGCGAAACCGAGAAGGACTTCTTTCATTTCCGGGTTTTTCGCTTTTTGGGCCAGAGCCGTGTAAAAGTTATAAGCCTCAATTTCGTTGTCAATAGCATAATCGAGAATTTCATCAATAATGTTAATTTTATTCATCTTAATACCTCACAAATAAAAAATCACTTAGGCAGTAATTATAAATGAAATATCAGTCAAAAGCAAGCGCATGGGGAAACGTGCGCGTTATTAAATTTTGAAAAAAATTCATCGTTATCTGACAAGGGTTTATAGAAATAAAAGCAATAAATTTTTAAATTTCAAAAAAAATAGCGCAAGTTATCCGTACATGCGGAAGCAGAATTAAATCTATTTTGAAACGGAGAAATATAAATGGCTTTTGAATTTTCAAATTTTAAAAGCAGCAGTTTGAACGCGGATTTTGTCGATTGGCTTGTCGATGAGCAGTGGGTTAATATGCAGATGCATTTCGGGAGATTGTGGGATTATTATCAAAACCCGATGTATTTGCCGGCAGGAATCAGCGCGATAGACAGTAAACAGAATGAATCGGCAAGGACATATATACAAGCGCAGGAAATCGGACTGCCGGCGAGGATCACAGGAATCAAACGGACACAAACAAGCGGACTGACGGGCGGGAAAGCGGTCTCGGATATCGAAAGAAAAGAAGTCGTGATTGAAAACGATATCGGATGGCGAATCAACGCAATGGTAGATTTTCTGTTCGGCAAAGGTGTTGATATTGTCAGCAGAGCGGAAGATAAGAACAGGCGAAACGAAATAGATAAAATAATAAAACAGCTTTTCATTTCAAACGGGGGAGTAAGGTTTTTTCAAGATATGGCGGTGCTCGGCGCGGTTTATGGATTTGTGGACTGCGTAATCAGGCCGGGACAAAAAATGGTGGATTATTCACAAAATCTATCAAACCGGGATACGACCATGCGAATAAAACGAGGGGCTAACGATTCGTTTATGGAACTTGTATCCGATTGCGGGCTGGAGCTGATCGAGGCTCCGAGGGCACTGCCTATTCTTGATGAACGAGATTTTCGGAAGATAAATTATTATGTTCAGCACTTTATAGAACAGAAGAATGAAGTTACATCAGAAGGAAATTTTTTGCTGAGACTTTTATCGTGTCAAGGCGGCGCCGGCGCGAGGCGTACAGCGGCGGTGACAGAAATAATTTCGGCGGACTGGTGGCAGCGATATGAGGATAAGGAACTTGCGGCGGAGGGGCCGAACGTTATGGGGATTGTGCCTGTGGTTCATATTCAAAATGTAGCGCAGCCATTGTATTACGAGGGAATCAGCGATGTGGAATCACTAATTCCGCTGCAGGATGAATTGAATACGAGACTGAGCGATCGGGCGAGCAGGATAACGTTCCAGGCATTTAAGATGTATCTTGCCAAGGGAATCGAAGGTGTCGAGAAGAGAGCGGTGTCGCCGGGGAGGATGTGGTGCACTGATAATACTGAAGCAAGTATCGAGCAATTCGGCGGAGACAGCAGCTCGCCGAGCGAAGAATCGCATATCTCGGAAATACGGGAAGCACTGGATAAATCAAGCGGAGTGACGCCTGTTGCGGCCGGAGTACTGAAGGAAAAAATCGGGAACCTGACAAGCGCGGTGGCACTGCGAATGACACTGATGGGGATGCTGGCGAAGACTGAACGAAAACATTATGCATACGGGCAGGGGCTGAAGGAAATAGCGGCGATGGTAATGCATGTGCTTGACGCAACAAAAATTTATCCAAGCAAAAAAGAGGAGAGAGTTTTTGATGTGATTTTTCCAAGCGCACTGCCGGAGAATATGCTTGAGAAACTTAATGAAGCGAAATTGAAACAGGAAATCGGGGTGCCAAAGGAACAGGTATTAAGGGAATTGGGATATGAAATCAAAGAATGACGGATTAACACTGTTTTTTTAGACACGGATTTACGCGGATTAACACTGTTTTTTTTAATAAAACGAAAGGTTTTAAATGAGTCAGATTGACACAGAGATTAACGGTTCAGAAGAACAAGAACAGCGGAATGAAAAGCTGGTGGATGTAAGCGAGGCGATTCGATATCGCAAGAGAGCACAGCTCGCAGAGCAGAAAAAGACAATTCTTGAACAGGAACTTGCTGACAGAAACAGCGAGATTGAAAAGTTAAATAAAAACCTGGCTCAAATGAATGTCGAGAGACAATTGATTGAAAAATTAGTGTGGGCGGGAGTAAGCGACCTTGAAGGTGCGCTGATAATCGGCAAGAACAGAATCGAACAGAATTCAAAGGCAACCGCAAGCGAAGTAGTCGAGCAGCTTAAGAAAGAGAAGAGTTATCTGTTTAATGATGCGCGAACTGTAACGGCAAGCGGAAAGACCAGCGGGGTAAAAGACAAATTGTCGGGCACGAAAGGCGTTCTTGAACGGGCGGCAAAGAAAGCGGCACAAAGCGGTTCGAGGACGGACCTGCAGGAGTACCTGCGGGCGAGAAGAACGTTAATTTAAAATTCAAAATAAGAAACTCGAAATTCAAAAACGAATTACGAAAACAAAAGGAAAGGGGAATTTATGGCTTTTACAGGTAAGGCAACATATACGGCAGGGGCAGGGTTTCCTGAAATCGGGGAAGATGTATCGGATATTGTCGGAATTATATCGCCGGTGGAGACACATTTGCTTGATGCTATAGGCGATCCAATGCGCGAGGCGAAAAGCACATATCACGAATGGCTCGAAGATTCGCTTGTGCCGAATAAGGATGCGATAAGCGATTCATCTATAAGCGATCCTGACGGAGAGACAAGTTTTGATGTCGCAAACGGGGAGAGATTCCGGGTCGGCGACCAGATTCAAACGGCAGGAAGCGAAGAGCTGATGCTTGTAACCGGAGTAACCGACAACACGATAACTGTTGTTCGCGGTTATGCGGGAACTGCACCTGAGAATATCGCAAACGGGCAGGCGATTCATATTCTCGGCAACGCTGCGCTTGAGGGCGACGATAAGCCGGCGGCGAGATTTACGAACCGGATACGATGCGGAAATTACACACAAATATTTACATCGAGCGTCGAAGTGAGCGGGACAAATATCGCGGCAAGTCATCTTGGCGTGTCCAATGAAATGGATTATCAGAAGTCGGAAAGACTGCGGGAGCTTATTCGCGATCTTGAGAATACGGTAATCAACGGCGGTCAGCCATCTGCGAATCCGCAAGGGTCGGGGACAGTTCGCAGGAGTATGAAAGGCATAATCCAGAGTATCGCAACGAATGTATTTCGAGCAGGCGATACGGGATTTCCGAGCGGGACAGGACTTGATGAAGCGAAGATTAATTATGTACTTCGCCAAATCTGGGAGAACAGCAGCGGCAACGTTGATTTGATAGTTGTTGGTGGATATCAGAAGCGAAAGATCAATTCGTTTTTGACAGCGAGCAGAAGTTTCGGTCCGGCCGACAGCACCTATACCGATATGGTGAGCGTTTATGAAAGCGATTTCGGGGTTTGCAGGATTATCACGAGCAGATGGGTTCCGCAGGATGCGGTGCTGCTTCTTGATTCTTCGAGAATCAGCGTGCTGCCGATGGCGGGCAGAAGTTTTCATTTCAAACCGCTGGCGAGCAGCGGCGATTATGAATGCGGGCAGCTAATCGGCGAATATACGCTTGAATTCAAGAATGAGGCTGCGCACGGGGTCATCAGGGACCTTGCGGTAAGCTAATTTGAGTTAATTCTCGTCGGTCGGTGCGGGTGTCTATAAAAATATCGAATGGAATAAAGGGTTAGATTATCTCGAGCCGACCGATAATTTTTGAAAGCGAAAAAAGAAATGAACAGTTTTTCAAAAGATGCAGATATTTTGTTATATGAGCCGATCCTTTTCGGGGATTTGAATTACGCGGGACAGGAAATAACAAGCGGAAGCGGGGCGGCAGTCAGCGGTTCTGTTTTGACCGCAGCTAACGCGAATTTCACTGATTCGCAGGTTCAGACGGGAATGGTTGTAAATTTGAGGAGCGAAGACGGCTCGATAGACGCAAGCTATGAAATAGTAAGCGTCGAATCCCAGACGCAGCTTTCGATTTCGGTGATGAGAGCGGACGGGCAAACAGATATTATTCCAGTTAAAGACGCAGAAAATATAAATTTTCGCATTTGTACATACCAGGCACAGGGCAGCGAAATATTTTTACAGTTGACGCAGCATTTCGGGTTACGGCCGGGGACAGCGGACGGGCAATACAGCGCCGATGATATTCTCGATGTTTCGGTTTTGAAACAGGTATCGGTGTACGGCATATTGTCGATTGTTTATGGGACACTGTCGGGCGGGGGAGATGATAAAGAAAATTGCCGGAAGAAGAGCGAGTATTACAGACGGCTTTATGAAAAG
>JAKJEQ010000026.1:0-6161 GCA_022705345.1 Planctomycetota bacterium | reverse complement strand
CGATGCAGGGTGAGCATTGATCTGGGTGAGGACGGGATTGCGGATTTTGCGTGCGATGGGGCAAGCGTAAGGCTGCTGAGGGATTGATATGAAAGCTGCAATAGATGAAATAATTCTTAATGACGATTTTTTTGAACTTGAGGTCAAGAGCTGGAAACGAAATTTTATCCAGAGGTCGGCAACGGGTCTTGACGGGCAGGTAAATATTGATTTGGGGCTGAGGGGACGAAAGCTTGTACAGAAGGGCGAACTGAGGGGCAATAGCAGAGCGGAAGTTCAAAGGAAAATAAACGAAATGAATGGGCTTGTGGACGGAAAGCTCCATAATTTGAAATGCCCGGACGGGAGAATATTCGGCGAACTTGTGATTGAAGAGTTTCAGGCTGGAACAATAGTGAACAGCGGGGCTCATTTGAGCTGTAAATATCATATAACATACAGGCAGCAGGTTTAAGATGATTTTCAGTGAAGGCATAAGCAAGGTCAGGGCATACGCGATTGCAGGCGGAGTAAACGGAGACGGCGATGCGAATCAATTGGCGGGCGCGGCAGTTGTGAAATGGCAATCCATATATGATGATAAGCTGCACCAGGTTTATGTGAACGGGAAATTCGCGGGTGTAACGGCAGGATGCGCACAGAGAGAGATAATTGCGGCACTGCCAATGTCGGTGAAAGCAGCGGTTAAAATTGAGGTGTTCGCGGTTAATCGTGAAAATGCAAATATTGATTATTCTGAAACTATAAACACGAAAGTTCAGTCAGCGAGAATTAAAATAGAATTCGCCAAGACAAACAGGCTGCCAATCGACGGGAACGCAAGCATATATTTTCAGGGCGAAAAATTAAATCAGGAAAGTATAAAAATTTATAATGAATTTCGAAAGGGTTTTGGGCTTAACGGTTTTGGAAGAAGCGATTTTGGATTCGAGGGCAGCGGAGCAATTGGTTTGGGCAGGGGGAATTTCGGAGTCGGAGAATTTGGCTTTGACGCGGATAAATTTACGTGGAGAAGCGGACAGCTTGAAACGGGGACATATAAGTTTGATGTAAGCATTTCTGACGGCAGAGGGAATCAATCTGAGTTAAGTGAAACGGACATTATGACGGTGACAGCACCCGCAAGGCCGGCGGAGAGAGTGAAATTGGAAATGTTCGATAAACAAAAAGGGCAATTAACCTTAAAAGTTTTTTAGGAGTTTTGAAATGTCGGAAGTATATCCATCAGATAATGAACTTTTGAATATTTTGGCAGACGAGGAGACGGGAGTCGAGTACATAACGACCGGCAAATCGCCTTATTATCTTGAATTTCGGAAGCTGCTTTACCGGCTTTTGCTGGCGACGAAAAGAGCGAACAGTTTGCGAGTGTTCGATGAGGGGGGATTGAATATCGGCGTTAAGAGCGGCAAGTTCTGGGCAGGTACGGCGCTGGTCGAGTACGGCGGGTCAAGCGGAAATACGATGGCTGATGATAAGGCCAATATTTATGTTTATCTGAATGCGGCGGGGAATTTGGTTACGAATGAATATTCTCAATTTCCGAATATGGCATCAACTCCTCATTTGAGATTGGCAATCATTGCAACAAGCGGGGGAGATATTGTTTCGATTACAGACGCCAGGTGTAACTATTATGTACCGAGCGGAGTTTAAAAATGGCGGATAAATATGTTTCAGCACATGGACCTAAAGGGACAGGCGACGGAAGCAGCGAAGAAAACGCATGGAGCCTTGAGAACGCTTTAATGTATGCGGCGGCGGACGATTTTGTGTGGGTAAAAAATGACGGCACATACAGCGGAACTTTTGTTGTAGGCTGCGGGGGGTCTTATACCGAAAACACGCACATATATTTTGCCGGTTACAATAATATAAATAACTGCGATCTTGAGAACCATATCAGCGATATGGATTACGGAAAAGAATACTGGCAAGGGCCGCTTAATCCTGATGCCGCTGACTGCTGGGTGGATGTTGACGGTCAGGGGGCAGCGACTCACGTTGTTTATCAATACCAGAAGAATAACATTCACTGGCGGAATTTTTATTTTCATAACAATAATAAAGCGGCCTTTAACTGCGCTTTTTATGTAAAGTCTTGCAGCGGAGTTACTTTTACCAAGTGCAAATTTACGGACGCATATACGAATTTGTGGGTTGATATCGGCAGCACAAACTGCGAGATAAAGTATTGCTTTTTCCGGGACAGTACAGTTATGAATCTGGAAATCGGGGGAGGAAGCTATTTGAACATTTACTCGCATTGCGTATTTGACGGCGGAATGGTGAAGATGTACAGGTCGGTAGGGTGCAACAGTATTTTTGTAGGGGGCAGTTACGGGATCGGCGCGTTCTATTATCAGAATATCGTATTCAATAACACGATGTATAATCAGACATCGTATTGCCTTGGCTATGGGCATAATTCTTATGCCGGGGGGCTTATTGAATATAACAATATTTTTATACCGGCTGCTAAGAATATTGCCGCTATTTACAGGAACGGCAACGGCTCGATAACGTATTCTGGTTACGGGTGCGCATATTGCGTTGGGGAAGATTCGGCATTGGATTCTTTGTACGGCGGCGAAAAAGGATTGAATGTTAATCCTGGGTTTGTCGATGCGGCGGGAAAGGACTTTAGAGTTCGCAATCCTCTTGTGCTGCGCGGAGGTATGCCTGATTTTGCGGGCAACGCAAGCCAAATCGGAGCGGTTCTTCAGGAATATCAATTCGCAAATCGAGCAAGAGCGGCAAACCCGGCAAGATTATCAATTATTAAATAGGAGATTATGAAAATGGCAAATTCAGCAATCGATATACCTTTTTATGTCGCTAAAGACGGATCGCCTTTGATTGAGAGCGCAGGAGAGATGGGTTTCGATTCTTTACAGACAATCGGCGGAACAGATAAAATCGTATCGGCACCTGTTATCAGCGAAATCGGCGGAGGATGGTATAAGTTCAGCGTCGCATTTGGGACAGCGCCGTTCGATGAGGGAGACCTTGTAGGAGCGATTGACGCGGATAAAAATGGTAACAATTTACTTGCACCGGCGGAAAGATTTATACCGGTGGAGGTGAGGGTGGATTTTTACGGTCTTATGAGGAGCGTTTATTTGATGACGCAGAACAAGCTCAATGGAAATATGGAAATAAAAAACGCAAACGGCAATACAATTTTAAAACTCAATGTCAATGACAATGCGAGCGAAGTGGAAAGAACGCCAGAGTAGCGCCGATGTTTAAAGATTTATCCGCTACGTCCCGTTTCACGGGACTTCGGTCGAAATGACGGGAAGGATTATGGAAGCGAAATTTTTTGACAGTTTGTACGGCGGGGATTCCTGTAAAGGCATTAAACTTTGTATGGGAATTGCTGAAGGCGATTTCTGGGCGCGGTCAGCCGGTGCGCAGCTATTGTATAAAGGCGAAAATATCGACGACGCGGATTTTGAGCATTTAGAAGGCGCGGCGAACATTGGAGAGGATTTTGTGGTTTCTGCGGGGCAGGCGAATACCCGATTTTTTTATATAGTAAGACGGGCTAACTGCTGCGGCGCTGAGGAAAAGACACTGAATGCCGCAGTGAAGGTTGAGTTTGACAGTCATGGCAGTCTTATTGAACAAGGATGCAATAAAATCATTAATGTTTCTGCGCATCAGGTCGGGACAGATAAGATATCTCTGCGGTGGTTTTATCAGACTATTAACCAGGTCAAGAGAATCGGCGGTTTTGCGGTGTTCAGCGATAACGGTTCGGGAATTATAGATTTTCAAAATCCAGCAGGAACTGTCGAATATACAGGAAGAAAATTTTATCAATTCGTAACCGGTTCTCTTTCGGGGAATCATTACAGGTTCTGCATACGAGCGACTGCAGGAGATGATTTGAGCGGCGAATTTAAAGATGAAATCAGGATTGCTGTCAGCAGGCAAAGGCCGGAAAGAGTAGAGCTAATATGTCAAATTCTGTAGAATTTTTTCAGCCGCAACGTCCAAAGCTCGCTGTTGGGTCGTCAATTGCGAGCGTTTATGTTGATGGGGTGTTTTGCGATCGGCTCAATGTCGAGTCTATAACTTTCGGTGCGGACCCTGAGTTCAACAAAGCGCAATTGAGCTGTTTATGCGACAACAGAATAGAATGCGGGCAGAGGATTATTATCAAAACCGTCTATGACGGCGGGATAGGAATCGTTCGGCCTGAAGAGATGCCAATCTTTGCGGGTTTCGCAGAGCAAATAGAAATCGACTCGGCGATGAAGATTATCGCACGGGATTATTCGGCAAAACTTAAAAGAAGGACTGTTTACGGCAGACATATCGAATCGGACGGTCAGGGGGTATTCATTGCATCGGCGGAGACGGTGTTTAATCCTTCGGGCAAGGCGAACCTTTCGAAGCAGTCGGGGATTTTTGCGGCGGATGAAAATGACGCGAGATTGTTCAAATGCGCGGACGCGATTTATTATCTGCTGCAAACTTATATTCCGGCAGGCGAGCTGGTGATTCCAACGCGGGGGCAGCTTGAGAAAATTACAAACGGCCGCGGGATTACGGATGTCGATGTTACGGGGCTGAATCTTATAGACGCGATTTCGAGGTGCTGCAAACAGGCGGGAGTCAGATTTAAATTTGTGCCGATTTGCGACGAAAATTCGGCTTGCGAGGCGGTCGTGTTTTACCGGCCGGAGAATTGCAGAGAGGTTGAGCTTAATTGTCAATGGCCAGGCGAAAGAATCGATTTGTCGAAGACGAACATTAGCGAAGTTTCGCGAAAGAGAAATTTTGCCGCGGTCAACAGGTATATTGTGCAGGGAGATTATAAGATTTATGAAGCGACATTTGCGCTGGTAAAAGGTTGGGATTCGTCGCTCGATGCGCACGATTATGACAGGTATTCGCCGCTGACGAACGAGAATTTTAATGAGGTTCGCGATGTTCATCGCAAATGGGTATTAAACGAGGCGGGAGAATATACGGGGCTGCCTTATAACCAGGGACAAGCGTTTGACTTTGCGGATATTTTTGATAAAGCGAAATACATTCGGAGGCGGAGAAGATTTTTGCCTTCGCTTGCGTGCGGACAGGACGGCAGCTCAATCGGTTATAACCTTGAGGTGTCTTATACTAACGGTGAGCACTGGTGGCCTTATATCAGCTCGTTTAAGGTTCTGCTTGACCAGTGCGGAATCTGGCTGTCTATCGAGCAGCTTGATCTGGATATGTGGTTCGCGATTCTTAAGTGCGTTTTGAAAATGAGAATCACGGCGTGCGTTATGTCGGATGAGCGAATTAATTATTCGCTTGCGGACGGAGCGGTAAATTCGGCTGTCGATGTAGTTGATAAGGTTGTTACGCTGCCGAGGAGATTTAGATATCAAAAGGTTTCGCCTTACAGTGTTTTTAAAGGCTCTAAGGCAAATGAAATCGATGATACCGGCGCTATCGTAGAGTTTGCGCGGGGATTGTGCAATTTGTCGAAGAACGTAAACGAGCAGCTTGAAATTAAAACTATGGTGTTGTCGCCATTTTATTATCCCGGCGACAGGATTACGGCAAGTCCGGACAGCAGGGATGTTCTGGAGGTTTTGTACGATACGAGAAATATCTGCTTTATTGAAAAAGTTCATAACGATTATGTAAATCAGCAGACTACTATAACGGCGGTGAAGAGAAGGAAGTAAAAATAGTTCAAAGGTTGCGGTTGCGAGGCTCGTTTCGGATATCGTCAAACGGCAATCGTATTCAATTCGAAACTTTTGTAAAATATTAAAGGAAAAAGAATGTCAGATGAGATTACGCAAAATGAACAGCAGCAGATGATAGAACGGCTGTTGCGGAATGGCCAGCCGATGGCTGAGAACGCGTTTGTAACTTCGGCGGGGGGCAGGAACGCCGGGTTTGTCGCGAAGATAGTCAGCAAGTACAACTACAATCATTATAACGTGCGGGCGTGCGAGCTGCGAGGAGCAGGGCTTTATCCGAGCGTTTTCGGGCAGGAAGTGCGGGCGGTTAATGTCGCAGAGTCTTTTACAGCGCAGGGGACGCTGCCGGCGGGCAAATACGTCATTATGTTCAGGATGGGAGAGTATTATTGTTTTTATGCTGACGCATAAAACTAATTAACATTGAAAATTGAAGATTGAAGATTTATG
>JAKJEQ010000025.1:319-18189 GCA_022705345.1 Planctomycetota bacterium | reverse complement strand
CGGCGACCTGCACATGACGCTCCGGATGCTCATCGAAGGTTGAAGAAAGCACCTCGGCCTTTGTCGTGCGCTGCATATCCGTCACTTCTTCAGGACGCTCATCAATCAGCAGAACAATCAGTTTTACTTCCGGATAATTCGTGCTGATGGAATTGGCGACTTTCTGGAGAAGCACGGTTTTGCCGGTTCTCGGCGGAGCGACAATCAAACCGCGCTGGCCTTTGCCGACTGGTGTAACCAAATCGATGATGCGCATATTAAGTTCGTTAGTTTGTGTCTCGAGAATAAATCTCTCTTCAGGATGCAGCGGCGTCAAGTCGCTGAAGTTTACTTTCTCAACCAGCTTATCCGGCTCTTCAAAATTGATAGCTTCAACGCGAAGAAGAGCGAAATATTTTTCCGATTCCTTGGGCGGACGAATCTGGCCGCTGACTACTGCTCCGGTGCGGAGACCGAAACGTTTAATCTGCGACGGTGAAACATAAATATCATCAGGGCTTGAAAGATAATTATAATCGGGATTGCGTAAAAAGCCGTAGCCGTCAGGCAGGACTTCGAGAACGCCTTCGCCGTACATCAGCCCATTGGACTGAATTCTTTCCTTGAGGATTTTGAAAATCAGTTCCTGTTTCTTCATGCCGGTGTATTCGCTTACGCCTTCTTTCTTACAGACGTCATGAAGCTCGCCGACGCTCATCCGCTGAAGATCTGTTATGTGCAGGTTGCCGCGTTTAATGCGCTCATATTTAGCGTGAGTAGATTCGTGTTCAAGCTTTTTAGCTTCTTCTTCTGCTGAAGTCTGCTGCGTCTGAGGCTGACCGTTGCCGCCGTTGGATGATGCGTATGCGGGCGGAGCCTGGGGCTGCGGGGCTGAAGTTACCTGGGTCTCAGAAGGCGCGGCAACAGCAGGTTCTGTACTCTGCTGATCCTGCATATTCTGCTGGGGTTCCTGAGTTTGTGCGCCTGCATCGCTTTTTCTCGTATATTTACGTTTGCGCGGGGCTTTTTCGTTATCGGCTGTTTTGGCCATTTTAGCTCCTTTTCTAAAATTTTCGACCTATGTTTGTAAAAATAAAAGGTTTAAAAATGATATAATTTAATCGGGCAAATTCTTAAACAACTGGAAACCTGTCACCAATAGACGGTTAGATTCGATTTGCCGTATACTTGTATTTCAATGTGATTCAAAAAAAATCCCGCTGATGTTCCGTAAAGCGCTTATTTCTAAGAAATTAAAACGGGAAAAATCTCGCTGATCTGTCTTGTCAGCTCCGAAAGGTCTTCGTTATTATTAATGATATAATGAGATATTTTCTTCTTCTTGTCCAGAGAAATCTGGAATTTTTCACGTTTTTTTAATAAATTTTCGTTGAAGAACTGCCTTTTCGAAGCTCTTTTCAACCTGATTTGTTCCTCACAATCAACAAAAACGAGCTTATCGCACCTTTTTTCCCAGCCTACTTCCATCAGCAAAGGGATATCAAGCACCACTGCAACTATACCCTCCTCAGCCTGATATTGTTCAATGAGCATTTCAGTCTTTTCCATTACGCGCGGATGTATAATACTGTTTATAGTCCTGACCGAAGAGGGGTCATTGAAGACTGTATCTGAGAGTTTTTGCTTGTCTATATTTCCTGCTGAATCGAAAACTTTCTCTCCAAAAGCGCCGCGGATTTGCTGAATAACCTTTGGATCGTGCAGAAGATCTTTTGCGATACGGTCTGCGTCTATAACTGCGGCACCTAAAGAGGCAAATTGTGCGGCCACAGTGCTCTTGCCTGAGGCGATTCCGCCCAGTAAACCAATTATAGGTTTTTTTTTCATATGTTACGCTTAGACGCAAAGGCATTTAAAACCAGTTACTAAGTTGTGACAACCTCTGCTATCCCAAAAAACGATATTGCCAGACCAGCCCTGCATGGCCAAAGTTATCTCAATACTAATTAAAAGGCTGCCTAAAACTTACAGTGCGCTGGTTATTACTTTGCTGTTTGAAGAAGAATGCCCAGGAGAGGACTTGAACCTCTATGAGCCGAAGCTCACCAGCCCCTCAAGCTGGCGCGTCTGCCAATTCCGCCACCTGGGCAAAGCCGAAGAGGTAATATACGAAAAAAACTTGGATAATCAAGCAGAAATTTAGAATGAACTTGTAATTGCACAAAATATCTGTCAAAATCATCTCAGGAGTTAACTATGCGAAAATTATGGATGATTTTGCCGGTAATTTTTATCGCCGGCTGCGTCACGAGTAACAGGATTACTCAGACTTCGACTATCGATGCGCTTCTTGCAGGAGCTTATGACGGGCAGGTCGAATGCAGAGATTTATTAAGCAGCGGCGATTTTGGAATCGGAACGTTCGAAAGGCTCGACGGCGAGATGACCGTGCTTGACGGAAAGGTCTATCAAATCAAAGCCGATGGAAAAGTTTACAGACCTTCTGTAAACATTAAGACACCATTTGCGACGGTTTGTAAATTTAAACCTGATGTGCGGTTCCAAATAAGGTCTGCGGATTTCAAAACCGCGGAAAAAATTATCGATGAGAAAATTCCTAATCAAAATGTTTTCGCGGCAGTAAAAATCACGGGCACTTTCAAATATATGAAAACTCGAAGCGTGCCTGCGCAAAATAAGCCTTATCCCCCGCTGGTGGAAGTCGCGAAGAATCAGCCTGTGTTTGAGATGAATGATATAGGCGGAACGATTGTAGGCTTCAGGGCCCCGCCGTTTGTTAAGGGAGTAAATGTCAGCGGGTATCATTTCCACTTTTTGAGTAAAGATTTGGCGCGAGGCGGGCATGTTCTGGATTTTCAATTGGATGAGGGCAATTGCCAAATAGACAAGTGCAATGAACTGCTGCTGATTTTGCCGGAAGATGATGTTTTAAAAGATTTTGATTTGTCGAAAGACAAAAGTAAAGAATTGCAAAAGGTAGAGAAATAAAAAAAGCCGGTGGCAAACCACCGGCCTGGAAATTGAATATTAAAGCAAGTTATTGTGCGCCCCCAGGAGCATTTGGCCCCCGCCCGGGTCTTTGCGGTCTTGCGGGCCTTCCCGGACGATTGGGATCAAATCCAGGACGCTGAGGTCGCTTCAACTCAGTGAAGGATTCGACTGTAATCCATTTCTTGCCGTCTTTGTCTTCGACTTTGCCGGTGACGTGTACGAATTTGTTTTCATACTGGCCGAGTTCTTTGCCTTTGTCATCGAGAACCACTTCCCAGTTTCCGCGTCTTCTGTTTTCGATCTGTATCGAAGTAATCTCGCCATTGGCATCCTTTTGGACAAGCACCTTGCCGCGAATCGCATTTGGATCAAACTGCGGCCTTTTGGGCATATTGGGGTCGGCAGCTTTGGCGATGCCAATGAAACCAACCAAAGCAGCGATGACAAATAAGACTGTCATTTTTTTCATAGTTTTTTCCTTTTCAAATTGTGTAAATTAACATTTAACGACTTATTCTCATTAATATGATTACTTCGACAAATTACAGCAGTTTCATCAGAAATTTCACTGTATAGACGCCCAATATCAAAGCAATATTGCAAAAAAATAAAAACCCCGAACAATATATTCGGGGTTTAATGGAATAATCTAAATACCGCCGCCACCTCCCCCTCCGGCTCCGCCACCAGCGCCGCCGGTACCAGAACCGCCAGTTCCAGTTCCTCCGGTTCCACCAGTTCCTGTTCCGCTACCTCCGGTGCCGGTTCCAGTCCCGGTGCCACCTGTTCCTGTGCCGCCAGTACCTGTTCCGGTATCTCCAGTTCCGGTGCCGGTATCAGTGCCTGTTCCAGTATCTGTTCCGGTACCCCGCTGGATGCCTCTTTCAGTTCCAATGCCTGTATCTCTTTCTGTACCGATTCCAGTGTCTCTGTCTGTTCCAATTCCGGTGTCCCTTTCAGTGCCAATGCCAGTATCTCTTTCAGTACCGGTTCCGATGCCTCTTTGTGTTCCTATTTCTGTTCTGTCAATACCTCTTTCTGAACCAACATCTGTTCCGGTCTCGCCCGGTGTTCTGGGAGTAGGTTCCTGAGGTATTCTGTATGCGTCTCCACCCGGCCTTTCAGGCTCTCGGTAATAATCACTATCAGGGGTTCTGGGCGCGTATTCCTGATTTCCGGTGCCATCTGGGACTTGTGATGGCGTTCTGGGGGTCGGTTCCTGAGGTGCTCTGAATTCCTCACCGCTTGGCCTTTCAGGTTGGCGATAAACGTCACTATCTGGCGTTCTGGGGGCATATTCCTGGTTGTATCTGTAGCAGTTTTCTGAGTGCCTGTGGCGCTATCTTCGGATTGCGTCCCGGCCATTGAGAATTGAGATTTTTCAACTTCGTTAAATGTATCTACATTTTGTGAATCTTTTAAACCTGAAAGATTTGAATCATTTGAGATTTCTTTAGCCGGTTTGTTGGGATCGCCAAACCCGGGCGTGTTGGGTTCCTGTCCGCCCATTCCGGGAATGTTCGGCTCCATTGTCGGATCTTTGCCCTGGATTCCCTTTGCGGCATTGGGCGAAGCGACAATTACGCTTGAGGTTTCTTCGGCTGTACGGTTTGACATGGCAAATTCCGCTTGCTGGAAATGATCGAATCTGTATTCTCCTGCGGCAGCGGCAACGGCGGAAATTATAGTCAACGATACAAACATATAAAACATTCTTTTCATTACTTTCCCTTTCATTCTCTTGAATTTGACACACACGTTAACTTAATTTGTAAATCATAAATACTTTGGGAGCAGTTCAAACACTATAGGCAAAATACTGCTTCATTCGCGGAAAATTACTCTGCCAAAAAAATTGAAGAAATTAAGATTTTTATTTATAATATGCGTTTTAGGAGAAAAAAATGACAGATGCACAAATATTTCAACTGGCGGGAATTGTTTATTTATGTGTTGGAATCGGCATTATTTCGTCGCGAGATTTTTATTCGAAGATGATTGCAAATTTCATAGATAACGCGGCGGCGTATTATCTCGGGGGACTTACAGCGCTGACAATCGGTTATCTGCTTGTTACATTCATAATGACTGGGTCAAGGACTGGCTGGTGTTAATTACGATTTTCGGATGGATAGCTTTGATAAAAGGCATATTTCTTCTTACTGCACCCAAAGCGGCAGCACAGGTCAGCAGCTATTTTATAAAGAATGTGAAATTCCTAAATATCTGGGCAACAGTCGCGATTATATTAGGCGTTCTGTTCTGCTGGCTGGGATTTTTCTATCTGAAAAGGCCAATTGGGAGTTTTTAAAAAAAGAAGACCCCGACACTGGATAATGACGGGGTTGGTTGTTTATCTTTTTTCATTAGAATATTTTAGTCTCTAATGATTTCAAAGCCTGAGATTGCTTCGTCATCCCGATTCGCTTTGCTCAACGGGACTCCCCGCAATGACAAAGGCGGCTAATTATTTGATATCGGCGTGGTATTCCTGCAATGATTTAACAGCGCCTTTACCTTTTTGAATCGCCTCAATACCTTTAGCTGCGGCGACGGCGGCGGCAATTGTCGTAATGTACGGAATCTTATATTTTATCGCAGACTTGCGGATATAAGAATCATCGTACTGACTGGACTTGCCGGCAGGAGTATTTATAAGGAGATTGATCTCGCGATTCTTTATCGCATCGATAATGTTCGGTCTGCCTTCCTGCATTTTGAAAATCTGTTCAACCTTGACGCCGTTGTCAGTGAGATATTTGAAAGTTCCGGCTGTCGAAATGATTTTGAAACCCAGCTTATATAATTTTTTGGCGACGTCTATCACAGCCTTTTTGTCGGCATCATTGACGGTAATCAAAGCGGTTCCCTTTGTCGGAAGAGTCTGCTTTGCGGCGTCCTGCGATTTGTAGAACGCAAGACCGAAAGACTCGGCCATTCCGAGAACTTCGCCTGTGGAACGCATTTCCGGGCCGAGAATCGGGTCAACTTCAGGGAACATATTGAACGGGAATACCGATTCCTTTACGCCGAAGTGCGGGAATTTTTTGGGCTTGAGATTCATATCGTTGATTTTACTGCCGAGCATTAACTGCGTAGCAAGTCTTGCCATCTGTATTCCGCAGACTTTCGAAACGAGCGGAACGGTTCTTGAAGCGCGAGGATTTGCTTCGAGAACGTAAACCATATCATCGGCAATCGCATATTGCATATTCATAAGGCCGACAACGTTTAACTCTGTCGCAATCTTTCGCGTGTAATCGTAAATCGTATCGAGGTGCTTTTGCGGAATGCTGATAGGCGGAATAACGCAGGCAGAATCGCCGCTGTGGATACCCGCAAGTTCGATATGTTCCATAACCGCCGGGACAAAAGCGTTCGTACCATCGGCGAGAGCGTCGGCTTCGCATTCAATCGCATTGCTTAGAAATTTATCGATGAGCAGCGGTCTTTCCGGCGTTACGCCAACGGCGGCATCGACATATTTTTTGAGCATTTCATCGTCGTGTATGACTTCCATGCCGCGACCGCCCAAAACATACGAAGGGCGAATCATTAACGGATAACCAATATCTTTCGCTGCTTTCAACGCTTCTTCAAATGTACTAACCATTGCGGATTTAGGCATTGGAATATTCAGGCTTTCCATTTTTTCACGGAACCTGTCGCGGTCTTCGGCAAGGTCGATTGCCTCGACGCTTGTGCCGAGGATTTTAACGCCCGCTTTTTCCAATTCTGCGGCGATATTCAAAGGAGTTTGTCCGCCGAACTGGCAGATGATGCCGAGCGGTTTTTCCTTTTCATAGATGCTCAAAACATCTTCAACTGTTAAAGGCTCGAAATACAATTTATCAGATGTATCGTAATCAGTTGATACGGTTTCGGGGTTGCAGTTGACCATAATAGTTTCATAGCCTGCTTCGCGAAGAGCAAAAGCTGCATGGACGCAGCAATAATCAAACTCGATGCCTTGGCCGATTCTGTTTGGGCCGCCGCCGAGAACCATGATTTTCTTATTGTTTGTAACCGAAACTTCATCTTTGGCGTTGTAAGTTGAATAGTAATAGGCCGCGTTTTCGACTCCGCTGACGGGAACAGCGTGCCAGCATTCGACAACACCGATAGTGGTGCGCAGCTTTCTGATTTTATCTTCGCTAACGCTGAGAATTTTCGCCAGATACTTATCGGCAAAACCGTCTTTTTTCGCTTTTTCGAGGAGACTGTTCGGAATCTGCTTGCCTTTGTATTTTAGAATTTCTTCTTCAAGCTCGACGAGTTCTTTCATCTGGGTAAGAAAATACGGTTTAATGTGCGTTTTCTGATAAAGTTCCTGAATATCTGCGCCTTTTCGCAGGGCTTCGTACAAGATGAACTGGCGTTCGCTGGTGGGCTCCCTGAGCATATCCATAAGTTCACTAAGTGATTTTTCATTGAAATTCTTTGCGAATCCCAAACCATATCTTCCGCTTTCAAGAGAGCGAATCGCCTTTTGCAGGGCCTCTTTATAATTTTTGCCGATGCTCATAACTTCGCCTACGGCGCGCATCTGCGTGCCAAGCTTGTCCTGGACGCCTTTGAATTTTTCAAAGCCCCAGCGAGCGAATTTGACAACTACGTAATCGCCATAAGGGGTGTATTTGTCGAGAGTGCCGCCCCGCCAATATGGGATTTCATCGAGAGTAAGTCCGCCGGCAAGCAAAGCGGAAACAAGAGCGATGGGGAAGCCTGTCGCCTTTGAAGCAAGTGCGCTCGACCGGCTTGTGCGCGGGTTGATTTCTATAATGACCACCCTGCCTGTTTTGGGGTCGTGAGCAAACTGGACGTTTGTTCCGCCAATGACCTGAATCGCCTCGACAATGTCGTAAGAATATTTCTGCAATTTTTTCTGGAGTTCTTCGCTGATAGTCAGCATAGGAGCTGTGCAGTAAGAATCTCCGGTGTGAACGCCCATCGCATCGACGTTTTCGATGAAGCAAACGGTAATCATCTGATTTTTCGAATCACGGACAACTTCCAGTTCCAGCTCTTCCCAGCCGAGAACAGATTCTTCGATGAGAATCTGGCCGACAAGACTTGCGGCGATACCGCGAGCAGCGACAAGACGAAGTTCTTCTATATTATAAACAAGGCCTCCGCCGGTTCCGCCCATTGTATATGCCGGCCGGACAACGACCGGATAGCCCAGCTTTTCAGCGATTTTTTCTGCCTCTTCAACCGTGTAAGCCGGTGCGCTTTTTGGCATATCGATACCGAGTTTGCTCATTGTGTTCTTAAATTCTATTCTGTCTTCGCCTCTTTCGATTGCATCAACATTAACGCCGATGACCCTGACGTTGTATTTTTCCAGCACACCGGCCTTTGCAAGCTCAGAAACGAGATTAAGGCCGCTTTGTCCGCCAAGGTTGGGCAGGAGCGCATCGGGACGTTCTTTTTTGATTATTTCGGTCATTGCCTCTACTGTCAGAGGCTCGATATATGTGATATCCGCCATGCCGGGGTCGGTCATGATTGTGGCGGGATTTGAGTTAACGAGTACGATTTTGTAGCCGAGCTTGCGCAGGGCTTTGCAGGCCTGCGTTCCGGAATAGTCAAATTCACAGGCCTGGCCGATTACAATCGGACCGGAACCTATTATCATTACTTTGTTTATATCTTTTCTTGCGGGCATTTAATCCTCCATGAAATAGAAAGACAGAATATAATACGAGCAGTTCTGAACAAATTGCGAAAATTATAAACATTTTTGCACCTTATAAAAGCAAAAAATGAAAATTTTATAGATATAAGTACAGCTAAAATTTTATATTGCATTCTTTAATGATTAAAATAAAATCCTGACTATGAAAATCTGGAATGAATTCAAACAGTTCGCGATTAAAGGCAACGCTATCGATATGGCGGTTGGAGTTGTAATCGGCACATCCTTTAATAAGGTCGTCAATTCTCTGGTCAACGATGTTATTATGCCTCCAATCGGTCTTCTTTTGGGCGGCGTCGATTTTAAAAATCTTCAATTTGTGATGAAAGAAGCATCGACTAATCCTGCGACAGGCGAGGCTTTACCCGCTGTTGCCCTGCGGTATGGAATGTTTATCAATACGCTGATAGATTTTCTTATCGTAGCGTTTACGATGTTCATTGTTGTCAAACTTATGAATAAAATTATTAAGGCGCGTTTCGATTTTTTGTTAAAGAAGTGAAGAAATGACATTTGCGAATGATTTTGTATGGGGTGCCGCGGCTGCGAGTTATCAGGTTGAAGGCGCTTATAAGACAGATGCAAGAGGATTGTCTGTTTGGGATACGTTTTGCAGAAAGCCGGGGAAAGTTTATAGCGGAAATACCGGCGATGTCGCATGCGATCATTATCACAGGTTCGAAGAAGATATTAAACTAATGGCAGAATTGGGGCTTAAAGCGTATCGGCTTTCGATTTCGTGGCCGAGAATTCTGCCTGAGGGAACGGGGAAAATCAACGAAAAGGGACTTGAATTTTACGACAGGCTGATTGACTGCCTGCTTCGGCATAAAATTGATCCGTGGGTGACGCTTTTTCACTGGGATTACCCGCAGGCGCTTTTCGATAAAGGCGGCTGGCTCAATCGCCAGAGCAGCGACTGGTTCGCTGAATATTCGAAAATTGTTGTCGACTTGCTTTCAAACAGAGTCAGTAAATGGATGCCGCTCAACGAGCCGCAGTGCTTTATAGATTTGGGACACAGAACAGGAGAACATGCGCCGGGGCTGAAGCTCCAATTGCCCGACGTGCTGACGGCAGCGCATAACTGTCTGCTTGCTCACGGAAAAGCGGTGCAGGTAATACGCGCAAACGCTAAAATTAAACCATCGATCGGAACGGCGCTGGTTGCGCTTGTCCCTATTCCTGAAAAAGAAAACCTCATCAATATCGAATTGGCACGCAAAGGAACGTTTTCGGTTTATGATAACAGCACCATGAATAATTCATGGTTTGCGGATCCGATGCTGCTGGGGCAATATCCGAAAGACGGCTTGAAGCGGTTTGAAAAGGAAATGCCGAAATTCGATGACGCCGATATGAAGACTATCGCTCAGCCGCTGGATTTTGTTGGGTTGAATATTTATCGGGGCTGGAAGGTTCGGCCTTCGCTGAAAACAGGCGCCGCAATTGTACCGGCCATAGACGGAACGCCGCTGACGACGATGGATTGGGAGGTTACGCCGGAGTCGCTTTATTGGGGACCGAAATTTTTCTATGAACGGTACAAGCTGCCGATTGTTATAACTGAAAATGGGATGGCAAATTGCGATTGGGTTTATTTGGACGGCAAGGTTCACGACCCGCAGCGAATCGATTATATCGGCAGGCATTTGAAAGAATATAAACGCGCGAGCGATGATGGAGTCAACTGCAAAGGATATTTTTACTGGTCGATTATGGATAATTTCGAATGGGCGTACGGCTACAGCAAACGCTTCGGCCTTGTTTATGTGGATTATCCAACGCAAAAACGCACGCTGAAGGACTCCGCACTGTGGTATAAGGACGTTATAAAATCGAATGGAACAAATTTATAGTATGCTTAAAAAAGGATTAGTACAGATATATACGGGCGACGGCAAAGGCAAGACAACTGCCGCTTTGGGTCTTGCGCTTCGGGCAGCCGGATGGGGGAATAAAGTAGCAATCTATCAGTTTCTTAAACCATCCTCGCTGGAGATCGGAGAACGCACTTCCATTAAAGAAATCAATCTTCCTATTAAAATATTCCCCGCTGAAATCAAATGGGATATGAAAAATTCGCTCGATGATGAAACAACCGTCGAGAAGACAAGAAAAAAAATTCAGAAATTATGCCTTCAAATTGCCGATGAGGCTAAACAGAAAAAATTCGACATTATAATCCTCGACGAAATAGTGTTCTGCCTTTCCAAAAATCTTGCCCAAATCGAATGGATTAAAAATATAATCGCATCGAGAGACGCCGCGGTTGAAATAATCCTGACCGGCAGAAACGCAACGGACGAACTTATCGAAATGGCGGATCTGGTTACGGAAATGAGAATTATCAAACATCCGTTCGAGAAAAATATAAATGCCCGAAAAGGCATAGAATTTTAATTTAATCACTGATTACACAGATTAAAATGATTATATTTATCTGTGAAATCAGCGTAATCTGCGATTAAAGAAAGAATAAATATGAAAATTGCGGTAATAATTTGTGCAGCGGGAAGCAGCACGAGATTCGTTAAAGAACAAAAGCATAACCTCGAAGCGGCTAAGAAAAAACAGTTCGCTGACGTCGCGGGAAGACCTGCGTTTTTGCGAAGCATTGAATTTTTCGCAGGCAGAGACGATGTGAAGCAAATTATTATGTCCATCCCCGCCGAAGATGAGGAAATTTTCAAAATCACTCACGGCGCAAACGTCAGTTTCCACGGTGTGAAACTTTGCATCGGCGGCTCGGAAAGATTCGAGACAGTCGCAAAGGCTCTTGCGATGGTAAATGACGATATAGATATTGTCGCGGTGCATGATGCGGTGCGGTGCTGCCTGACGGAAAAATGGGTCGATGATGTTTTCAAGGCGGCAGAAAAAAATGGAGCCGCGATGCTTGCCTGCCCTGTCGTAGCGACACTGAAGAAAGTCGAGAACGGCCAAATTATTCAAACTGTTGACCGAGCAGGATTATTTGAAGCTCAAACGCCGCAGGTGTTTAAAAAAGATTTGCTCATTAAGGCTTGCGCGAATATCGAGAAACTGGACAAAAAGAAAATCAGCGATGATTCGCAGCTTGTCGAAGCGTTGGGGCATAAAGTCGCGATAGTCGAAACGGACTTCTCGAATATTAAAATCACGAATAAATCCGATATCGCTATTGCTGAGGCGATAATTAAATCGCGCGCAAAAGAAAAACCAAAAGGCTACATCGGCCCTTATGCCGATGCGCAATGGTGAACGTCGTCTAAAGGTTGCCCCGCCTAAGGCGGGCAAGGGTTGCGAGGCTCGTTTCGTGATTCGTAAAATGGTTGCATTTTTTATCGTTGATTGCGCAGTTATAGATTTATGAATTTCTTTTTGACTTTTTTGCGCCTTAGGCAAAGTTTTATCATGTAAAACTTCGTTTTAATCCGATTATTCCACCAAGGCCTAATATAAATATAGAGGCAGGTTCGGGTATCGGTGTTACAGAAATATTATCAGCATAGTGATTTACAAAAGGAGCATAAGCCATGTAAGTTCGCGTAAATAATAGTTTGAAAGTATATTGTCCGCTCGATGCAGCAGTATATGTCCCTGAATAAGCGTTACGTACTGTTACGTGCGACCCAATCCAGTTAATATCCCAATTCCATAATAAAATATTGTTTATATAAACTCGAATACGTCCTGCATCATTAAGTTCCCCGGGACCGGGATTTATCATTGCAGCATTTAAAGAAATAGAGTATTGCATACCCGAAACAAGATTGATTGTTTGAGTTAAAGTCCCTCCTTCTTCCAGCCCCATTCCACTATGATAGGTATCGGTGCCAGGAGATACCTGAAAACATTTGCTAAATGGCTCTCTGAAAATAATTCCAAAGCTACTCACTGATGGAATCATACCTGCAGTGCCTGCTGAATTTGCAGTGGATGTCCAAGTCCAACCTGTAAAAGAACCATTTTCAAAATCTCCATTTACAAGCAAATTTGCAGTGGCTTCATGATTTATCGTAAAAAGTACCAGCACCAACAGTAAAATGTAAATCAGACGGAAAGGAAACTTCGGCAAAAACAGAATATTCTTCACAATAAGACCTCAATAACATACAAATTAACTATAACTTAAGCTTCTCAAAACTCCTCAATTTGCATATATTATATCACAAATCAGAGTTTGCGTCAAGCAAAAAACTTAAAAATAAGAATTGGACGATTAAAATAACTGCGAAAAATTATTTAGGGATTATATTATACGAATTA
Source organism: Planctomycetota bacterium (assembly GCA_022705345.1). GTDB lineage: Bacteria > Planctomycetota > Phycisphaerae > Sedimentisphaerales > UBA12454 > UBA12454. The sequence continues at coordinate 5,288 of JAKJEQ010000025.1, read as the reverse complement.
GTCGGTTAAATTTTCCTGCTATCGTAAGCCCAGTGGAGGAGGGCTTGGCGCTGGCGTTTGCGGCAGTTTAAATCGCCCTTCTTGCAGTTCAACTTTATCTGTGCTATATGGCGGCGAATCATTTTCCATCTCTTAATCTGTCTGCGGTCTTCTTCCTCAATTCTTCTTCCCATATAGTATCTGCAATACCACTGAAACCACCCGCGGGGATCGTCGGGATAAATCCAGCCCTTTCTGCGCCATTCAGATAAAGGCTGACTTGCGTCAACGCCGAAGTAGTTTAATTTTTTATCGTGTTTTTCGGGGCTGAGTTTTGCGTTCTTGAACCACTCTTTCGGAAATTCATCACGGCAATCGGTCATATATTTTCCGCCGAAGACGCCGAGTCGGAGCATCTGGCGAGGCGTTAGCTGCGGTTTGAAACCGGGCGCGAATTTTCTGCCCATCGGCGCAGTCAGTTCGTAGCGGTAATTTTTCTGCATCTTGTCATTGACGATAACAATTTTACGTTTTGCGCGTGCCATCGTTTTTTGATTTTATTGCAGCCTTTTAAAATCGCAATCAAATTTTAGTTTTTTGAGACGGCAGCAATGGCTTTTTCAAAAGCCTCGTCCCATGGTTGGCCGATCCATGCAATTTTGCCGCTGCGGTCAACGACTACGACTGTGGGGTAGCATTTTACTTTAAACCAGTCAGCGGAACCATTATCAATCGCGACGTGATAGTTCATGCCTTTTTCGCTGACGAGTTTTTCGACTTTTTCCGAAGATTTATCCTGTGAAAGCGCGATAAATTCAACGCCTTTGGATTTGTATTTGCTGCAAAGACTTATAAACTCAGGGATGTTCGAGACGCATGGGCCGCACCAAGTTGCCCAAAAGTCGAGAACGAACGCCCTGCCGATGAGTTTCTGCAAATCGGGCGGGTTATTGGTTATCCACTGTTTAATAGTTATACCGGGCGCATTTTGCCCGACAAGGTCATTTGCAGAACAAAATGAACTTAAAACAATTAACAGAGCCAGAGAACATCCAATATTCTTCATAATTTATCCGTTCATGGAAAACGATGGTGAATGACAAAATAATACTATTTGAGTTGACAGAATTCAAAAAATAAAGGAATTTCCCTACTTCTTTAAGAGTATAAGCCGTTTAAAAAAGCAGCCCGAAATTTTGAAAAAATCGGGCTGCGTGCGAAAAAGAAAAATCCAAATTCTATTTATAGAAAGTTGTAGCTTCCGTTTCTTCAACCGGCCGGTCAAGCTGTGTTTCAGTAAGAGATGTCTTGAACCTCTTATCGCCTTCATTTGCGGCTTTGACGGTAACAGACCACTGGACGGTTTCCTTCGGAGAAAGAGTGCCCAGAGGCTGGAAGTTGATATTATTGCCTTCGACCTGCGCTTCAGTAGGTCCGCTGGATGTGACAAATTCCATGCCTTCTTCGAGCATGCAATTGATTTTGATATTCGAATTGTCGGCGGATCCCTGATTTGTAACTTTTATAATGTACATCACATCCTGGCCGAGCACAATCGGGTCAGGAGTATCTGTAACTTCAAGCAGTATGGCCGGAATTCCTGTAATTGTAGTTTTTCCTGTATGCGATACTGTTTCGGCGCACCTGGCATTTGCGGTTACGGTGGAAGCAAAATCGCCGGCTTGTTCGGGGATGACCTCGAGTTTTAAAGTTTTAGATGAATTCGGCGCAAGTTCTCCGATATTCCACGTAACTTTGCCGGGCGACATATGCGTATATTCTCCGCCCTCGGTGGCGTTTCCGAATGTAACGCCTTCCGGTATATCAGCGACGACAACAGAATTCGCTGCGATTCCGTCGCCAGTGTTTTTGACAATGATTTCATAAGTGACCGGACGGCCGACGTACTGCTTTTCAGGTCCGCGGCTTTCGAGCGACAAAACCGGCTTGTTGACGACGGTTTCAATTGTATCTGAATCTACAGCGGCGATATCCCTTGCTGAAACGGTAGCTTTTCCAGAGAATTTTCCGGGGCCCATTGCGTCAACCATCATATCAAACTCTTTCGATTCGCCGGGTGCGAGCGAATCCAGACCGAAACTAATGGTTTCATCCCCCTGCGCGGTCATCAAACCCTGTGGAAGTTTTTCATCGACGGAAATATCGCATGCATAGCCGTCTCCTGTGTTTTGAACAATATAATGCAAAGGAATTCTGTCGCACGAAAGAATTTGCGAAGGCGCCGAGCGAGTGATTGAAAGTTTCGGCTGGACAACGGAAATCTCTGCACAGGTCGGGCAATCGTAAGAGACGTTTGCGCAGGTGTCGAGAGAACCGGTGGATTTGGCAATCGCGCGGGCTACGATAGTCCTTGTGCCTTTAGGTTCGATTGTGCCAAGATTCCAGACAATCGATCCTTCAGTTTTCTGCAATTCCGGCGTAGAACTCTCAAATTCGATTTGCTCCGGTATTTGATCTGAAACAACAACGCTTTCCAATTGATTATCTGTAAGATTTGTTACTTCTATACGATAATCGAACGGCGCATTGGCGTTGACCTGTTGAGGAATGGATTTTTCGAGACGAATAACTTCGCCGAGAGGATAGGATTGCGAGGTTTTCTCAAATTCTTTTGCCGCACAGGGGCTTTTTTGCTTGCCTTTCATTGTCGGCTCTTCTGTCGTCTTTGCCTGCTTTTCCTGGCAGCTTACTAGAAATGAAAATGACACAAACAAAACAGTTATTGCTAACTTTTTCACAGCTTTGACTCCTTAAAATTCGGTTTAAACCAAATATAATTGCGCAAGGAGCCTAAGCCTATAAATAAAAAACTAATTATTTGTAAGGAAAATATTTCAAGCGGCAATTAAATTTCAGGGATGACTTCCGGGTAAAGCAGACCCGTTGAGGTAATTCTGAAAACATAAATCAGCTTCGGCCTTAACTGTGTATAAGTTACCGAACCATAAATGGCCGAGATACCGTATTCTGAAAGTTTCTCCGGGTCGTTTGCCAAATCCCAGATGCCTGCCCAGAATACCTGCCGTTCCTCGATAGACAATTCTCTCATAATATCGCTATACCTGCCGGGTTCTGAGCCAAATTCCTCGATTGCATAGCCAGAATCGGGCTGCATTTTCTCTCCATAGATTCTTCGCCAAAGGTACATGCTTCTTTTTCGGCCGTCCATCACCATCTTATCTGAAAATTTCACGATGAGTGCGTCGAAATGCACAACATCGCCTTCGATAGTATATTCGCGCTGCAGGACGTGTTTAAGCTCGTTGTCTCGTGAAGTTTCGACAAATCGCAGGGTAGTTGTTAAAACTTTGCCCTTGTCATCCTTCGTTTGGCTTAGGACTTTTGCATAGCCGATTTTGCTTTCGTCGGTGAGGTTTGTCAGTGCCTTTTTCAGGTTTTTATTTTCAGAGAGCAGGTCGTTGAGTGCTGTCCCGCCTTTGTAGATGCCAATCGCGACTAGGTAAACGGCCCCAATTATAATAACCGCGAAGATCAGAGTCGGTAAACTCGCCAGAATTTTAACAATATTCCTTATTAGTGACATAAAGTCAGCATTCGTCCTGAATCAGCCGTTTTTTGTTTATTCATCGCGAAATAATACGAATAAAATCATCAAAAGTCAATTTTATAAGAGAAATCAAATGTATCTTGACAAGCGTTTGGAAGTTGATAATCTTAATTAAAACCGGATTTTGAGATATTTGAAAGGATTTCAAGATGAAAAAGATAGCGTTATTGATATTTTTCACTTCTTTAGCACTTATCCCTGTCGGCTGTGAACCGCACAGACGTTTCATGGATGAACCGCCGGCTTCAGATGTTTTCGACCAAATGACGCCATCTGCCGCATCGGAAGTCGCGCTGGCTGAATCAGTTGCGTCAAAACGCATGGCGTACCGCGCAGAACTTGAAAAGATGAAATCGTTCTACGAACAGAGCGGTAATCAGCTTAAAATTAACTGGGTTGACAGGGAATTGAAATTCCTTCAGGATGCACCGAGATACCGGTACATTCTCGAGGCAGAAGTTGCCGGAAGCGACCTGAGAGCAAGGGATATTATTCCGAAGGCGGACAACATTTACAAAAAATCGATAAATTTGTACAAACGCTCAAATTTAATTTTCCCGATCCCGATGCTCGTCGAACACCAGGATGTCGCTTTTCCGCACCATGTTCCAATTTATGTAAGCAAAAAGAGATTGCAGCAGGCATTGAATGGATTTAATGATCTCATACAAGATTATCCAACCAGCGACAAAATCGATGATGCCGCTTACCATGCAGGCAGAATACACGAATATTTCGGAGATTATTCGATAGCGGTCCTTTATTATAAGCGGGCTTTCCAATGGGATTCGGCGACTCCATATCCGGCACGATATCAAGCCGCAAAACTGTTAGATAATAATTTAGCACAAAGAGACGAAGCACTCCAGCTATACCGGGAAGCGCTTGACAGGGAAGAAGATTATCATAAAAGCAGCACAGCAATCCGTGAGAGGATTGCAGAGCTTACCGGCGCAAACGACGCGAACGCTCTATCTCTTGAATAATTATTCTTGTTCTTGATGATTTTCAAACAGGCTTGTAAAATGTTTACAGGCCTGTTTTTTTTATGCATAAAGCTGAAACAAAAACTAAAGAATATTTAGAGCAAAATGACCTTCTGCCTTCGGGTACGAAAGTTTTGCTTGCAATTTCAGGCGGCGCAGATTCCGTCGTGCTGCTGTATATATTTAATCGTTTCTTTCATAAAGACCTTTTTATTGCGCATATCAATCATCAGCTTCGAGGGCTGCAAAGCGATGCGGATGAAAAATATGTTATTTCGCTGGCGGAAAAATTCCGGCTGCCTATAGAAATCAAGTCTGTCGATGTAAAAAAAATCGCAAAGGAGAAAAAACTTTCGATTGAAACAGCGGCACGCGAATTAAGACTTGATGCTCTTTGCCAAATCGCTGATAAAAA